>JAKQJG010000164.1 GCA_029561305.1 Bacteroidota bacterium | reverse complement strand
GCATATACCCCATTACCCGGTATCAATTTTTTATCTTCTGTTATCTGCAGGTTGGCCGTTGGATAACCAATTGTACGTCCAAGTTTATTTCCTTCAATTACAGTGCCGCTGAAAAAATAAGGATACCCGAGACATTCATTGGCAGCATCAATATTCCCTTTTTGCAGCGACTGCCGGATGATGGTGCTGCTGATGGTATTTTCCTGCAGCATAAATTCAGGGATCTCTTTCACCAGGTAATGCAGTTCTTTACCCTTTTCTTCCAGCAAGGCAAAATCACCGCTCCGGCTTTTACCAAAACGGTGGTCGTGGCCAATAATGATGGAATGCGGGTGAAATGTTTTAACCAGGAAATTTTCAATGTATTCTTCAGCCGACTGTAAAGAAAATGCTTCTGTAAAGGGCGTGATCACCAGGTGGTCAATTCCATATTTCTCCAGCAATGCTTTTTTTTCTTCAAGCGAATTCAATAAGAATAATTCTGTTTGGTTGGCTGCAATCACCTGCCGGGGATGCGGATGAAAGGTGATAATAACGGTTTCGCCATCTACCTTCCTGGCCTCTTCGATCATCAGGTTCAGTATTTGCTGGTGGCCTTTGTGAACGCCGTCGAAAGTGCCAATGGTAACCACGGCATTCCTGAACGCAGGCAGTTGATGGATATCGGTATGTACTGTCATAAAAAGTGGTGCAAAACTAATTGATAATTTCTTACCGCCCATTGATTATTTGCTTTGTAACTTGCCGCCTTTCGGCGTTTCTTGTTACTTGTTAAATATGTTACTTGTTTCTCGTTGTTGAGAGCCTAAAGAATGTAAAAGATTTTAAATGCTCAGGCTCCCAACGAGAAACATGACAACGAGCAACGGATAAACGAGAAACAAGGAACGAGAAACGGCTCAGCGAGCAACCAGTAACGAGAAACATTGCAACGGGAAACAGCCCAACGAGCAACCAGTAACGAGAAACATAGCAACGAGCAACCAGTAACGGGAAACGATTTAAAGAGAAAAGATTCATTAAACAAAAACCAATGTCTTTATATTCTAAACGAGGCGTATCCGCCCAAAAAGAAGAAGTGCATGCGGCTACGAAAAACCTTGACCAGGGTCTTTTTCCCAATGCCTTCTGTAAAATATATCCTGATTACCTGGGGCAAGATGATAATTGGGTAAATGTGATGCATGCGGATGGTGCCGGCACTAAAAGTATATTGGCGTATTTGTATTGGAAAGAAACTGGTGATATTTCCGTTTGGAAAGGCATCGCCCAGGATGCGATCGTAATGAACCTCGATGATTTGCTTTGTGTGGGCATTTATGATAATATCGTTTTTAACAGCACCATCGACCGCAACAAGCATTTGATCCCGGGTGAAGTATTGTCTCAAATCATCAGCGGCTCACAGGAATTATTTGATACGCTTAAAGGTTTTGGTGTACACATTCATTATCTCGGAGGCGAAACAGCTGATGTGGGCGATGTGGTAAGAACGGTGGCGGTAAACGGCACCATGACCTGCCGCTGGCCAAAAGATAAGATCATCAGTAATAATAAAATAAAACCCGGTGATGTGATTGTAGGGTTGGCCAGTTATGGACAATCAAATTATGAAACGACTTATAACAGCGGTATCGGTAGCAATGGATTAACGAGTGCCAGGCACGATGTGCTGCATAAATTTTATGCAGAGAACTTTGAGGAGAGTTATGATAATAATTTGCCGGATGAAGTAGTTTATATTGGGAAAAACAGGCTTACAGACCTGGTAAATATTCAATATTCAATTGGGCAAATGCTGTTGTCGCCAACCAGAACCTACGCACCGGTATTAAAGCAATTGTTAGAAAATCACTTTGATAAGATCCATGGCCTTATCCATTGCAGCGGCGGCGGACAAACAAAGTGTATGAAATATTTGCCTGGTGATTTTAAGATTGTAAAAGATAATTTGTTTCCGGTACCGCCTGTATTTCAAATCATTAAACACAATAGTGGCAGCAGCTGGAAAGAAATGTATGAAGTGTTTAACATGGGTTGCCGCTTAGAAATTTATTGTAGTGCGGAAGATGCCGCATTGATGATTGATACAGCCAAATCTTTTGAGATAGATGCACAAGTGATAGGAAAGGTGGAGGAGAGTGGGAAGAAAGAATTGCTGATTAGGGCGAATGGAGAGGAGATTACTTACTAGGTATTCCCAGTTTTATTTTTTTATTTACGCTTACTGCAATTTTCTTTTCAGCATCCCAATAGTTACAATTATCAAATGTAATTGATGAGCCGGGTTGCAGTCGTGAAATCATTGCTTTTCTATTGATTGCATTACTCTCTGCAGCAGGCATTGATTCTGCTACAGGAAAACCAGTGCCTGCAAAATATATTGTGCCTCTTGAAAATCTCTTTTTCAAGG
>JAKQJG010000163.1 GCA_029561305.1 Bacteroidota bacterium | reverse complement strand
GTCTGACCTTTGGTGCCGACCGGTGTGACCTGCGGTACCGACCGGGGGTTTATACAATCATCTTTTCTATCGGCAACACAATAATGCCTTCTGCTTCAAATTGCTTTAGCTTTTCTATCACTTCCCAAAATTCGTTTTCATTTACCACACTCTGCACGCTGCTCCAGCCTTCTTCTGCCAAGGGCACTACAGTTGGGCTCTTCATGCCTGGCAGTAACGTAAATATGTTTTTCAGCTGGCTGTTGGGTGCGTTCAACATAATGTATTTATTATTTTTTGCAGCTTTCACAGCATTGATGCGGAACAATAATTTATCAAGTATGGTTTGCTTTCCGGCAGATAAATTTTTATTGGCTGCCAGCACAGCTTCTGAATACAAAATCGTTTCCACTTCCTTCAAGCCATTTGTGAACAAAGTACTGCCGCTGCTAACCAGGTCACAGATAGCATCAGCCAAACCAATGCCCGGCGCTATTTCCACCGATCCGCTGATCTCATGTATTTCGGCATTGCTGTTATTCCGGGTTAAGAAACCCTGCAGGATATTTGAATAAGTTGTGGCAATTTTCAAATTGTTCAGATCCTGAACGGAATTGTACTCAAAGGATTTTGGAACAGCAATGCTTAACCGGCATTTACTAAAACCCAATTTTCTGACAAGGGTAATATCCTTCTGTTTTTCCAGCAGTACGTTTTCGCCCACTATACCGACATCTGCAACGCCATCAAAAACGTACTGGGGAATATCATCATCCCGGAGAAAAAAAACTTCCAGCGGAAAATTACAGGAGGTTGTTTTTAACTGCTTGTTACCATTGTTGAGTTCAATGCCGCATTCTTTTAAAAGCTTTACAGAATCTTCATACAACCTGCCTGATTTTTGAACTGCTATTTTAAGCATGTGTTTTATTTTTATTTACCAACCGCCGTCAGGGCCAAAAGCCGCTTACAGAGTTGCATTAGGTGAAAACAAAAAGGGCTCACCAGTTGGTAAGCCCTCGTTGAAATATGTTTCATACATACATATCAGCACAGCTTACCTGTTGGTAATAGGTGATGATGATGTATGTGAGTGATTTTTTTCATTTACTCCACAAAATAAGTGGAGAATGTTTACTTCACCAAATAAAAATTTTACAACCCGCCCTTGTGCCAGCTCCATACCAGGAAAGGTGATACAAAAGCGGCTGCCCAAATCAATAAAAAAAATACTTTCTGAGCGGTAGTTAGTGTGTCCTCGAATGGAACAACCAATACTTTTTCCACGTATGGGATCAGTTCATGCTCATTGTCTGCATATTCTTCCATTGTAAATCGCCCTGTTAGTCGCCTATTTTCACTTATTACGGTGTTCCTTATCTGCCAGTACTCGTCGTCAGTAAGATCCTCGTAATTACAGGCATAATCCACATTTAATGCATCGAGTTTTTTGTGTACCCTTTGCAGGTAATGCGTTCGGTTGATCTTAAAAGCGACCAGCAGGGCAAAAAGTAAATACCCCTGGTTACGTGCCCAATAAAAAGCTGCAAAAATGAATAAGGCCAGCAAAACATATAAAAAAACCAACTGAACGGTGCGGCCGATATTAAAAAATAAGGCCTGGAAAAACTGCCCCCCATCTAATGGCAAAATGGGCAACAGATTAAAAGTATTTTGAAGTAAAAAAACGATGGCAAATAAGTAAAAATTTTCCTGCTGGTTTTGATGATGCAAAACCAGCAAAATAATACCCATGATTATACCAGGTACGGGTCCAGCTAATAAAACAATTATCTTATTCCGGTTACTCAGGCTCATGGCTTCGCCAGAAACATAAGCACCGACAAAAGGCACAAAGGTCATGTTTACACCTTTGTATCCGAAAAATTTCATTGCAATAAAGTGGCCTGATTCGTGGATCAATAAAACGATGATCAGCGCAATCACAACTGTCCAGCTTTGAAACAGCCAGTAGTACAGCAGTACAAAAAACATCAGGCTCATTGCAGTCCGTGGCAATGAAGCGGCATTATCACTCTTTTCGTCCGGCTTACTGGTTAAGTCATTATTTTCATTCATGTAAGTAGATTGGGTTACCAGTTAATTTCAATTCCCAGACCTGGCAGTTCGTTGTACAGTATTTTACCCTGATCGAATGTAACACCTTTTGCGATATCCTCACTCAGCAGCAATGGGCCATCCATATCCACCACATCCAATAAGGGAGCCAATTGTGCAATGGCAGCCGTACCCACTGAACTTTCATTCATACAACCCACCATCACTTGCATATCAAGTTCCTTTGCTCTGTTGATCATTCTCCTGGCAGGTGTAATGCCGCTGCATTTTGTCAGTTTGATATTGATGCCATGAAAATGATCCGCACATTTTTCCACATCGCTTTCAGCCACACAGGACTCATCAGCAAATAATGGCAAGGGCGATTTTTCATACAGCAATTTCATGCCTTCCCAATTATCTTTTGCCAGGGGCTGTTCGATCATTTCTACACCAAGTTCTTTCAACAAAGGAATTTTCATCAAGGCCTGTTCCAGCGTCCAGCCTGCATTGGCATCTACCCTTAATACAGCATTTGTGTGCTTTCGCAATGCCGCCACCATTTCAATATCACCTTCCACGCCCACCTTCACTTTGTAAATTGGCCAGGGCTTTTCCTTCATCTTTTCCAGCATTTTATCTATTGAGTCAATGCCAATAGTATAGTCGGTCAGTGGAGATTCATCTGTATTAAGATTCCATAGCGCATGCAATTGCTTTCTTTTTATTTTGCCATACAGATCCCAGCCGGCCATATCTAATGCACAAACTAAAAAAGAATTGGCTGGAAAAAGGTGATGCAGATAATGCCAGTAACGTTCAGGATCTGAGAAAGCAAATTTCTCAACAAAGATCTTTTTCCTTTCCAGGTCTTCCACCATTTTTTCGATGGGGATATTGTAATAAGCAATGGCTGGTGCTTCACCATATCCTTTAAACCCGAAATGCTCCAGCTCCACAATAAGAGTTGGCTGGTGCGTTTTGGTTCCCTTAGAAATGGTGAACGGGTATTTGAATGGAAGGTTGAATGTTTTGTAAGAGACTTTCATGTTTGACTGCTGAGCAACAAAGATGCAAAGAAGAAAAGAATAAGCAACAGAAAATCTATGGAACAAAAAACTGCTGACTGCAAACAAATGCAGCAGCAGTTTAATCAACCAGCAAAAAATTTTTAGTCCTTTATACCAAGTTTCTTTAGAATATCTTCCATCAAACACCATCTTGTAAAAGCACTTTGAAACAAATTGGCACCCACAAAAAGGGTAAACCACAGCCAGTTAATATGCACATACATGCCCAGCAAAACGCTGATGATGATGAAGAGGCCTGCAATGGCCCTGACGTACCGGTTTATCATATTGATTTTTCTGTGTTTAAAATTGCAAGGTGAATTCTCGATTGGGTTTGAAGGGCTGCATTGAATTGCGCAACTCCGGCTTCTGCATGCTGCACGGTTTCCACCGGGGCAAGTACCCAAAAAAGAACGGAATCCGTTTCATTTACTTCTGATGCAAACCAGTTGTCACCCACACTTTCTGTAGAAGCATCCCGGCAGCCGGTAACATTTTCGCAGGTAAATTCTTTTATGCCTGCATCAAAAAGAATTTTCTTTACAGCTGTTTCAAATTCTTTAATCGCTGTTATGATGAGTAATTTCATTTTTTTAATATTTAGTTGAACATATTTATATTTCTTCCATAGCACCCGCTGTCACGTCGGTTTCTGTTTTACCAGCTGCAGCCTGTTGTATCCGGCTCCACTTTTTATTTTCTACCATATAGTACAACAGCGGCACCACTACCAATGTAAGCAGCGTAGACACAATGGCACCTGCCACCAATGAAATGGCCAGTCCCTGGAAAATAGGATCGAATAAAATGATGGACGCCCCTATCACCACCGCACCCGTTGTTAACAGTATGGGTGTTGTACGAACAGCTCCTGCATCAATGATGGCCTGTTTCATAGGCACACCATCATTCAGTCTTATCTCTATAAAATCGATGAGCAATACAGAGTTTCGTACCATCACCCCGGCCAGTGCTATCATACCAATAAAAGAAGTTGCCGTAAAGAATGCGCCCAGTATCCAGTGTCCTAATACTATACCCACCAGCGATAGTGGTATGG
Organism: Bacteroidota bacterium; assembly: GCA_029561305.1. GTDB lineage: Bacteria > Bacteroidota > Bacteroidia > Chitinophagales > Chitinophagaceae > Ferruginibacter. Next base: position 5,507 of record JAKQJG010000163.1, on the reverse strand, counting down.
CCATCATCATTACAATGGGTGTTTTAAAATTCTGGAACCAACCTACGATGAGCATGTATATCACCAGTATCACTACCAAAAATGCGGCGCCGAGGTCACGGAACACTTCCAGCGTAATCTGCCATTCTCCATCCCACTTCACTGTAAAATTTTCTTCGCTATCGGGCTGTCCCATATACAGCTCGTCAATAGTGTTACCAGCCGGCAATTTTATTTTTTGCAGTTTTTCATCCATACCTAAAATGGCGTAGGCAGGACTTTCCAGTTGACCCGCCATATCACTCAGCACATACACCACCCGCTTCTGGTCTTTGCGATAAATGGTTTTCTGCAGCGTGTCCGTTTTCACTTTTATAATATCACCGGCTGGCACCATGTTACCCCGCTGGCCTCTTACCTTAATATTCAGAATATCCTGCAAGCTTGTTTTATCCTTATCATCCAGCTTCAATATGATATTTACCGGGCTGTTGGATTTTTCATCCACCAGGTTAGTCACCGCATGTTCGCCCAACAAATAAGTGAGGTTGCCAATGACCTGCTGTGGTGCCACCCCATTCAGCATAGCTTTTTCTTTGTCCACTTCCAGTTTGTATTCTACCTGTGGTGCTTCTGTCATCCAGTCTGTATCCACCACATCATCTGTATTTTCCAAAATCGTTTTTACCTGCCTTGCCACTTCTACCTGCTGGTCATAATCGGGACCATATATCTCTGCTACAATAGTTGACAACACCGGGGGACCAGGCGGCACTTCCACAATTTTAATATTGGCACCATAGCGCTTTGCTATTTGCTGAATACCGGGCCTGATCTTTTTGGCCACTTCATGACTTTGCAATGTGCGTTCTTCCTTATGCAACAAATTCACTTGTATATCCGCCATATTACTTCCACCACGCAGATCATAATGACGTACCAGCCCATTAAAAGTGATCGGTGCGGATGATCCAATATAGTTTTGATAATTCACCACTTCAGGAACGGTAGTCAAAAATTGAGACACATCCTTTGCCACGGCGGCAGTTTTTTCCAACGTTGTGCCCTCCGGCATATCAATCACTACCTGTATCTCATTCTTATTATCGAAGGGGAGCATTTTTACAGCTACAGATTTAGTAAAGAACAGGGCAACAGACGCCAGCAATAACAGCACTGTGATGCCGAGCATAGCCCATCTCTTTTTGCGGCTGTTCAGCAAAGGCTGTTCAATTTTTTTATACACTTTATATATCCAGCCTGTTTCCAGTTTGTGCGCTTCTTTGTGTTGTTGCTTATCTTTTTCCCTTAACAGGTGATACCCTAAATAGGGTGTAACGGTTAATGCCACAAACAAAGAAAGCAGCATGGCAATGGATGCACCAATGGGCATCGGGCTCATGTAAGGACCCATCATGCCAGACACAAATGCCATAGGAAGAATAGCTGCAATAACGGTGAACGTTGCCAATATGGTTGGGTTGCCAACTTCATTGATGGCATAGATAGCAGCCTGTTTAAATGGCAACCGTTTCATTTTAAAATGCCGGTGCATATTTTCTGCAATGATGATGCTGTCGTCCACCACAATACCCACCACAAACACCAGTGCAAACAGTGTAATCCGGTTTAATGTATAATCGAGCAAATAATAACTGAATAGTGTAAGGGCAAACGTTAGTGGCACAGAAAAGAATACCACCAGGCCGCCCCGCCATCCCATCGCCAGCATCACCAAAACTGTTACGGCTATAATAGCAATGCCCAGGTGCATCATCAGCTCTCCCACTTTGTGCGAAGCTGTTTCTCCATAGTTACGGGTAACCTCCACTTTTACATCATTTGGCAACAGCGTCCTTTTCAACGTTTCGGTCTTCTTCAGGATCAAATCAGCAATTTTCATGGCATCCGCACCCTTTAATTTAGAAATTGAAACAGTAACAGCCGGATAATCGGATCTGAAATTTTTGAAAGAGTCATTTGCCTGGCCGTAGCCAAAAGAAATATAGTTGGCTGGTGCGGATGGCCCATCTGCTATTTTAGCAACCTGTTTTAAATACACCGGCATATCGTGGTTTGTGCCCACCACCAGGTTCTCTACATCCTGTTGTGTTGCCAAAAACTGACCGGTGGTTAACAGGAATTCCTGGTCGTTCTTTACAAAACTTCCCGATTGGCTGCTGCCGTTATTTGCCTGGATCATTTGCAGTATCCCCAATGCATCCAGCCCGTTCTCTGCCAGTTTATCTTTATCCAGAATTACTTTCAGTTGCCTGGTTCTGCCACCTATAACTTTTGTAAGTGACACTTCTTTGATCGTTTTTATTTCAGAGGCCAGTTCTTCGGCTACCTGGCGCAGCTGGTAGTCATCGTACTTCTCACTCCACAATGTCAACCCCATCATTGGCACATCGTCAATAGAGCGTGTTTTCACCATCGGCTTGTAAACACCTGCAGGAAAAATATCCTGGTGCTTCATCAGTTCATCATAAAGTTTTACATAGGAACGCTCAATATCCTGGCCCACTAAAAACTGTACGATGATCATAGCCCTTCCATTCATGGCCATACTGTGTACATGCTCCACTCCTTTGATATTAGAAATGATCTTCTCCAGCGGTTTCACCACCCTGCTCTCCACTTCTTTGGGATTGGCACCGGGATAGCCAACCATGATATCTGCCATCGGCACATTGATCTGCGGTTCTTCTTCCCTGGGTATTAACGTGGAGCTGTACACGCCGATCACCATCAGCGCCACCATTAACAGGATCGTCAATTTTGAATTGATAAAAAAATTCGCCACCTTACCTGATATACCTTCTTTCATCTGCTGTAACTTTTATTGCTGAATAAATTAATTGTTCAATTTCACCTGCACTTTTACACCATTGTATAATTTCCCTTCTGCTGACACGATATAAGATTCGTCCGCATTCAGGCCAGATAATATCTCCACACCGTTGCCAACCGTATTACCCGTACGAACCCAGCGTAATATTGCTGTACCTGCATTGCTCACGGTGTAAATTCCTGTCAGCTGTCCGTTGTGTACCAGGGCTGTTTCAGGAACGGTTACAGTATTTTTTATTTGCTCTTCGCCCTGCTGAAGCTTTACAACCGGGAACTGTACATTCACAAACATGCCGGGTAATAAATTTTCAGATGGCTGTGTGAGATCCACTTTAACAATAAACTGGCCACCTGTGTTAGCAGCAGACAAACTCACTTCTGCCACCTTCCCCCGGGTAATTTCTCCGGAAGATTTCAGGTTTACCTGTACGGGCATTCCCTTTTTTATTTTGGTGATGTCATTTTCAGAAAGCAGAATGTCGGCCTGCAGTTGTGATGGCGCTTCTATAGTAAGCAAAGGCATTCCGGGATTGGCCAGGTCGCCCTGTTTTACAAATGTTTGCGTTACCACACCTGCTATTGGAGCGGTGATATTGGCATAAGAGAATTGCGCATTTACTTCATTCTTCATTTGCTGTGCTGCTGTTAAACCTGCCCGGGCCACTTCATAACGGGTACGCATATCATCTAACTCTTTGGCAGTAGCGCTTTGCACATTGTACAGGTTTTGAAAACGTTCATAATCTTTTTGAGCACTTTTTAAATTTGCCTGTGCCTGTGCTATCTGGGCCGTTACCTGCCCGCTTTTGGCCGACACATCTGTACTGTTTACATTCACCAGTAACTGCCCGGCCTGCACCACTTGTCCTACCTGTACATGTATGGCCGTGATATATCCCATCATACGGGTGCTGACGTTAGCAGTGTTCTTTGCTACCAGTTTACCGCTGGCATTGATAAAACCGCTGGTATCGCTTATACCTGATTTGTTTGTTGTAACGGTTATGGGCTTATCAGCCTCCAGTAATTTTTTATCCGGAGAAGAGCAACTGTAGATTGTTACCAGTACGGCGGTTAATCCAATTGTATAAAACTTCATAATTTATTTATTTAAAAAATGGAGATAAGATGAGGTAATATTATATTCAAGTATTGCCTGGTGATATGCTAATTGCTTTTGTGTAACCTGCATTTCTGCATTCAGCAGATCGGTGGTTTTTTCAAGCCCCTGGCCAAACCGGTTGTTACGGATGCGGTATGCTTCCTGCGATTGTTCGAGTGCCTGTTTTGCAAGATCTATTTTCCCTGCAGCATCGGTCAGCTGCCTGTTTGTTTTGTTTATTTCCAACTGGCTTTGCGATCTGTATTGTGCCAGTTCCTGTTCCGCCTGCCTGTAATTAGCCTTGGCTTGCTGTACAGCGCCTTTTGTTTTCAGTCCATCAAATACATTCCACGATAATTGCAGGCCGAGTAAATAGCCTTCGCCCCTGAAATTGTACAGGCGTTTATCATTCAGTTCATAACTGCCAAATGCATTCAGTCTTGGCAATGATTTCTTTTGTGCAGATAATGCCATGTTGTTATGTGCTTCCAGCGCTTTCTTGTATGCAGCAATATCTTTCCGGCTGTCATTTAATACAACTGAAAATCCAGGCACCCCGTTATAAGAAAGTGTATCAGCAGGCTTGATCACATTGTCAGCAGGTTCGTTCAGCAAAAAATGTATATAGTCGGATGCGTTACTGATGTTTGACCGGGCATACAGCAACTGGTTGTCAATTTCTGTAACCCTTACCTGTACATTGAGGAGTTCTGATTTTTGTAACAAGCCATTGTTATAGTAATCGGTTACCAGTTTTTGATTGGCTAAAGCAGTTTGTTTTGCCTTGGTTAATACTTCCACCACGGCATAAGCCATTTGCAGCTGCATATAAGATTGATCTATTTCAAACAACACATACTCTGCAGAGCGTTCCATTTTCAGTTTCATGGCATCTGCCTGTGCCCTGGCGGCTTTCCGCTGGTGAAGGGCGTCGTAGTTAAGCAGGGGTTGCTGTACTTCGAGTTTTGTATTGAAGTTTTGAACATTACCCGGGTCGTTGATCAAGGCCGGGTTAAAATCTGCCATCGTTACGCCTTCCTGGTTTATTTTGGAACCAAAAGCCATTAATGGGTTGGTAGTGGTGATGGCGGTGTAAGAAAGATTGACATTGGGAAGAAAGATGGCTTTTGTTTGATTGTAACCTGCTTCTGCCGAGAGATAGCTTTGTTCTGCGATCTTTACCTGCAGGTTTTTTGCCCCTGCATCTTTTAAAATAAACGCTTTGCTCAATACCACGGTATCCTGCGCATTGGAAAACAAGCTGGCGGTTATCAGTACAATCGATATAAAAAGTGCCCTGGTCATGTATTGTAATTTTGGGCAAAGCTATTTTTGATAAAGGAGCTGGTTTGTAACAATTATTACAATGAAGAAAATAGTACCGGGAAAGATGATGCATTTATGCTTTATACAAGATGGAAATTATAAGGGCTTTAAGCTGTAATATTGTGCCCCAAACAAAACCTGGCTTCTCATGTTACAAAATGCATACTCCCGTTTCAGGCTGGTGGCTTTTTTAGAAGGCTGTTCTTATTTATTACTGGCGGTTACCATGCCGCTGAAGTATAAAATG
>JAKQJG010000146.1 GCA_029561305.1 Bacteroidota bacterium | reverse complement strand
TTACGAACCAACAAATCGCTTTAACGCCAGGTACACCCCGTTCGTCCAGCCAAAACCATCCTGGCCGGGATATTCACCACCTCCAGCCAGCTGGTTGATATCTTCCACATTATATTTCTCCATCATTTTACCAGTGGCTGCATACACTTTATCATTAAGCGCCAGCCAGCGTTGTGCAATGGTATCCGCCAATGAATGATGACCATAATTTTCCAATCCCATGATGGTGATCCATTGCAGGGGTGCCCAGCCATTGGGTGCATCCCATTGTTGCCCGGTATTTTTTAATGACGCTACCACACCGCCTGGTTTTAAAAATTTTGCCTGGATCATTTCTGCAACCAGGTCAGCCTGTGCCTGTGTGGCGATCTTAAAAAATAAAGGCGCCATACCAGCTAAGGTGAATTCCTCTTTCTGTATGGCTGCAACATGATCATAATCAACAAAGAAACCTGCTGCATCATTCCAGCAATATTTTTCGATGGCTTGTTTTCTTTTACCTGCTTCAATTTTGTAATGATTGCTTTCAGTTTCATTTCCGGATACATCGTATGCTTCTGCAATGGTAAGTTCAAGATGGTACAACAAACAATTCAGATCAACCGGCACAATTTCAGCGGTATGTATGGAGGAAAATGATTGGCCGTCTTTAAACCAGCGGCTGCTGTAATCCCAGCCACTTTCTGCGCCCGCTCTCAGATGTTTATACAGGGTGGCAGCATCCTGTGCAGATTGGTGAGCCAGTTCCACGTCTTCCCTGTACGACTCCGGCCTGGCAGTTTCATAAGCATCGCAATACCGGTTCAGCCGTTCACCATTTTGCATTTGCACCACATGATGAACAGCATTGTTATGGTCATTTAACTCATTTGCCCCTTTCATCCAGTATTGGTGCTCTGCTACTAACGTTGACAAGTAGCCGTTCAGTGTTTGCTGTCCCCTCATTTCAGCCAGCATCTTCACCATCAGTGAATAAAAAGGTGGCTGGCTTCTCCCCAAATAATAAGTGCGGTTGCCATTGGGTATAAATCCAGTTGTTGCAATTAAATGTGAAAAATTATTCACCATGTTCTCCACCATATCTGCTTTACCAGCAGCTTTTAAACCCAGCATGGTAAAATAACTGTCCCAGTAATACACTTCGCCAAAACGGCCGCCGGGAACGATATATGGGTTTGGCAACGGTATCAGCGACCCCTGTTTTTCATCCGGCTCACGGGTAAGTACCTCCCAAAGATCATTGATATGCTGCCCGGTGGTACTGTTGCTGTCCGTGGTATAATCCGCTGCAAATACTTTCGGCAATTCAAAATATGCCTGCACAAATTTTTCGAGGTTAAATCCGCTGCTGTCCTTTTGCTCAAAATATTTTTCCAGTATTACGTCTGTATCTTCTTTCGGAATGCAATCCACAAATGTCTTACCATCAGCAAAAACGGGCTGCATCTGCACATCGTTAAACAATGGATCTAGCTGGAATATTTCTTTTTGTGTCATGGTTACTTATTAATGCCCTCCGCCTTTAAAATCAAAATCCGGAAGTTCATTGTTGTTCTTCGCTTGCTTTTGCATCTTGTAAAAGAAAAACAAACATATCATCAATACAGCCATTGGTATCAGGGAAAAATAAAACGCCTTAGCGCCGCCAATAC
>JAKQJG010000123.1 GCA_029561305.1 Bacteroidota bacterium | reverse complement strand
TACCATAGTACACCACATCTGATTTAGCCGGCATTTTTGTTAAGGTTGCTTTGGCAGGAATGGTATTGATGACGATGCTCATGGGAAAATCGGGAACAGATGCAGGCACATCATTTTTAATTGGCTTAAGGGTACGTATATACGCAATGATGCTTTTGATATCTTCCTCATCCATGCGGCCATAATTATGATAGGGCATTACCGGGAAGATGGGTGTATTTTCTTTGGTAACACCGGTAGTGATCAACCGGAAGAGTTCTCCGTCAGTGTAGCGGCTGATACCTTCAGGGGTAATATTGCGGGCATAAAAAGCGCCGGGGAAACCAAACTTCTGATCAAAAAGTTCACCACCTTTTCCAAAAGTGCCCGGCACAATGGGACCGGAGAATTTGCTCCAGTCACGGGTGGAGTGGCAGTCGATACATACGGTGACATTGTTGGCGAGGTATTCGCCTCGGGCTACCCGTTCAGCGGTTTGATCCACTTTTATTTCAGGCGCATCACCCACATTGGGCAGGGCCACTTTAATATATCCAACAATACAAATGATGATAAGCACGAGCACCAGCACAATGCGTCCTGCGATCCTGATAAATTTTTTCATACCGGTCAATATTTGGGTGAGGTTTTATGGTACGGTAAAATATACATTGTTTTTTACATTACAAATAACCCACCTGGAGAACTGCTTTTTTTTCTATTGTATTTCTATCGGAAAACAACCCCGGCTTATGCACAGGCTACCCACATTTGGCCTGCTGCACATTCTGATAACATAAGGTTCACAATTACTTCATGTTGGCTTTTGACCTTGTACGCATAAAAAATGTACTTATGCAACAGGATAAAATCATTCTCTCCCGAACCACCGACCTGCTGGCGAATGGAGGGTTCAGTCACCTGAAAGATGACCAGTTGTCTGCCCTGCACCATCAATTGCTCCGGTTGAGAGAGCCGTTGAGTATGGAACAGGAAAATCACTTGTTGAAATTTTGGGCCAATGCCGACGCCACTCACCTGCCGGAAGCGCTGGTGTACCGTTGTAATATGGTTTTACAGCAACGGGGATTTCTTCCCATCTGTGAGCTGTACACGGGAATGGAGGCTGAATGACAGATCCGGTATTTTGTTCAGTCAACGGCAAAAGCGGCCAGCCGCTACCGTTATCTTTAATAATTGTTATTGAATGAAAAAGAATTTCATACTGGTAATCCTTGCAGCCTTTGGTACATTGATGCATTGTACAGCACAAACCATTATTACAAAAAACAGTGTGTGGAAATATAAAGCAGACGGCACCGACCAGGGAACTGCCTGGCGGCTGAATGGTTTTAATGATGCGGCATGGAGTATGGGTGCTGCGGAACTGGGCTATGGAGACAATCCCGCCACCAGTTTAACTCCTTCAAAGATCACTTACTATTTTAGAAAGTCAGTTAATATCACGAACCCTTTACAATATATTTTTACCATTAACCTCCGGCGTGATGATGGCATAATTGTATATATAAACGGCACCGAAAGAATACGGAATAATATGCCTGCAGGAACAGTGGATTATAATACGCCTGCTTCCGCCAATGCGCCGGATGATGGCAATACGGTTTTTACCTACAGCATTCCAGCCAGTGCATTTTTAAATGGCACTAATATCATTGCTGCAGAAGTACATAACAATTCCACTACATCGAGTGATCTCACATTTGAGCTGGAGCTTTTCGCCAACAGTGCATCCATCCCAGTGATCACCCGTGGGCCCTACATACAATCCACCACAGCTGGTTCAACGATATTGAAATGGAGAACCAATATTGCCTGTGATTCAAAAGTACAATGGGGTGCTTCTTCTTCTTTTGGCAGATCGGCAACAGATGCAGCACTGGCAACAGATCACCAGGTACAGGTAACCGGTCTTACCCCCAATACAAAATACTTTTACAGTATCGGCACCACTGCGGTGGTGCTGCAGGCAAACGCGGCTAATTTTTTCTGGACAGCACCACCTGCAAGTTCAACCCAAACAACAAGGATATGGGCCATCGGGGATTTTGGAAATGGCTCCACTGCGCAGACGGCAGTTTTAAATGCTTACCTCAATTATCTTGGACCAAACAAAAATGATATGTGGCTTTGGCTGGGCGACAATGCATATGAATCTGGCACCGATGCAGAGTACCAGAATAATGTTTTTGCCAAATACGGACCCCAGTTTAAATCATGGAACTTTTATCCTTCCCCCGGCAACCATGATTATGGAGACATCGGCTACCTGAGCACGACAGCCCTCGGAACCAACTTTCCTTACTTTTCCATTTTTAATTTACCAACAACAGCACAGGCTGGTGGTATTGCATCCGGCAGCGAAAAATATTATTCTTATAACTGGGGCAATATTCATTTTATTTCACTAGACAGTTATGGCGCTCAAAATACCGTGGGCAGCCCGATGTATAACTGGTTACGAAATGATCTTATGGCCAATACACAAAAATGGACCATTGCTTACTGGCATCATGCGCCTTACAGCAAGGGCACGCATAATTCTGATACAGAAAGAGAACTGATCAATATGCGGACGAATATTGTTCCCCTGCTTGAAACCCATAAGGCAGACCTGGTACTGAATGGTCATTCTCACACGTATGAAAGAAGTTATTTTATACACGGACACTATGGTAATGAAAGCAGTTTTGCATCGTCGATGATCATACAGCCCGGTGATGGAAATGCCGTTCCATACATAAAAGACAATGGTCATAACGGCACCGTATATGCGGTATGCGGTGTAAGCGGAAAAAGTTCGTCTTCCACCACGCCTGGCTATCCTCATAATGCTATGGCAAGGTCGTTTACTTCCATCAACGGATCAGTGGCACTGGAAATAAAAGGCGATACCCTGCGGTATAAATTTCTTACCAGCACCGGCAGCATTTCCGACCAGTTTACCATGATCAAACCTTCTGTAGCTGCAAGAATGGAAAAAGAATCCCTTATCAACGATGTGAAGACGCAGCAAACAAAAAAACTTTTCAGCATTTATCCCAATCCATCTGCAGGCATATTTCATATTCAACCTGCCGTTAAGGGAAAAACAACGATTGAAATATTTAACAACGGTGGCAGTTTGATCTTGAGTGATGTGATCTTCGATGAAAAAACAGTTGATCTCTCTGGATATCCTGCTGGCGACTATATCATTAAAGGAACTACAGCCACTACCGCCTACAGCTGTTCTTTCCTGTTGTCAAAATAAAAATACCCTCTCAACAATACGGTTAGTATAAAATTTCCTGCTTTTTCGCAGGATTTTTTATGTAACGCACTTATATAAAATTGTTGCATCGAAAATATTTCGGCAACTTTAAAACATCGATACTCACCGTCCGTCTTACTGTACATACATGGAGGATGCACTGACGATACCAAACGCAATGGCGGCTGAAAAAAACCAATCACTTACTCAAACCATTACTGCTTACAGCAAGCGGCTGTTTGGTTTTATAAAACAACGGGTGAAAAGCAATGAAGATGCAGAGGATATATTGCAGGATGTATTTTACCAGTTTGCCGGCAATACTGAACCGATAGAGCAAGTAACCAGCTGGTTGTTTACCGTGGCAAGAAACAAGATCACCGACCGCTACCGGAAACAGCAACTACCCCTGATAGATGATGTAAAACCTGCTGCAGCAGGTGATGAAGAGGGCTTCGACTGGACCGAGCTGGTACCGGCCGCCGGTGATTCACCAGAAATGATCTACCTGAGAAATTTATTTTGGGAAGAATTGCAACAGGCATTAAACGAACTGCCGGCTGAACAAAGAGATGCTTTTATACAAAATGAAATGGAAGGCTTGGCTTTTAAAGAGCTGTCGGAGGCAAGTGGTGTACCGGTACCTACACTGATCAGCCGTAAGCGGTATGCGGTGCTTTTTTTGAGGGAGCGGCTGCAGGGATTGAGAGAAGAGCTATTGAATTATTGAGTTCATTGTTTGGTATTCGGTATTTGTTATTCGGTATTCGTAGTAGCTCAAAGCTTCCAGCTCAATGCTCAAAGCTTGTGGCTCGTACCTCAAAGCTTATTTAAAAAATTAAAAAAATTATACTACAATGAAAAAGAGTAAAGCAGGAAAAGTGCTGATGATAATCCTGATTGGCGCAGCAGCCATTACAGCCTTTGGGTTTATTGTAATGGGATTGTGGAATGCCATATTGCCCCAGGTAATAACAGGCGTAAAAGTGATCAGTTTTTGGCAGGCGCTGGGCATACTGGCCTTAAGTAAAATACTATTTGGCTTTGGCAAGGGCGGTGGCGGCTGGGGACAAAAACGCAGGGAGTGGAAAGAAAAGATGACAGAGAAATTAGCCCATATGACACCGGAAGAAAGAGAACAATTTAAAGCGGAATGGAAGAACCGATGTGGTGGAATGAGATGGAGGCCGCAGCCCTGGCAGGAAAAAAATGCAGCTGACTAATTCCCATGATGCATGCTGCAGGTAAACCATAAAGACACGGAGCACGGAGAAGAATATGTGATAAAGCCATGAAAAAACGTGCTTCGTGTCCGGATGGTTACAGGATATACGTCTTCAATGGTCAACAGGCAACGGATCGCTGAAAAAAGTTGTCATAAAAGAGCCGGTGCTGTTCAAGGGCAGGTTATTAAAACAAGACGAGCCAGCCGAAACAACACTCCGCCGCCTGGCGCTAACAAAGAAACTTAAAAAGCCCGCCCGGGACCGAATGCCGAAATACATTGTATGGAAATACTCGTGTTCAAAACCAATCTTCAATCCATGCGCTGCATCAACAATGCGGGTGCCTTCCTCAATGCTCATCCCCATATCCTCCGCTGGAATGTTGACCTGCAGGATGCAGACAATATTCTCCGGATAGAAACTGAGCAACTCTGTGGCAGTGATATTGAGAATCTACTGAGCAAGGCAGGGTATTATTGTGAAGAGTTACAGTGATGCTTATGAAGCCACGGGTTTCAGCTAGTGTAACTGCTCCATTAATATTTTCCACCGGGAGAGTGGCCGCAGCGATTCCAGGTCGGTATCTGATTCATAGTTATTTTTTGTATTGTACCCAAGTGCGGCTGCCTTTTGTAAAGCATCAAAAGCTTTTTCTTTTTTGCCGTCAAGTGCATAATAACAACCAAGGTTATAATAATCCCCGGCACGTGGCTCCAGTGCTATGGCTTTTTCACAGCAGTAGGCTGCATAGTTGTATTTTTTAAACTGGTACAATGAATTGGCCATATTTAAATAATGAAAGGGCCGGATGGGTTCCTTTTTTTCAAATACAGCAAGATAATTTTCCGCAGCGGCAGATTTGTTTAATGCATATGAAACAGCTGCCAAATTTAACAACAGGAAATTATTGGCAGAGCCAAGTGATATACATTTCTTTAAAATTTTTTCTGCCTGCTCCAGCTCGCCAGCATTGAACAAAGCCCGGCCGTAGTGTTGAAAAAAAATTGCTTCTTTTATTCCCGGGTTCTTTTGCAGCCAGTTGCCCATCAATTCCACCAGTTTTGTGGGCTGTTGCCAGTACTGCGTTTCCAGCATTTCCCTTTCCGGTGAAAAAGGTTGTGATGATGCCGGCAGTGGCTCGAGGTGGTTTTTCCAAAAGGAGATAGTTGCTTTGATGGCCGTTCTTGCCAGTTCGTTGTTGGTGAGCGCATCAAATGCATGCGGCAGATCCGATCCCATGGTAATGGTCCATGGCGCTTTGTTTTTTAATACATCCGCCCATATCGCCTGGTAAGCATTCCCTCTTACATCCCCTTCAGCAATAAAAAATAAAACCGGCAGGTCTTTGCGGAAAGGCGCTGCCGGAGCAGTACCATAATATAAAACGGCTGCCTTTATTCCTTTATAAGCAGTGGCCTTCATTAAATACTGGCCTGATTGGTTGGTGTTGGCCGATGCAGCATATACACCCAGCCTGGAGGCATCAATTCCATAGCGATGACCTTCTTTGTCAAGGTAATCAAATAAAGCCTGTAAACTTTCCTGCACCCTGCTCCCATCGGTCTCCATCGAAATGCCCATAAACCCTTCTGCGGCCATCAGCCTCGGCCAACTGCGGTAAATTTCCCAGGATTTTACAACGGGCTCCCCTGCCTGGTCTCCAATGCCATTGAGAAAAATAACGGCGGGCAATAACTGTTTCTGTTGATAAGCAGGTGGCATATACAGGTCGAAATGGAGGCGGGCTTTGTCATCCGTAAAATACTGGATGTTTTCCTGTACGGTTACTTTTGCTGTGTTTTCATTGTCAAGCACCACCCCCCAATGGCGCACATCAAATTTACTGTATTGGTTTTGCGGCTGTGCCTCTGTGTTAGTTACCGCCAGGCACAACATTACAAGAGGTAAAAATAAACGCATCATGATCATTATTTTTTTTGTGTAGTAATAGGTTTTCCTTCTTCCCTTGTTAGCACTACCTGCTGCATTCAACGGACTGCTCAGTTCCCGATGGGCTTGAGTACATAATTGTAAACAGGCTGGTCCGGCGTGCCACTGTGCTTCTCAATTAAAAATCCAGCCTCCAATGCACTTTTTCGCCTTTCTGCGGTGAGCCTTTCGTCATCATCAAATAACAGTTCGGCTGGCATGTGATCTATGGGTTGCCCCTGTTGCCACATCATGATATGGATATGTGCAGGAAGATCAGCATCGGGATATCCCCTGGGTTGGACGGTTTCAAATTCAAACTGGCCATTGCCATTGGTTTTAAAATAGGCAAACAACCTTGCATGCCGCATATCCCCGTCGTTCATACCCACATGTGCAGCCGTATCAGCATACAAGCCTTTGGCCGATGTTTGATATACATACACCAATGCACCTGCGATGGGTTCACCCTTTTTTGAAAGTACCCTACCCTTCACCGTGATTCTTTTCCCTGGCTCATTAGCCGTTACCATGACTGTTTTTTCGGTATTGGCATATTTCTTAATAATTTCCCGGAATGCGGTAAGCGGGTGAAGTTTCATATATTTTTCATCACTGAGAACCTGGCTGATGGTTACCTGTGATGCAGACAATGCTGCCTCGATCTTTTGCAGTTGCTGGTTACCATCCTGTGCAGATGACAGGCAACTATTGAGTGAGATACAAAGCAGGAAGGGGATACTTTTCATGTGTTTAATTTTTATGGTGTTGTATATATGGCTGCATAAAGAAAAACTGTACAAGTGTGCGACGCCACTGATGCCCGATTATTATTCAGCTGCCGGTAATAAAATCCGGCAAGCCTCCGGCTGGCGGTATGTAACCTGCCTACTCTGTCCGCAAACTGTTTACGGGGTTTATCCTTACCGACTTCCACACTTCATATCCGATAGTGAGCAGGGTAATGAGGAATAAACCTGCAATGCTGAAAGTAAAAATGAGCGGGCTGATGCTGGTGCGGTAGCTGAACCCTTCCAGCCATTTATAAGCTGCCAGCCACGCCAATGGTATGGCCACTCCGCAGGCGATGATAAAAATTTTGAAGAAGCTGTTTAAAAATAACGCCGCCACTTCTTTGTTACCTGCACCCAGCACTTTTCGTATACCAACTTCCTTTGTTTTTTGTTCGGCTGTATACGTTGCCAGTCCAAACACACCCAGCACCGTTATGAGTATCGCCAGCATGGCAAATGCCCTGGCCAGCGACGATACCCGTTGTTCTGCTGTATACATCCGGTTGAATTCGTCACTCAGGAACCAATAATCGAAACCTGTATTGGGGAAGGCTGCACGCCATTGCTTTTCAACCACCGCCATTTTTTCAGCAAATTTTCCAGCGGGCAACTGCACATAAACAATCTTATCAATAAAATGCGGACGTGCACTCAGCATCAATGGCTCTATTGGCTGGTGCATACTGCGAAAGGGAAAATCCTTCATCACCCCAATCACTTTATACACCCTTCCTGAATCGAAACGGTTAGTAACGGTAGCGCCTAGCAGTTTTTCAACGGGCTGGTTTATAGCTTTTACTGCAGCCTCGTTCATGATAAGTGCATTACTGTCATTCACATTACCATTTTGAAAATCCCTTCCGGCAACAAGCTCCAGTCCAAAGGCTTTAGGAAAATCATAATCCACGTTCAGGCAGTTCCATTGAAGGTCCTTGTCACTGAAATCAGGAAACTTTACTTCAAAACCAACCCAACCAAAATAATCCAGCCGGGGAAGGTGATTGCCCATTGTAACATATTTTATTTCATGGTCTTTCAGTACTTCTGATTTAAATAGCTCATACCTGCCCGGGTCTGCAATACCTCCGAAGCGGATAGACAACAACTGGTTACCCCTTTCATTGAGTTTAGTGGTTTTTAGTTTGTCCATTTGTCCGGTTACAATGAACGTGCAGATAATTAATACCAGCGCTACAATGTATTGTGCCGTTACCAGTCCTTTCCTGAAAAAATCTGCCGCCCTCCCTTTTACAATATTGCCTTTTAGTACCTGCACTGCCTGGAAACGGGATAAATAAAGTGCCGGGTAAATACCTGCTATAAAACCCATGAACAACACAATGCATAGCACCACAGCAATCATTACCGGGTTAAATAACGAACCGACGGTAAAAGTTTTTGATGCCAGCCCGTTAAAGGGATGAATAAAAATGATCCCCAGCAACAATGCCATAAATAGTGCACCGCACACGGTGATATAGGATTCGAGAAAAAATTGCCTGGCGATAGCGCCCCTGCTGCTGCCAAGTGATTTACGCAGGCCTACTTCTTTTGCCCTTTTTATAGAACGTGCCGTTGCCAGGTTCATATAATTGATGCAGGCGATCAGTATGATAAGCAATGCGATGATTCCAAAA
This sequence comes from Bacteroidota bacterium, assembly GCA_029561305.1. Classification (GTDB taxonomy): domain Bacteria; phylum Bacteroidota; class Bacteroidia; order Chitinophagales; family Chitinophagaceae; genus Ferruginibacter. The sequence goes on along the minus strand of JAKQJG010000123.1, from coordinate 3,167 downwards.
ATGGCGAGATAGGCTTTGTCGCCCTTGGTATGCCCTTCCCACATATTCTTTTTGTCGAAATGAAGTTCGCTCATCGGTGTAATGAAAGCCGACAGTTTTACATTACGTGCCAGCAGCATAGAATCATTGCTTAACTGGGTGGCCAATTGCCTGAGTACCGTATTCACCTGTTGTATATCAGCACCGGGTTTGGTCACCATATAATTCTCAAACCACCCCATATTATCGTTAAACCGCTGTCCCGACAGGTATTCCTCAAAGTGGCCCTCATATATGGGGCGCAGCGCATTGATATTGACAATAAACTGCGGCTTAAAATGCGAATTAGAAGGATAATCTTTATACACGCCGGTGACCTTTACATCAATTTCACGGTTACGGGTACCCCAAAGATGTTTAACCGAAACCACCTCACCCACAGGATTGCTGTTGCCAAAAAGTTTGCGGGCGCCGCTTTCGCTCAGCACCATAGAAGCCTGATCCCTGAACATTGCCTGGCGGTTGCCCCTCACGAGTTCAAAGCTTAGTACCTGGTCAAAATCCGGTTCGGCCCAGCGGATCTCCTCTGTTAGTACGATCTTGTCTTTTGCCTTATGATGAATGGAAGACGGGTACCCCATATAAGCGATACGGACGGTCTTTTGTATTTCGCTTCTATTATTCTTCAGGTATTGCAAAAAATAGCCTGGTGATTCAATATTATCAAAGGCCTGGCCGTTGGGATCATGCCAGGTGGCACCGATACGCCAGGTGTCTTTATAATGCGGATGCATTGTATCATACCTCAGTTCATCCGTTACATACAAAAAAATAAGAATGGCGCTTGCCAACCCCAGTGCAAGGCCAAACATGTTTAGCAAAGTGAAGGATAGTTGCTTTTTAAAATTGCGATAGGCAATCAGCAGGAAATTTCTGTACATGGCTTTACGTTTTTGAAGATCAAAGTACAGCGTAAGCCAATGTTTTTCTACCGATCCGGCCGATCCGGCATTATACCCGCTTTTGTTGGGCTTCGTTTAACGTTTCTTTACGAAATTCAGAGGGCGTTTTGCCGGTAAGCTTTTTAAAAACCTCATTAAATGTAGACAATGAATTAAAGCCGGCATCATAACCAATAGAAGCAATCTTATGATGACTGAAACTGGGGTCTGACAGCAGCAGCTTGGCTTCCTCCATTCGCAGGTTGTTGATATAATCGTAAAAAGAACGGCCAATATTATCATTCAGCACCTGGCTCAGGTGATGGCGGCTGCAACACAATTCCTCTGCAAGCCGGCTGATCGTAAGCTCAGACTGCAGGAATAATTTTTTTTCTGTCATCAGCTGCTCAAGGGATGTTTCCAGCGCAACGGCATCCTCACAGGCCAGTGCAGAGTGGGCGTATTTTTTTTGGGGACGGCATATTTTCAGTTGTGGTAAGGGTAATTCGTTTTCCGCATCGTTCTTCGCAAAACCTTTCACTATCGAAAAAGCAGTGGGATTGGCGAGTGCAGTATAACTAAACCAGTAAATGCAAATACTTAACACCGAAAAAAGATACCTGAAGCCATGGCCGAGCGGATACAACATATACAATGTGTACAAGGCGGCAACAATGAGCAGGCTGGCAACCAACGAAACATTAATAAATTGCTTTATCCAATTCAACTTAGCCATTGCATTCACAGCAACAGCGTTTTTTACTTCCACTGTTTGTCTTTTAAAAAGTAAAAACGAAGCGACGTGATAAGAAAAGACGCTGGCAAGCAGCAGTGTTGCACGTAAATGCGGATTAAAAAAAACAAATGCTGTATTTGCAGGAAGCATGTCGGCACCTGCAACAGCAATCAAAACCAACACGGTGGCAGGTAAAATAAAATGATTCATACTGTTTCTCTGCGTGGCGCCCGGCATCAGCAAGTGTTTTACAAAAAGAAAGAGGAAAGGCCCGTACAGCAATGGAAGCCAGTGTGAGAACTGGTACAGCACCGGCCAGTTTTCCATCAGCCAGATCTTACTCATTACTTTAAGGGTAAGCTGCAGCAGCATAGTGCCCAGGTAAAATAATAAGAAAAGATATGCCCCCTGGTGCAATTTCTTATTTACAAAGAACAGGATGAGCAACACCCCCTGCACCACGCCAAAAAGCAGGATGAATATAAGTAGCTGTATGCTCATACTTGAAATTTACAGGAAGGTCTTTCTTTATAGATGCTGCAACAAGCTATTTTTTATAAGCGGGAAAAAGATAACCAGTGATCTGGTACAGTTTCAACCAGCTCATTGACTGCTATGTCTATGTAATTTTATTTAACCTGTTTTTTTTCGATACTATGACGGGTGAAGTTTGTAAAAAACGGAAAGGCATTTTACTTTACCTGCGATAGTGAAACATTCCAGCCAGCGCAGGTTATTCCTGCGAAGAGCTGCGATAGGGATTACTGCACTACCAGGGTTTCGGTATCAAGCAACTTTCCTTTTTCGTCCAATACCTTTACAAAATACAATCCGCTGCTCCAGTTACTGTTGGTGATTATGTTTTGTTTCCATTCTTTAGCGCCCACATTTATTTTTTGTTCGTTCATCAATCTTCCTGCTGCATCATTTATTTGAATCGTGCAATTACCGGTTTGCCGTAGTTGCATATGGATGGTAAAGCTGCTGCCTTTGACCACAGGATCGGGATAAATTTTAATACGGGGTTTTAAATTGGGTAAACAAGATTTGATGGTATCTGCGACTATTTTCTTGTATGAATACCTCACTACCCTCATACCACCAACCCGGCCAGTCAGGAAAGGACGCAACACGACCTCCTTCATCAATTTGTTTTGCCTCTTTAATACTATTTCAGTAATGTTCTTGCCAGTGATGATAATTTCTGTTGTTTCGTACCCCAATCCAGAAATAACAAGTTTCATATCCTCTTCTTCGTTTGCCAGGTTAAACCAGCCATCTTCACCGGCACGGGTTCCACGTACTGTACCGGCAATGATAATACTGGCATAAGCAACCGGGTTTCCTGTTTCATCTTTTACCTGGGCTTGTATCAACTGGTTCTTAGTTTGCTTCACATCTCCCTTAACTGGTATTTTACAAACCGGTGCACTGCTGTCTGCCAACATCACTATTGCCCCCTGCGCTTTTGTTTTAGCTGGCTTCATCAAAAATAAAAATGCCGACAGCAC
>JAKQJG010000113.1 GCA_029561305.1 Bacteroidota bacterium | reverse complement strand
AGGTTTGGCACCTCGATGTCGGTTCGTCACATCCTGGGGCTGGAGAAGGTCCCAAGGGTTCGGCTGTTCGCCGATTAAAGTGGCACGTGAACTGGGTTCAGAACGTCGCAAGACAGTTCGGTCCCTATCTGTGATGGGCGTTAGTAAATTGAGAAGGCATGACCTTAGTACGAGAGGACCGGGTCGTATGTGCCGCTGGTGTATCTGTTGTGCCGCCAGGTGCAATGCAGAGTAGCTATGCACAGCCAGGATAAACGCTGAAAGCATCTAAGCGTGAAACCTTCTTCGAGATGAGTTTACTTTTAAGGGCCGTCAGAGACTATGACGTTGATAGGCTACAGGTATAAGGGTGGTAACATCGAAGCCGAGTAGTACTAATTACCCGTAAGCTTTATTTTTTTCTATAATTACTTTACAGCTTTCCCAATATGTACATTATTAAGTGATGGGTTACAGGTGATAAGTTCTGAGCGACACGTTCTTAACAACCGCACCTTCTCTCTGATCTTTTAATTTCTTATGGTGACTTTTCCAAGGGTGTTCACCTCTTCCCATTCCGAACAGAGAAGTTAAGCCCCTTATGGCCGATGGTACTGGTATTCCAACTGGGAGAGTAGGTAATTGCCATATTCATTTAAGCCCTGCGATTTATCGTGGGGCTTTTTTATGTCTATACGGGCACAAGAATTTATACAACTGGTAATAACTGCAGGCAGTGTTGCAGCTGTGCAATAACCATCCAGAAATTTGGTATGACGTTGATCCCATGTTCTCCTGTTTTTGTCGTTGTCTTGTTAATTTGAAGCCCGGAAAGAGTTAAATAATACCAATACGATACCCGAAGATTTAGATCCCCTTGACAGCGTTTAACTTATATGAATCTATCATTTACAAGTTGAAACTGGCATAAGAAATTAATCAACCGCATATTTTCCACGTTGAAATTTGCTGAGAAGCGAGTGTTATATAAGCTGAATTGCCGGCTTTGAAGTAGAATCATTTGAAATATCAACTACCGACAGTAATGCCAGGTATATATCCAATTCAGATCATGAAAAGATGCGGGCTGGATTATCAACGTTGTTTCAGGAGGCCCCGAAATTTTTCTTTTTTTCTGAAAGTAACAGCTCTTTTAAATGCTGGTACATTACCTGTGGCATAGTTGTGCAGGATTGAAAACCTTGAAGGTTATTGTGAAATGCCCCCAGCTCGGTGGCCAATTGTTTTATTTTTTCGGCAGTTGATAGAGGCTCATCGGATGCAGCAACTCTCAAATCCCTTAGCCGTTGACGTTGCGCTTTTATTCTCCTGATTATTTGCGCTTTTTCTTCCTGCTGGTATTGTTTTATCACATCAGGATGCAAATATTTTTGCACCATCAGTACAAATACATTGTTCTCCTTAAAGAATTGCGGCAGGTAGATATTTTTATTCCCCTCATAACTCTGCTGATCAAAATCAATTGCCCGGATCCGGAATTGTATGTCATCAAAGTCCTGCGTAAGATCAAAAACAAAGTTATAACTCCGCATGTCTCCTAATAGCCTTGTAAAGCAGCGTTCATTGAATTTGACAAATTCTTTTGCTATTTTTTTTATATTAAACTCAGGTTTGTCAAGGTATTTTTCTATAAACATATCACCAGGTATACCAGATATGTGTTCCTCAGCAAGTGTGTTATCATCTACTAAGAAATTAATCCAGTAAGGGCTGAGTAAATGTTCGAGCTCCATCCCGAAAATCCGTGAGGAATCTGCAACTTTGATATAGAAGTAATCATATACCTCATTGTAATTGTTTACGATCTTGATTCGAAAGGGTTTGGAATTCCCGAACAGGCAATAATCTATGCGTTCAATATGCAAATGTTCTTCTGCCTGTGTGGGGCCGCTCGACTTTAAATGGGAATAGACCCTCTTTAAGCCTGCATGAATCTCATCCGTCATCACCGGGTTGTAAAAAACAGTTTCCCAATAAGTGTCTTTACCCAGGTTGTCTCTAACTGGAATGCTGCCATCAAAATGTTTGAGCATATCATAAGAAACGGGCAGATTCATTTCCCGTCCATACCGTCTCAAATATTTTTTGAAAGGCTTACTAACGGAAAAGGACAATTTTTTTTTACTGATATGGTCACTGGGTTTTTGAGGCATTACATATCATGCGCTGTTTTTTTAAATCGTTTCCACCATTTGCTTTGTTTAATGGCTTCGGTTGCATTAACCTTGCTTTTCATTTGTGCATCCACCACTGCTATCAGCACCATATTGAAAATAGAACGGATTGAGCTTCCCAGCTGCAGTACATGCACGGGTTTATTAAGTCCCAATATGATGGGGCCTATTGCATCAAAGCCACTTACTTCCTGCAGTAAGTTATATGCTATATTGCCAGCAGCCAGGTTGGGAAAGATGAGTGTATTGACTTCTCCATTTAGTAATTCCGTAAAAGGGTAGTTATCTTTTAATATTTCTTTATTAAAAGCCAGGATACCCTGGACTTCTCCATCACAACACAATGTTGGGTCTTTTTGCTTTACTATTTCTCTTGCCCTTCTTACCAGTTTTGCTTCTTCACCATCACTGCTGCCAAAGTTGCTGTAGCTAAGCATGGCAACACGGGGCGTAATGTTAAAATGCCGTATTTCTTTGGCAACTAATAAAGTGATCTCAGCCAGTTCTTCTGCAGTGGGATTAAAATTGATCGTGGTATCTGCAAGGAATAATGGTCCCCGTTTGGTGAAAATAATATACATGCCTGCGATCTTTTTCACTCCCTCTTCTGTACCAATGGTTTGTATGGCCGGCCTGATAGTGTCTGCATAATTTTTTGACAGACCGCTGATCATACAATCTGCCTCTCCGGTTTCCACCATCATAGAACCGAAGTAATTCCGGTCTTTCATTATTTTGTGACTCTCGTGTTTGTTGATGCCCCTGCGTTGCCGTTGGGCATAAAACAGCTCCCCGAATTTTTCCCTCATTTCATCATGCTCATCGTCTTTGGGATTAATGATCGGCATGTCGTCAATATCAATACCATTGGTAGCAGCAATTTTCCTGATTCTTTTTTCATCACCTAACAGTATCGGGTACCCCACGCCTTCTTCCTGTACTAACTGCGCCACTTTTAATACCTTCGAATTTTCTGCATCAGCAAATAAAACCCGTTTTGGATCTTTTCTTGCCTTGCTTCCAATAACACGGCTTAGCTGGTTATCTAAACCTAATCTTTTATTCAAGGCTACTCCATAGCCTTCCCAGTCTGTGATGGGATATTTAGCCACTCCGCTTTCCATAGCTGCTCTTGCTACGGCCGGTGCCACAGTGGCCAATAATCTTGGATCCAGTGGTTTGGGAATAATATAAGTGGGACCAAATACAATTGTTTTTTCATTGTACGCCAGGTTCACAATATCCGGTACGGGTTCACGTGTAAGTGCTGCCAGAGCCTTTACGGCCGCCAGTTTCATGGCTTCATTGATAGTAGTTGCTCTCACATCAAGGGCGCCACGAAAAATATAGGGAAAGCCGAGTACATTGTTAACCTGGTTAGGATAATCACTGCGGCCAGTGGCCATAATAATATCTTTACGGCACTCAGTTGCCGCTTCATAACTTATTTCAGGATCAGGATTGGCCATCGCAAAAACGATTGGATTCTTTGCCATGCTTTTTACCATTTCAGGGCTTACTACATTGCCACTGCTTAATCCAATGAATACATCTGCATCTTTCATTGCGTCGTACAGGCTGTAATCTTTATATTTTGGATCATTGCAAAAATCTTTTTTAACATCTTCCACATCAGGACGGCCTTTATATAAAATTCCTTTCCTGTCAAATACCATGAAATTATCTGTACTGGCCCCCAATGAAACATATAACTTCATACAAGCCATTGCAGCAGCGCCGGCACCACTAACAACAAACCTTACTTTTTCAATTTTTTTCTTTTGAATTTCCAATGCATTCAGTAAAGCAGCTGCAGAAATGATGGCCGTACCGTGCTGATCATCATGCATGACGGGAATCTTCAACTCCTGTTTAAGTTTTTGTTCTATATAAAAACATTCAGGCGCTTTGATATCTTCTAAATTGATGCCGCCAAAAGTTGGTTCAAGCGACTTTACGATCTGCACAAATTTTTCAGGGTCTGTTTCGTTTATTTCAATATCGAAAACATCAATGTCAGCAAAAATTTTAAACAACACACCTTTCCCCTCCATTACAGGTTTGCCGGCTTCCGGACCGATGTTGCCGAGGCCAAGTACGGCAGTACCATTGCTGATTACCCCTACTAAATTTCCTTTGGCTGTGTATTTGTACACTTCTTCCACATTGGCCGCAATTTCCAGGCAGGGTTCTGCAACGCCGGGAGAATAAGCCAATGAAAGATCACGTTGTGTTTTGGCTTCTTTGGTTGGTATCACTTCAATTTTACCGGGCCGTCCTTTTGAATGGTATTCCAGCGCCTGTTGTTTTCTCAATTCTTTCGACATAACCTTAAGTCCCTAAAGGGAAAATTTGATGATTAATATTTTTTTGTACCGGCAGCAGCATTGCAATCTGGCTTTTGATTCAGCTTTTTGTAAGCGCTTTACTGCATTTCACTTTCAGAAAATATGCGGCGATAATGATGCATACTTTAAATTTACCCGGTTCGACCTGGCTTTACACGCTGCTCACAAAGCGCTGCAATGTACAAAAATCATTGCCAAACAAGGTGTTTATAGTTTTCCATTTATCAACCAGTAAAGCCACTGTTTTATTTATCTATTGAGGTATCTGTAATCTTGTTAAGTTTGGAACTTCAAATGAGTTTATGAGAACAAAATTTTTGCTGCACTTAGCTGCTATTCTGATAGCCATTTCTTCCAATGCACAATCCGATGATTCCACCTCTATAAAAGTATTAGCGGACGAAATTTTGTCTCACGGTAAAGCGTATGATAACCTTCGTTATATCTGTAAAAAAATCGGACCAAGATTAAGTGGTTCAGTAAACGCACAGAAGGCGGTAGAGGCAACGGCAAAAATGCTGAAAGAAGCCGGAGCCGATACCGTTTACCTGCAACCCTGCAGGGTGCCGCATTGGGAAAGAGGTGCAAAAGAAACAGGTTATATACAGATGGCGGCTGGAAAAAAATACAATCTTAATCTGTGCGCTTTGGGAAATTCTGTAGGTACAGGTAAAAGTGGCATTACTGGTGCTGTGGTGGAAGTGAAAAGCATAGAAGAAATACACCAGTTAGGTGAATCAGTATTAGATGGAAAGATTGTGTTTATCAATTTTACTATGGACCCAACCAATATCAATGTGTTTCAGTCTTATGGAGAAAGTGGTATTGGCAGATGGGGTGCTCCCACTATTGCCGCAAAATACGGGGCTGTTGGTGCTATGGTACGCTCTTTGGCGATCAATCCGGATGACTTTCCTCATACAGGTGTTACAGCTTATAATGACTCTTTTCCTAAGATACCTGCAGTAGCAATCAGTACCAATGATGCGAACTGGCTAAGCAATCAATTGAAAAGAAAAATGATGCTTACTGCTTTTGTACAAACAAATTGCCAAATGCTGCCCGATGCTCCTTCCTTCAATGTAATAGGAGAGGTAAAGGGAAAAGAATATCCCAATGAAATCATCACTGTTGGGGGGCACCTGGATAGCTGGGACCTTGCTGAAGGGGCACACGATGATGGTGCTGGTTGTGTGCAAAGCATAGAGATAATACGGGCATTAAAAGCAACAGGTATTCAACCCAAAAGAACCATCCGGGCTGTTATGTTTATGAATGAGGAAAATGGCGGTAGGGGAGCAAGGAAGTATGAAGAACTTGCAGAGTTGAAGGGAGAAAAACATGTATTTGCATTGGAAAGCGATGCCGGCGGTTTTTCGCCCCGTACTTTTAGTTTTGAAAATGCGGATGTGTCATTTGAAAAGCTGAATGGCTGGAAAAAATTATTTTACCCTTATGGAGTTTATGAATTTGTAAAAGGCCACAGCGGTGCTGATATTGAGCCACTGAAAAAATTAGGAACTGTTTTATGTGCATTGATACCGGATACACAGCGTTATTTCGACATACATCATGCTTCAACTGATACTTTTGAAACGGTGAGCAGGAGAGAACTGCACCTGGGGGCAGTAAACATGGCAGCGCTTATTTATCTGGTTGATAAGTATGGCTTATAAAATAAGTACAGGTATGCCAGTATTTTTTATAGAGTTATCACGCTGCCACTCTTTGCAAAATAACTTTGCATGGCACAGCCGATGTAACCTGCACCAGGTGATTTTTGTGAAGTGGAATAGCGAAATAGTCGCCTGGCCCTAACGCATTAATCTCGTCATCCACAATGATATTGCATGTTCCTTCCACAATAAGAAATTTTTCATATTCATTATCGTGTACTTCTTTTGGGGCATAATCTTTTAACCACACAATGGCCGTAAGCGCCTGGGGTGTGTAGCCAATAATTTTTGCATAGATATCCTGGTCATTCCAAGGTATCATGTCGGTACGGTTGAGCCATTCAGCGTAGTCGGCAATAACAGAATTTTTATTTAAAATCGGAGGACCGCTGACAGGCTCGCCATTTTTCAGTCTTTCTGCATAATCAATGGTCGCAAGCAGGAATGGTTTTATAATGGGATCTGGCACAATTGCATGGGTCATTGCATATGCACCCAACGCATCTGCTATAGCATCTAACTCCCTTCTTACAGTTTCATAAGCAGCAGCCATTTTTTCCACCTCTTCCGACTCTGCCGCATTGGTGCAACCCAGAACATATTGTTCCAGTAAACCAGTGTTTATATATTCCTGCGGAGTCATTTTTATTATTTTGAATTAATATTCTTTATAACCTGTCTTATGTCCTTTTTAACGTCTTCAACCGGCCTTTTTATTATTGATGCTATTCTTTCAAAATTCATCCCATTATAAAAAAACAAATCAAAAATAAGTACTTCGCCAGCAGCCAGATGAGGCTGCCATGTGTTATTATTATTAACGGTACTATATACGATATTATTAGCAGCTGGTTTTTTTAAATCTGCCGGGCACGTATTTGCAATAACCTGCTGGCGGGCAATGGTAAGCAGCCATGTAAAAAAAGAATTTCTTGATGCATCAAATAAGTCAATTTGCTTCAAAATATGCATAAATGTTGACTGAAGTATTTGCTCTGCCGAAGTGCCGCCTTCCACTGTTCTCGTTATAATTCCCATAAGTGGGGGAGCGTACTTATCATACAACCTGCCAAAAGCTTCCCTGTTGCCCAGTCCTGCCGCAATCGCTAAATCACAGTCTTCAGTAGCAGGGCTATTTTCTTTTCTCATAAGTAGTTAAAAAACACTGACTTTTAAAGTGGCAAGCTAATTAAACTATTTTACCTCCTCACCTATATTTTACATTTCAAATTTAAAAAGCTGCCTGCATCTTAACAATTTATAAAATTTCGATGTGTGCCGTTGATTTATTTACCGTTAAATATTTTTTATAATTTATATTGCACCAAATACTTACTATGGCTGATGTTCAACAACTTTCACCTACACCACTCAAAAAAGCAAGTGGTTTTAAGAAGATCTTACGATGGCTGGTGTTCCTGAGTGCAGTAGTTTTTGTGATTTGGATATGGTGGAATTTTTATAATGTATTTGGCGAAGGTGTGAAATCGGGCGAACTGAATTATGTGGTAAAAAAGGGTAATGTTTTTAAAACGTTTGAAGGAAAGTTGATACAAAGTGGCATACGTTCTAAAACTGCTGGTTCAATAGCATCGTACGAATTTGAATTTTCAATTGAAAATGACAGCCTTGCGAACTACCTGATGAATAACAGCGGCAAATATTTTGATCTGCATTACAAAGAATTCAGGGGAGCCATACCCTGGAGGGGCTATAGTAAGTATGTGGTTGATAAAGTAATTGCAATGAAGGACGTTGAACGTTGACCTTTTATGCTTTTAATAAAAATATAGCCGGCTTTTTATGAAAGCTGGTTTTTTCTTTCTTCCAGTCTGCAATTGTTTTTGTTTTTACAAATTCGTTTGCACCGGTTAAGTCTGCCGCTATGCAAAGCTGTGAAGATGGCTTGCAGGTTTTTAAAATTGTTTCAATTAACTGGTCGTTGCGGTACGGCGTTTCAATAAATATTTGTGTGCTGTTCTTTTTTTGAGAAGTGTTTTCAATCTCTTTTAAGACCCTGGTCTTTTCGATGCTATCAATAGGCAGGTAGCCAATAAATTCAAAATGCTGGCCATTCATACCGCTTGCCATCAGGGCCAGTAATATTGAACTTGGACCCACCAACGGTTTTACCATTGCATTCATTTGTTGCGCTGCTTCCACCAATACCTGGCCGGGATCTGCCACACCCGGGCAACCGGCTTCACTTATTATGGCAATGTTTTTTGCTTCTTTAATTTTTTGCCTGAAATTATTCACCTGTTCTTCTTCTGCTTTGTGAATGGCAAACCACTCATAATCGTCGATAACTATTTCTTTACAGATGCTTTTTAAGAAACGTCTTGCTGTTCGCTCATTTTCAGCAAAGATCACGGAACAGTTTTTCACCGCATCAATGATGTATAGCGGAATGGTGTGAGTGGCAGTTTCATCAAGCACCGAAGGCACCAAATAAACGGTACTGCTCATAGTTTTTCTTTTGTTTTAATTAAACTGAGTGTAGCTGCAATTACTGAATAACTGGGTGCCAGTATCCATCCAACAAAAACAACCAGGTGCATAAGATAGAATACTAAACCATTGCCAATAGCCAGGCCTTTATGTCTTCCGATAAATGCTATACTCTGGCTGGTGCTAAGCTTGTTTCTTTCGCAACTGTAATCCAGCATGGAAAAGCCAAAATAATAAGACTCGATCAATATGGCTAAAAAAGTAGAGAATAAACCGACGACTGGTATTAGCGACAATATGAATATGGAAATGGTGTACACTGTTTGCCAAAGGGCATTACGGAGGGCAATCCTGATGCCGCGGGCAATATCATGCAGTAATTGCTTAAAACTAAAAGGAAATTCCTTTCCTTCTATGATCGCTTCTGTTTTTTCACTCAGGTAAGCAAACACCGGTGAACCGATAATAAGAAACAGATATTTGAACAAGGAAAAGAATAAGAGCATCAAAACAAGCCAGATGGCAAAATAGGTGATAGAGAACAGTATCTTAAATAGTCCGTGGGCATGCGACTTTACCCACTCCCCGGCTCCTGTTGTCAGTAATAAATATTCAATGGCGGCATTAACACTTTTTCCAAAGAAGTACATACCAGTAAAGAACATGACAGAATAGATCAGGCCCGGTATCAATATCCATTGCCAAAGTTTATGTTTCACAATAAAGCGATGTGCATCACCGTAAGATTGTATGGCAATAATGATCTCTTTAAGCATTACTAATTTTTAAAAAAGATAATGGATGATATTGTGAATGGTCAATGGTCAATTGTGAATAATAGTTATATGCTAACTGCAGTCTTACCTATTGTCTATTGCCCATTCATCTATCTTCGTTGCTAAAAATACGTTTTAAGTTGAAGAAATTAACCCCTGATTTTTATTTGTCAAAAAATGTGGTGCAAACGGCAAAGCAGCTATTGGGTAAAATACTTGTTACAAATATTGATGGTATACACACTTCTGCCAGGATTGTTGAAACAGAAGCTTACGTTGCTTTCACTGATAAAGCGTCTCATTCATACAATGGCAGGCGTACTAACCGCAATGAACACATGTATGCAAAAGGAGGAATCAGCTACGTGTATATCTGCTATGGTATGCATCATTTATTTAATGTTGTTACAAATGAAAAAGAAATTCCGGATGCTGTATTAATAAGAGGTGCGGAACCTTTGCAGGGAATAGAGGCCATGTTGAAGCGGACTGGTAAAGCAAAGCTGGATTTTACAATAACAAGGGGACCAGGAAATATGAGCCGGGCATTGGGCATATCAAAAATTCACTCCGGCTTGCAACTTAGTGGGAAAGAAGTTTTTGTAGCTGATGACGGCTTTGTGTATCCGGCAAGTGATATTGGTGCAAGTAAAAGAATAGGTGTAGATGGTGCAGGAGCAGACGCTCTGCTGCCATACAGGTTTTATGTAAAGGGCAATAAGTATGTAAGCGGAAGCCCGGTAAAATAATTACCTGATCACCGTAATGGTACCCTTTTTTACCCGCTCTGATTTATTCTTATACACATAGCTTGCTATATAAGCATACGTGCCAATATTTACCGGCTGGCCTTTATAAGTGCCATCCCATTTTTGCGCTGGATCAGCTGTGGCAAAAATCTCCTGGCCGTAGCGGTTGAATATCCGCAGTACATACCTGCTTACAGGGCTCAGGTTGCCAAGGGCACCGAATGTGCGGTTAACGCCATTGGGTGCAAATGCATTGGGAAATACAAGGTCAAAGCAGTCATCCATTACCGTTACTATAATGCTTGTACTGTCGGTACAGCCAATGCCGGTGCTTACAATTACTTTGTATAAACCCGAATTGGTTACTGTATAGGTACGGCTTGTTGAACCATCCTGCCATAAATAGCTATTGTACGCACCTGCATTCAATACCAGGGTTTCATTTGCACAAAAGGAAGTATCCCTGCCAAGATAAGGTGCAGCAGGAACGGGACTAACATCAATGCTGGCCACTGCAGCCTCACTTTCACAAGCGCCCACTTTATTGGTTACGTAATATTGTGTAGTGCTGTTTACAAATGTGGAGAATGACGTTCCAATATTAACCTGGTTCAATAATGCAGGCTCCGTGTACCAGTTAATTGTGCCAAGAGCCGCAGCCGTTAAAGTGACATTTCCTTCGCCACAAACTGTGGTGGAACTTACTGTGGGTATTGCCGGCTGTGCAAGAATTACAATATCTGCTGTTCCAAAACCTGCAGGATTGCAAACGCCTTGTGCCACATCGTATCTTATGGTATAGTTTCCATCAATACTTTGATCAAGATTGATAGTGCCGGTGGAGGTATCAATTACCAAACCTGCAGCCGATGAGAACCGCCCACCTCCGGTAATGTTTGCATCTAACACCGCCACAGCACTGTCATCTCCTTTACAAACAGGTCCTACATAAGAAAAGTCCGTGACAGGCAAACCGAAAGCTTTCAGCCTGAATACTACACTGTCACTTCCTGCAAGCCGGCATAAAAAGGACGGCACGCTATACTTAATGGTATAAGTACCGGGAACGCTTAGCCCAATATTGATATCGCCTGTACTGCTGTTTACATTAAGGCCTGCAGGCGTCACCGTAAATGTGCCTCCGGTGGTAAAACCTGGCGCTTTGATAGTGGTGGGGCTGACTGCTCCGCCAATAACGCAAACATCTTTTGAACTATAATCAAATGCTGTTACCGGCGAGGTAGTATCCACAATTGTGATACCCGCTGCCCTGCTACCAGCTAAACGGCAGCCTTGTTCTGCTATATTGTAAACGATGGTATAAGTACCCGGCTGGCTGTTGCCAATATTTATTTCACCGGTGCCGGTATTCATGTCGAGGCCCGAAGGCAGGCTGCCATAAACGCCACCGGTTGTAAAACCAGTAAATGTTTGTGGCAATACCGGCGCTGCATCTTTACACACAGGGGAGTTGTAGGAAAAGCGAAGTTCTGTAGATATTTCTGGCTCAATGGTAATAGTGGTGGAAGAAGCATTGCCATTTACACACCCGGTTGTATTGTAAGCATAGGTGATATTGTAAGTGCCAATACTGGTTGCAGGCAAATTGATATCACCCGTTGCAGCATTAATGCTCAATCCCGCTGGTGCAGAAACAAAGGTTCCTCCTGTTGTAAAGCCCAGATCATAAAAAGGTGAGGGCGGCGTAACAGCATTACGGCAGAAGCTGTCTTTGTTATAACGGAAACCTGTAACCGCAGTACTGGTTGCATTTATGGCAACAGTAATGGCAGTGCGTGGATTGCTTTCGCAGCCATTGGTATTTTGTGTTACATAGTAGAATGTGGTGGCTGTGTTTGCTGTTTGTGGTGTAGGTGCAGTAGATGTGCCGGTGCCGCCTGTAGCTGCATCATACCATAACAAATTGGTGCCCGTAGCTGTAAGCGGAGCCGCAACGGTGTTTTGGCAAAACTCAAGCGGACTAACAACAGTTGGCGCAGCCGATATTGGTTTTATAGTTACTATAACTGAGTCCCTGGGGCTTATGCAGGTATTGATCAACTGGCTTACATAATATTTAGTAATGCCAACAGTTGTGGTAACCGGTGTTGGTGCTGATGGTAGAACAGTTGTTGATGTTAATGTTGAATACCATTGAAGATTGGCTCCATTGGCCGTTACAGGTACGGCAATTGCGTTTTGGCAATACTCTACTGGTGCTGTAATGGGTGCTGTAGGTACAGCCACTACCGTTACGGTGATCATTGTTCTTCCGCTTTCACATCCATTTTGTGTTTGTGATACAAAATAGAAATTGCTGCCTGTTGTGGCAGTCGAAGGAATGGGAGCCCCGGTGGTGATGAGGTTTCCGGAAATATCATACCAGCGCAGGTTAGTTCCTGTTGCAGTTAAAGCTATAGCTGTGGCATTATGACAATATTGAATAACGGGGTTAGTAACACTGGGTGCGGCAGGTGCCGGATTTATTGTTACTAATATAGAGGCTCTGCCACTTTCACAACCATTTACTGTTTGGCTTACAAAAAATGTGGTATCACCAACTGTTGTTGTATTGGGAATGGGAGCGCCTGGCAAAGCTGTACCGCCTGTTGCAACTATATACCATTGCAGGCTGGTTCCGGTGGCTGTTAAAATATTTGCCGTTTCATTTTCACAATAGGCAGGAGTATTCCCTGCTGTGCCTGGTAATGCAGGTGATGGGGTAACGGTAACCGTTATTGAATCCCTGGTGCTTTCACAAACACCGCTCGTTTGGCTAACATAAAATTTAAATGTTCCGGGTGAATTCGTTACTGGTGTCGGAGCAGTTGTTGAACCCGTACCGCCAACCAGGTTACTGTACCATTGCAGGCCAGTGCCGGTTGCTGTTAATGCAATTGCCGATGCATTTTGACAATAAGATATTTGAGGATCTGCAATAGTGGGTGGAGGTAACACGGGGATGGCATCCATGGAAGTATCAAGCGCTGAAGAAACACAGCCGGTAAAAATATCCCTTACGGTAACCTGGTAGCTGTTGCCGGCGGGTAAGTTACTAAAGGAAGGACCGACCTGGTACCCGGAACCAATACTGTATTCAAAATTTACACCCAATGGTGCTGTTACCGAGATGGCTCCAGTTGTATTATTACAGCCCGTTTGTATTGCTGTTATTGTTGGTGTTGCAGGCGCTCCTGCGATAGCTCCTACCGTGACAACTAATGGAACGGATAAGCAACCGGTGGTATTATTTCTAACTGTTACGTTATAACTGGTGTTACTGGTAAGATTGGAAAATCCAGGGCTGTTTTGATAAGCGCCACCAACACTATATTGGTAATTCGCCCCGAGTGGCGATGACACAGTGATAGTGCCGGTTGGAGTGGCACAGGTTGGCTGAACAGTAACAGAAGCAACTGGTGCCGGCTCTGTTGGTAAGGGACTTATAGAAACTGTTGCTGGGAGCGATACACAACCTGTTGTATTATTTCTTACGGTAATATTATGTGGTCCTTCTGTTAATCCGCTTATTGCTGTGCCAGATTGAAATGCTGCACCAGCGCTGTATTCATAATTGGAGCCTAATGGGGAAGTAACCGTAATAATACCAGTTGGAACAGCACATGTTGGCGTGGTTGTTTCAGACGCAACTGGTGGCGGCTCTGTAGGTATTACACTTATTGATACTGTTGCTGCTACTGATATACAGCCTGTAGTATTATTTCTTACCGTGATATTGTGGAAACCTGGAGTCAAACCACTTATCGAGATGCCTGATTGATATGGTCCGCCAGCGCTGTATTCATAATTTGCGCCCAATGGTGAAGTAAAAGTGATGGTACCAGTTGGAACAATACAGGTGGGTGTGGTTGTTTCTGATGCAACCGGTGCCGGCTCTGTTGGTAATGCGCTTATGGAAACCGATGCCGGGAGAGATATACAACCCGTCGTATTATTTCTTACTGTGATATTGTGTGAGCCTGGTGCTAAACCGCTTATTGAAGTGCCGGTTTGATATGATCCGCCAGCGCTGTATTCATAATTGAGTCCCAGTGGTGAAGTAAAGGTAATGGTACCGGTTGGTAACGCACATGTTGGCGCTATTGTTTCTGACGCAACTGGTGCCGGCTCTGTAGGAATGGCCGCAATTGTAACGATTCTTGGAGCGGATACACAACCGGTAGTTGTATTTCTTACCGTAATGTTATGGTTGCCTGGTGCTAACCCACTAATAAGCGTGTTAGTTTGATAAGTTGTACCACCATCAGCACTATATTCAAAATTTGCACCAGTGGGTGAAGTCACTGTCACACTACCAGTTGGCAAAGCACAGGTTGGAAGTGTTGGTGCCTGTAACACGGGAGCTGCAGGGAGTGGGTACACCGTTAGTTGTGAGGCATTGGTAACAGTGGTGCACCCGTTTGAATTAGTGATCCGGCAATAAAAGTATACAGTACCTACATTGGCTGAAGAAGGCACAAAGGTTGCATTGGTAGCAAAAGGCAGTAAAGTGCCACCTGTATTTGTATTGGTAGTAGAGATGAACCACTGATAGCCAGTAATGGTACTGCTGCCACCTGCAGTTGCCGTAAAGCTCAGAGTAGCCGTTGCAGCATTTTGGCAAACCTGTTGTGATACCAGTGGATGCGTATTTACAAATGGGGTATCGTTAACCGTTACGATCACTTCCTCTGATAAATTACAGCCGGTTGAAGTGACTGAGCTTACTGTATAAGTTGTTGTAATTGTTGGGTTCGCTGTAACGGAAGGTCCTGTTGTGGTATTTAAACCTGTACCGGGGCTCCATGAATAAGTGCCATCACTGCCGGATGCGGTAAGTGCAATACTCTTTCCATAACAAATAGCAGGATCTACAGGTGTTATATTTAAAAAATTCACACCTGATTTGGCTGCTATCCTGAAATCAGCAATATCATTGTTAAAGCCGTCAAACATTAAATAGTAGGTATTGCCCGGGGTAAGTCCACCTGCAGTGATAATTGTCGCTACAGGATTGGAAGGGGATACATAGGGATAAATATGAGGGTAACAACCATGCGTAGTAACCGGTCCTGCATCGCAGGTGCCACTAAAGAAAAGCATTTGTATACCTCCTAATGCACCCCCGCTGTTTACAGGAACCCACACCGTGAAAGATGCGGTTGTTCCGGCGGCGATAAATTTCAAAAAAGAATTGTTCTGCAGGCCAAAGCAGCCGGTTAACCCGGAGCCTGTCCAGTTTTGAACAGAACTTCCGCTTGTATTGCCACAGAGACCGTTAAAATCACAAACGGCTGTTGCGTTGGCGCAGGATGAATTAGCAGGCAAAGTATTTGCACAAGCCGGAAAAGCTGGTGGTTGAGGTGCCGGGGTGTTACTGAAAGTAATACTCCAGCTGTTTAGTGTACCTGCATTTGCACCCGTACGCCTGTCTTGTACACAAAGTCTCCAGGTACCATTGGCATTTTGACCATTATTTACTGCTCCGATATACCCTTCCGGTTCATAGGTTCCGGTGAAAGGGGCGCTGCCAAATTTTATTGGATTGGCAGAAGTTGCGCTAAAGCAGGTATTGGTATAATTATTTCCGCTGCCGCCATTTTGAATTGTAAGGGGAATGGTTGTTCCATCGGGTGCTTTTAATACAATCTCAAGTTCTTCAACAAAAGGATGAGTCATATTGATACATACACCCGATAAACCATTCGTGAGATCGTTAATGACACCTACACCGGTAACCGGCAGGCTAAAACAGGTTTGCACGGTACTTGTTCCAGGAACTGCGCCACCTGTTCCGTTGAAAGTTTGAGCCTTAACTAAAAAGCCAGGCAACACATAAGCAATAATCAACAGAATCTTTTGCATAAGATTGGAAAAACTACAAATTTAGCAGTTTAAATATTAGTCAGACACTTTTAAAAGGCTATTTGTTGCCTTATAAACATTTCTTAATACAGTTCAGTTTACTTAGGGGTGGGACGGGCCGCTACAGGTATATTAAGCGATCACTTGCTTGCTGCAGTTGGGCATGTTAACTTGTTTAACGAATTTTAGGGCGATTTATTGGTGATTAAAAATAAATCTGGCCCCAAGGTTTGTTTAGCAGGACAATAATAATTTATCTATTTTGTAATTTTCTAGTTGTCAACGCAATAAGAAACAAAGGATACATAAAATTAACATTGCCGGGTATGGCATTGCTTATAAATTGCGAATCTTTATGTACAAGCCGAAAACCATTGTCCGTGATATAAGTTGGTTGTCATTTAACCACAGGGTGCTGCAGGAAGCTGCAGATGATTCCGTTCCTTTAAAAGAAAGGATCAAATTCCTTGGTATTTTTTCTAACAACCTCGACGAGTTTTTCCGGGTGAGGGTAGCTACGCTGCACCGGATGATTGAATTGGGGCAAAGGGGGAATATGCACCTGGAAATGCAGCCGGAGCTTATTTTGGAAGAGATTCAGGATATCGTACTGGACCAACAAAAAGAATTTGAACGTACCTGGAACGACATCTTAAAGCAGCTAAACAGGCAAAAGATCTTTCTAAAAAATGAAACCCAGCTTAACAGGGAGCAAAAAAAGTTTATTATCAACTATTTTGATGAGGAGATACGGAGCAATGTTGTTCCACTGATGATTGAGAGCATCCATAGTTTTCCTGTGTTGAGTGACAAGAGCATCTACCTGGCCTGCAAACTCAGTAAAAAAGACAAGAGTATACCACAGCGCTTTGCATTGGTAAGCGTTCCGGCAAGAAGACTTCCCCGCTTTGTTATTTTACCTTCCAAGCCCGGCGAGCATCATATTATTTTACTGGAAGATATCATCCGTCATTGCCTTCCTTTTATCTTTTCTTTTTTTGGATATGATCATTTTTCTTCACATATCATCAAGCTTACAAGAGATGCAGAAATTGATATTGATAATGACATCTCCACTTCGTTGATCCAAAAAATTGAGAAAGGGTTGAAAAACCGGAAGAAGGGAAAGACCGTGCGTTTTGTGTATGACAAGGAGATAGACCCGTCACTGCTTACGTACCTGGTTAAACGGATCGGGCTCACTCAAAAAGACAATTTGATTCCCGGTGGCAGGATCCACAACTTTAAAGATTTTATCAATTTCCCCGATAGCGTTTTCACACAGAAGAATCCCCGTAAAAAACCTTTTGTACATCCTTTGCTGAAAAATTTTACCAGGGTTACAGAGGTGGTGATGCAAAAAGACGTGCTGCTTAATTTTCCTTATCATTCATTCGACAGTGTGATAGACCTTGTAAGAGAAGCAGCCATTGACCCTGAAGTAACGGAGATAAAAATCACCTGCTACCGGCTGGCCAGCCGGTCAAGGATTATTAATGCATTGACAAATGCAGTACGCAATGGCAAACTGGTAACGGTGGTAATTGAATTAAGGGCAAGATTTGACGAGGAAGCTAACCTGGAATGGAAAGAAGAATTGGAAGAAGCAGGTGTAAAAGTGTTGCTGGGCGTACACAATATGAAAGTGCATGGCAAGCTTTGCCTGATCAAAAAAGTGGTGAACAATCAAACTACGCACTACGGGTTTGTGAGTACCGGCAACCTCAACGAAAGCACGTCAAAAATTTACAGCGATCATTGCCTGCTTACATCCGACAGGAAAATTATGGCTGATGTAAACAGGATATTTCATTACCTGGAACAACCCAAAACAAGGATAAAATATTTACGTGCCTGTACAACTTTACTGGTAAGCCCGGTGAATATGCGCAAGCAACTGATGATGCTGATAGATAAAGAGATCAAGACTGCTAAAGCGGGTAAAGAAGCATCTATCACACTTAAATTGAATTCGCTGAGTGATGTGGCCCTCATCACAAAACTATATGATGCTGCCAGGGCAGGGGTAGAGTTAAAAATGGTTATAAGGGGCATCTTTTGTATGCTGACGGAGAATGGCAAATTTAAAATACCCATACAGGCCATCAGCATTGTAGACGAATACCTGGAGCATGCGAGGGTGATGGTGTTTCACAATGGCGGCAAGGAAAAGGTGTATATATCCTCTGCCGACTGGATGGTAAGAAATATTGACCACCGTATTGAGGCTGCCTGCCCCATATTTGAAAAAGAAATGCAGCAGGAATTAAAAGATATTTTGAAGATACAGCTGTCGGATAATATTAAAGCACGCCGCCTCGACAACGAATTGAGCAATGCTTATATCAATCCCCGCAATACAAAAAAAGTACGTTCACAGGTGGAGACATATAATTACTTATTCCGCAAATTATCCACATAAGTTTCAACTGACCGTTTATTTTAATTGTAAGCGTTTTACAAACCTATCTTTGTTTGGTTTAGTTACGGGTTGTGGGTTACGGGTTATTGATGTTTGATAGCTTGAACCGTCACCGGTCACTTTTTACCGATCATTAATCAATAACAACAGGTTTGAGACTGGCAGCAATAGATATCGGCAGCAACGCAGCAAGACTACTTATTACGGAGGTAATACAGGACAGCGCAGGCAATACCACATTCAATAAACTCAATTTAGTAAGGGTGCCATTGCGTCTTGGCTTTGATGTGTTTGAGCAGGGTTTTATTTCCAAACCCAAAATGGGAATGATGCTCCAGACCATGAAAGCGTTTAAGCATTTGTGTAATGCTTATGAAGTACAGCATATAAAAGCCTGTGCCACCAGTGCCATGAGGGATGCTAAAAATGCCAATGACATCATTCGTAAGGTAAGGCTGGAAGCAGAAATGCAAATTGAGATCATCAGCGGTGATTACGAAGCCAATCTCATCTACGAAAATCATTTTGCCGAAACAATGGACAAGGACCATAGTTATTTATACATTGATGTAGGTGGAGGCAGTACGGAGTTGTCGTTTTTCAGCAGTGGTATTCTCATTTATAAAAGATCATTTAACATTGGCACTATCCGCTTGTTAAAAAATATGGTTACCGAAAAGGAATGGGATGATATGAAGGACACCATCCGTGCTGTAACCAAGGGACATAAAAAAGTGGTGGCCATTGGCACGGGTGGCAATATCAACAAAGTGTTCAGCATGAGCAAGCGCAAAGATGGTAAGCCGCTGCAACTCGAATTGCTGAGAGATTATCATAAAGAACTAAGCAGTGTAACCCTTGCCGACCGTATTACAAAATATTCCCTTCGGGAAGACAGGGCAGATGTGATAGTGCCTGCATTGCTGATATACATCAACGTGATGCGCTGGGCCAATGCAGACGAGATCTTTGTTCCAAAAATTGGTTTGGCAGATGGGCTGGTTAAGCATTTGTGGGAAGAAGTGAAGGTGGTTGCTGAAGGGCCGGGGAAATAAGGGCATTGAGTTTTTTACTATTTTCAGTTTAGTATAAAACTACTTCGCAGCTAAAGGATTTACTCTTCCGTATTTTGGTACCAGCCATTTGATAACAATACAAAGTTTTTTTTCTTTAAATAAGCATTGTTTATACTGTCATTCAGGGCTTTCACATATTGCTCGGCAAGTCCATCCTTGTATGAAAAGGAGATTTTATTTTTCCTGTCCACGAGAATGTGCCCGAATGAATACTTCCTGCTTAAATCTATAAATATTTGAGCGCAGCTTTTGCTTAACAGTGTGTCAATGGCATAAGTCTTAATAATCGACACTGTCTCATTTTCATTTTTTTTGAAATCTTCTATCTTGAAAATACTGGATACATTTCCTTCGTTGTCTTTGTTGAACCAGATTCTATAGTTTTCTGCTTCAGTATCCTCTAAGTAAATGTGGCCTCTTCTATGGGCGTAAAAATTATCCGGTAGTGTTTTCAAAGTATCAATATTCACTTTGTAAGAGTCAATATGGTTGTTGCTTTTACAGCCATTGATTGCAAGTGTTGTAATGGTTATCGCAAGCAGATTTTTAATGGCAGGGAAGATCATCATACTGCAAGTTTATTAAAAAGTTTGACTACAAGTATTTTCTTGTACTGATTTTAAAAGAAGTTTTTTAGCAGGACAATTGTTAAGAGATCATAAATTTTTCACTTCGAATCTTGTAAGTGACTCGTCATCGGGAGACGGTGATGTATTGGGACCCAGCTCAATTAATTTCAGCTGCCGGAAAATGGAGGCCAGTTGGGATAGTATCCTGCTGTATTGATATTGTAGTGCTTGTTTTTGAAAAAGCAGTAATTACAGGAACTGTCTTTAAGATGGAGTATGTTTTTATTTTTACTTCATTTGACTAAGAAAAAACCGGATCACTTCTAAGTTGATAGCAGAGGTGGTCCAGTGTCCTACGTTTTCATAAGTTTTAAAAACGGGTGTGATGTTTAGTTGCTGGTATATCTTTTGACAGGCAATGTATCTTTCCTGTACCTGGCTCCCGATATGCTCATTGATAATTGTACGCTCAGCTTCGCTATAGGCATCATCATATTGCACCGCATCATTATCATCCAGCTTGCCCATGTAGATAAACTGCGGGAGCATTTTATATGCCGCCAGGTCAAAATTTTTTCCAAATAGATCAGTAAAATCATTTGTTCCAATCGGGTAGTTAAGTTTGATGCCGTTTAATTCATTTTGTGGAAGCATCAGTTTTCCGTTGAATCCTCCCATGGCTGCTGCTTTTATTTTGTCGGGATGTAACAATGAAAAGCGGTTGGTGAAGGTGCCGGAAGCTGAAAAACCATTCATGAAAAATTTCGGTGCCACTTGTACATTCACGGCGCTCAGTAGATTTTTAGCATCATCGATCATCTCCAGTAATTGCAGATCCAGCCTTTTTAGTTCAGGCGATTGTTGTTCCATAACGTCCCTGTCTAATGCATGGGTATACATCAATGGTTGAGATGCCGGTCTTGGAAATATTGGAACCAGCAATGGTATCTTCAGCTCGGTAGAAATATTGTTGCCCACGGATCTCACAGACGCCAGGTCAATAGCATGTCTTTTATGCACCTCGATACTGTCTGATAATTTGCCGGTGTTATTTGGCTCCACCAGCAGCACTGTTTCTTTGTTCAGCGGCGTTCCTTTTGGGATGAATAAAATGTAGTCGTTACTAAATCCTTTTCCGGGGTTCTTTTTCACAATGATCAGGCTGTCTGATTTAAATAGCTTTGTTGTAGTCTGTTGGGCAGAAGTAAACAGGCAGATGATGGCGAAAAATAAGCTGATTATGTATCGCATGGTAAATGATATTTATTGTCTGGCGTTGAGAACAGTACTTTATTTTTGTTATATCAATTGATGTTATATCGAAAATACGCTGTATAATTTTCCTGGCTATACTAAAAAGGCTGGTCTGTCAGGTGAGAGTGATGTATTGAGTAAAACTGGCTATCAATTGAATAGAGGGAAGCCTGGCTTGCAATTATTTTATTAAAAAGAGCATTCAAAACCAGGCTACGGCGTATATTTTAGACCTGGCGTCATCAGAAATTACCACAACATCATTACTTTTTTCAATGGCAGCTTTTATAAATGATCTAAGTGAATCGTTATCGAAATCGGGTCTGTGAATGGAAATTGTTTTTTTATTTTCAAATTGTAACTTAAGCGTGTCGGTAAACGGAGAAAAATCAATAAAATTTAATGCTTGTAAATTAAATGTCCTGGACTTATAGTCATTTTGAATCAGTGTGTCACCCGAAATTAAATATGCATCAGCTACATATTTTTTTGCCATGAGCCACTCTGTCATGGTCGATATAAAAAGAGCAACGCCGCTGGAAAGAAAAAATAAATTTACACCGCCGTAAAATCCAATACTTATAAAAAGTGCCGGTATAACAAATTGGGTCCAATGGAGGGTCGCTGGTAGTTGGCATATAGAGTAATCTGAGTTTATCTTTCTCTCCGACATTCTTGATAGTCTTAGATAGTGCCAAGCCATACCAAACCCATTGAGCAAGACAAGTATTAAAATATAGTATTGTTCCATTTTCATGTTGCTTATTCCTGGAGCAGTAAATTATTGTAAATAGGTAACTGAATAAATTTATGAATAAAAGTTGATCCGACGCAAAACGATAAACCGACAGAATAAAAATGCAGGTAGAATAACATGCAGGAAGGCCGCCTGAAGGACTTTTGATTGTTTATTTGGAAGGACAGCTTTGAGGGGCGAAGTATGCAGCAAATAACAATCTTGCCATTCAAAAAGTTAAAATCCTGTTGTATTCTCAGCTGCTGTGCTATCCATTTTCTCCCCACCTATTTTCGCAAAAATAATTTCTTCGCCGGGCAACCCGGAACAACCAAACTGCATTTCATTATTTAAACCAACTTTCGATAACAACATTCATGGATACAGCACAAATGCTAAAGGAAGCCAGACAGGGAAGTGCAGCCGCACAAAAATGCCTGTGGGATAGCTGGTGTAAGAAGATGATGCTCGTATGCCTGCGGTATTTAAAAAATGAACAGGATGCAGAAGAAGCATTGCTGGATGGATTTTATAAGTTCTTTAAAAATTTGCAGGGGTTTACTTACCATGGTGATGCGGCCCTGCATGGCTGGTTAAAAAAAATTATGGTGAACGAGTGTTTGATGCAGTTGCGAAAGAAGAATGTATTCAGCATTGTAACTGAATCAGCCGCAGAAGATATTCCCCTCCCGGAAGAAGCGCTCAATAATTTATCAGCCAAAGAAATAATGGCCTTGATAGTACAATTGCCTGTGGGTTACCGCACAGTGTTCAACCTGCACGTGATGGAAGGAATGGAACACAAAGAAATTGCTGCGCTGCTGGGTATTGCGGAGGGAACCTCCAAATCACAATTGAGCAAGGCAAAAATTTTATTACAAAAAAACCTGTCAAATTATGCAACAGCATATGCAAAACAACGATCAAAATAACGGGTGGAAAAGCAGGCTGGAAGATGTCAATGCTTTTGACGGGGAAGAGATCATAAATGGTCATGCGGCCTGGGATGCACTCTATAACCGTTTGCATAAACCACGGCGCAAAAAAGCAACCTGGTATTGGATGGCTGCAGCAAGTATTATTGCAGTTGTGATAAGCGTGTTCCTGTTGCAATCCCCCATGAACCAACCTGAAATCATTTCAACACAAGCTACGACAGAACAAAGAGCAACGGTTAATGATATTAAACCGGCACCACAAATTGAAATCGTTGCCATATCACCCCAAAATAATATTGCAGCTCCTGTTTCTCCAGCAAAAAAACAGGTGAAAATAAAAGTAATTGAACAGCGGAAGAAAGAGTTGACGGCGATGGTGCTTGAACCCGTTGAAGAGATTGCAAAAGAGATTGTACCTGTTGTTGTGCCTGGCGACGAAAAAGTGCCCGCCAATGAACAGCTTACAACCGTGCAGGTAAAACCATCATTAAAAGTTGTACATGTAAATGAGTTGGGAACTGATCAACAAAATAATATTGGCAGGCCTGGTAGCGATTATAGTGTCCTGCGCATTGGCACAAACAACAAAACAACACAGTCAGCCGGCAAAATCGGAATTCAGATTTCTACAGCTAAAACATCTCCTGTAAACTAAAGTAAACATGAAAAAATCAATTGCATTATTAGTGCTTGCTACAAGCATTAACGCGGAGCTTTATGCTCAAAGTGAAGCCAACAAATCTTTTGAAGTGCCAGGTAATATCATGATCAACAGGCGCTTTACCATTAACCTCGACAAAGGCAACAGGCTGCAACTTGAAATGACCGATATAACGGATCTTTCGGTGGCCAGGAATATTGATTCTGTTTTGCAGGTATTCTTTGCCGATATAGCGCCTATGAAAGATTCATTGGCGGATCCGCTTACTTCCAAGCGCATCGATTATTTTGTTGATGACAAAGGGAGGAAGAAAATCCGTTTTCAGCAGTTTGCAGCCAGGGGGGCCAGCTTTTTGGTGAGCAAGGGCGAGCTCGCTTCGCTTCGTACAGAACAGGACACCGTACATATCATTTCGGCTATCAACAATGCCCCGGATCCGGAAGATATTGTAAGTGATAAAAACAGCAGGTACTTTCACTATACTTTTTTCCTGAATAGTGTAAACGAACTAAAGGATTATTTCAACAACAATACCCTGAATGAAAAACTGAATACGCTCCGCAACAGCATCAACGACAAATGGCAGCGTGTACCCGGCGCCGGTACCTACTTGTTGAAAAAGGATAACAGTATTTCTGCCGGCAAACCAAGAGGCTTTGCACATAACCAGTCAAGGGACTATCTTACCCTGCTCGGCTCTGCCAGCATACAGAACTATAAAAATTATTTTGTTCCTTCTTTTAGTGTAGGCGCCAGGATCACACTCAGTAATAATGCAAGAACGTTTAAGAGAGAGATCGGACTTTATTGGGAACCCAACTTTTTATTTGCCCGGGATTCTTCCGGCAAACTCAAAACCTACCGCAATGATTTTTTAACACTCACTTATTCCCAGGGTGGTATCACCGACCACGATCCATTAAAGCCCTTTAGTTTCAGCGCTGATTTTTCACTGGGCTGGCTGCAAAGAAGAAGGGGTGAGGTGTTTGATAAAAACACTTTTCGCCTCGGGCTAGGCAAAATACAAATGTTGAAAACTACAGTAGAGCCATGTTTATATTTCAACAATTTTTTTAAAGGAGTTACACCGGGTATCAGGATAACACAATTCTTTTAATATGTATTGCTGACAAATAAAAAAGCCGGGTTCTTCACCCGGTTTTTTTATAGCAGTACAATATTTTAATTCTTTTTTAATCCCGTTTTAAGCCGCTGATTGATTGGATGTTTGATTTTTGGAGTATGATAAACCAAACGATCAACAACGTAATAGCACCTACAGATTTTTCTCCACTCGGCAATAATGCTGTAATGGCTGCTATTGAAATTTGTAAACAAACCAATGCTGTGCTGCACCTGCTGCATGTAGCGGAGAAGAAGTATGTCGTGAGCGTGGGTGAGTTTGGCCTTGGAGCAGCTATTGCAAATGACGATGACCAGGAGGCCCGAAGCCAGTTGTATAATATGTATGAACGTATATTGAAGGAACATGAGATAATGGTAAGACTGCACATGCCAAAAGGTATTGCACATGAAGAGATCTGTCTTGCTGCAAAGGAGCTTTCGGCAGAGCTGGTTGTTATGGGGGCACACGGAAGCTCAGGGTTTAAGGAATTCTTTCTGGGATCTACTGCATATTCGGTAATAAAAAATACTGCCGTTTCGGTATTGACTGTTCCCGAAGGATATACCGGCAGCTTTAAAAAAATATTGTTCCCTGTTCGTCCTGTAAAAGGAGTGGCAGAGAAGTTCAGTTTTATCCAACCGTTGCTTAACCCGGGTACGCAGGTAGATATTGCCTTGCTGTATGATGAAAGGAATGACAACGAAAACACCGGTTATAAAGATGAACTAACGGAAATACTTTTAAGTTTGAGAAGTCTTGCTGTGCCAGGTTATATAGATATGTATCCAACTTCAGACCCTGCTGCCAAAGTGCTGGAGCTTTGCAATATCACCTCCGCTGATCTGCTGGTGATTAACGCCACACTTGATCGCCAATGGGGGCAATTTTTCAGCGGACCTTACACACAGCAAGTGGTAAATCATGCAACAATACCTGTGTTAAGTTTTCAAAACAGATCAGTTGCACCCATTGCGATTACATTTACAGGGAAAATGCAGGACAGCAAAACTCAGTATTATCAATAGCTATTGTGATAAACCCACTACATAATTGTTAACTTTAGGTGATGGATGCCATACATGTATTGCTGATAGAGGACGAAAAAAAAATTGCTGATACACTTGCAAAAGGGCTTCGTGAACTGGATTACGAAGTTGATATCGCTTATGATGGCAAGATAGGACTCCGCCTTTTTGAAGCTAACAAATTCGACCTGGTTATAACGGATATTAACTTACCTGGCATCAATGGGTTTGATCTTTGCCGTGCCATCAGAAGCACCAACCAGCAGGTGCCCGTGATCATGCTGACTGCCTTAGGCGCCACAGATGATAAGATAGAAGGTTTTGATTCAGGCGCCGATGACTACCTGGTAAAGCCATTTGAATTTAAAGAATTACTGGTACGCATCAGGGCTTTGTTAAAACGCACCGTAAACCAGCAATTGCCAACGGGTAATATTTTAAAAGTGGCCGACCTGGAATTGAATGTTGACAGCAAAGCAGTGACCCGTGAGGGAAGGGATATCAATCTGACTGCAAAGGAGTTTCAGTTACTGGAGTATTTTATGCGAAACAGGAACCGGGTGGTGTCAAGAGCGGATATCGCAGAAAAAGTTTGGGACCTTGATTTTGACACAAGGACCAATGTAATAGATGTATACGTAAATTTTCTCCGTAAAAAAATTGAAACAGGTGCTGCCAGCAGGCTTATACATACACAGGTGGGTATGGGTTATATTATGAAGGAGAAATAGTAACATGAGTATAAGATATAAGATTGCCTTATTGTTTTCATCACTGGTAACGTTGTTATTTGTACTCATAAGCCTGGTGGTATATTTTTACAGTGTAAATGAAAGAAGTGAACTTTTTAAAACCAGGTTAAAGAACAGGGTATACAGTACGGCCAGGGTGTATGCCTCCATTAGTGACAGCAATTATAATCTCCTCAGAAGAATAGATGCCACGCCTGTTGCGTCGTTGTACGACAAGAGCCTCGTAGTTACCGGCTTTAACGACACCCCTGTGTATTCATATTCAGACAAACCTGGCGATTCTCTTTTATTACACAAAGAAGTAATTGAGGAAGCAAAAATTAACGGAGAATATTATTTTACCTATGGAGATAAAGAGGCTGTGGCCATTCATCAGCAGGATAGCCTCTCTAATTTTGTGGTTGCTGTGGCAGCCCATGATAATGATGGTGCAGAATATTTCCGCCAGTTGAGGGAGATACTGTATATATCACTCGCCTTGTCCATTTTTTTATCCTTTGTATCAGGAATTGTTTTTGCAGGGACCCTCATCAGACCTATATCACAAATAACATCCGAAGTAAACCTGATCAGTTCCCGTAATCTTTCGAGCCGGATAAAGATGAAGCGGAGCGGTGATGAACTTACAAAACTGGCGGGCACTTTCAATGACCTGCTCGACAGGCTGCATGATTCATTTTCGAGCCAGCGTCTTTTTATTTCCAATGCATCGCATGAGTTGTCAACGCCGCTCACGTCTGTTTCCAATCAGCTTGATGTGGCTTTGCAGAAAAAGCGTACGGTGGATGAGTACGAGGGTATTTTACAAAGTATACAGGAGGATATACAGCACCTGCAGCAGCTTACACACAGCCTGCTTGATATTGCTAAAACAGGATCGCAGGGAGGAATTGACCTGGCAGAGATCAGGATTGATGAAGTACTGTTTAAAGTGGTAGCCGGCATTCAAAAGCAAAACGATGAATACAGGATACAGCTCAACTTTAACGAAATTCCGGACGATGACAGGTCAGTAACCACATTTGGTAACAGCAACCTGTTGTATGTGGCATTTAAAAACATCATTGAAAACGGCTGCAAGTATGCTTCTGATAAAAATGCTTCGGTGTCGGTTTCTTTTACCGACACATACATCTCAGTAACCGTTTTTAACAAGGGCAACCCGATAACGGAAGAAGACAGGCTAAATATTTTCCAGCCTTTTTTCCGCTCGGGACTCACACAGGATAAACCCGGCTTTGGCCTTGGGCTAACTTTGGCAAAACAAATCATATCACTTCATAAAGGAAACATCATAGCAGCACCTGGCAAAGAAGACGGAACGAATTTTATTATCCAGTTGCCTGGTATTTTATCTTTCACCAGGGTTTAATTGCCTTTTAATCTTGTTTTAATAACACGGTGCCATATTTGGAAAAGTAAGGTATGGGAAGATTTCAGTTACATACAATCCTTTTTTTGCTGGCAGTTACCTCCGTGCTTTTATGGCTCACTGCTGAAAAGGAGAACATGCAATTGCAAAAACAAAAAAAAGAACTGATATTAAAAAGTGATTCACTTCACATGCTGCAGTTAAAAACAAAAAAGGACCTTAAATACTCTAATAATAAAATTGACAGCCTTCATATGCACTTAAGTTACAAGAAAAGAAGGCGCTAAAACTACACACCATGGTTACAGTAATAATACCGGCATTAAACGAGCAGGATACTATTGCAGGAGTAGTGAAATTTTGCTGCAGCGATCCATTGGTTAGTGAAGTGATAGTAGTGGATGACGAAAGTACAGATGCCACCAGGGAGTATGCCGCTGCTGCAGGGGCCAGGGTTATTGTAAGTAAAGTAAGAGGCAAAGGCACTTCCATGAAAGAAGGAGCATCAGCATCCTGCAACCAGATACTCGTTTTTTTAGATGCAGACATCAACCCGTACCCTAAAAGCACTATTGCCCGGCTTGTGACACCACTGATGGAAAATGAATGTGATTTTGTTAAAGGTACTTTTGCCAGGAACGCAGGCAGGGTAACCGAACTGGTGGCTAAGCCGCTGCTGAAAATATTTTACCCGGAGTTGTCGGTGTTTCAGCAGCCGCTTAGTGGCATGATTGCAGGGAAGAAAAAAATACTGGAGAAGATAGTTTTTTTGGATGACTATGGAGTGGATGTAGGTATACTGATAGATATGTTCATGATGCAGGCAAGAATAAAAGAAGTGAATATTGGATATATTGATAACAAGAGTAAGCCCTGGCGGATGCTGGGTGCGATGAGTGCTGAAGTGGCAAGAGCTATTATAAAAAAAGCCACCAGCAGGAAAGAGCCTTTGGTGAACCTTGAAGAGTTGGGAAGTGTAAATGAAATAAGTGTGCAGATGGAAAAAGTGATGAAAGAAGAAATGCGGTCTTTGAGAAAGATGATCGTGTTTGATATGGACAACACGTTATTGCAGGGAAGGTTTATCGACACCTGTGCGAAAAGATTCTCTTTTGAAGACAAACTGGCGCAACTGCGAAAAACAGAAAGCGATCCTGCGGTGCTTACCAAGCGGGTTGCTGAATTATTAAGGGGTATTTCCATGGGCGAGCTGTTGCAGGTGGTTGCTTCTATTCCGCTGGTGGATGATGCAGCAGATGTAATTGAAGAAATGAGGTTGAAGGGAAACGTGGTGGGCATCATCAGTGACAGCTACCAGTTTGTAGCGGACTACGTAAAGAATAAAGCGGGTGCGGATTTCGCCATCGGTAATCACCTGGAGTTTTTTGAAGGCGCTGCTACCGGCGAGGTAACCATACCGTCATGGTTTTATTACAGCATGCACAGTAAATGCAGTCATGGACTATGTAAAACAAATGCGCTGATGCACATTGCACACAAATTTGGTATAAGCATTGAAAACTGTATGGTTATTGGCGATGGAGAAAATGACAAATGCATGATAAAGGAAGCTGGCATGGGCGTGGCATTTTGTACCGAAAATACATTATTGAAAAAAGTGGCTGATAAAGTGATAGATAAGCCGTCTTTTTCAGAATTGCTTGATTGCAGAAATTTTTACGTGAAGCCGGGGACCTTAAAAATTGCTGTATAAATTATTTAATAATTTTCATTGAGGGTTTTAGTTTAGCTGCCTGGTTTTTACCGGGCAGTTTTTTTATTAAAAAACGAGGGCCGGATAAAAATCCAGCCCTTTCCGTTCTATATCCTTTGAAAAACCGTTGCAAATGTCCGTGAGCGATGGCTAATTACTGTTACACAATTATTAATTTCCGTTATATAATTCTGTTGTTGCTATCAGCTTACTGGTATTCATATACCAATTGCTCGGTTCCGTCATTGCTCGTAAGCACATAACCGTTGGCGTCATATGTGTAGGCCGTGTTGATGGTAAGGTCAGCCACTGTGCCGGGGAAATCAAATACAGTTTTCAGCATTTCGTTGTTAGATCCAAAATGAAGTGAAAAGCCTGCCTGGTCAAGCACCCAGTTGGTCACTTTAGGAAATGCTGCTTTTTTATTTCCATAAGTAAAAGTGGCTGTATATACAGCGTTGGCTTCGTCGTTCACTTTAATCAAATTACCATTATTGTAAGTAAGCAGCAGGTTTATTTCGGTATCATCCTGCAGCATTTCTAATTTTATTTTAGTTACCTGGTTGTTGGTAACAGTGTAGGTAAGTTTGTCGTCTTCAATCAGGTCGTCCGGTTCACCTGCAGTCAGTTCCCAGCTTTTATAAGTAGCTGATACTGGTTTATTGTTTACATAGGTATACACATAAAAGTTCTTGAATTCATGGTCTTTTTGCTCAACGTTGGTCAGGTTGCCATTGGCATCATAGGTAAACAGGATATACTGGTTGTTGTCTGTACTCTTATAGGATGTCAGGCGCTTGTTGGCATCATAGGTAAGGTTGAACACTGTAACAGTGCCGGCTTCTGTTTTAGTAACCTTTTTTAGTTGTTTTGTTACACCGGGATTGTTTGGGGCCGGGGTGCCAGCATCATCTTTTTTGCAGGAAGAGAAAGCAAAAATGGCGGCAACACCCGTTGCCAGGAGATAATTCTTTTTCATGTTTTTTATGGTTTATACTTTTTAAAAATGACTGCTGTTGGCAGCAGTTTTCGTTTGAGGTGCAATAGTACAGCCGCCACCGTTACCATAAAAAAGCGGTATGTATGAAATGCGGAATATGCTGTATGAAACGGCGGAAACCAGTAAGCAGGTAAATAAATTTTTTACGTGCCCGGTTTGAATGCTGCAGGCAGTCCAGTATAATCAAAATAAATCTTAAAATGCTTATAGGGATTTTTCTTACAACATATTGTGACTATCTTTGGCGCATGCGGTTAATGATGTCTTTCATATTATCCTGTTTGATTTTTGCAGCCCCCCAATTATGTGAAGCGGGAGGGATACAGGAGTATAAAGCCAACTATGAAAGCAGCAGTTGTATAAAGAAGAATTTGCTGCAGCAGCCATTAACTGATAATTGTATTAATACCATTGAGGTACCTGGTCAGAATAATCATAGTGGTGCCCGGTTCAAGGTATTTCCCTGGATGAATTTTAGCAGCAGCAGTTATTCCCCGGGTAATTGTTCCTTTTTTGAAGAAAACAGGTTTTTTTCTCACTCCTACCTCTACTACAGGGAGATCAGTTTGAGGCTGCTTTTCCCTGAACATTATTTTTTATAGTTCCCCGCCTTTTATTTCCGTAAGGTATTTCCATCATTCGCCCGGTGCGGCGCAGTGATGCAATTCTGTCATTTATCAAATCTATAGTATGCAAACCATTATAACCGGGGCAATTGTAATTGCCTGTACCATTGGCATGGTACTGTTTCTTTTTTATATAAATAAAAAAAGTATCCAGAAGCGTAACAAAGCAGTTTTCAAAACCTTTTCAGAAAAAGGTGCCGGAATGGGTGTAAGTTT
The DNA here is from genome assembly GCA_029561305.1 of Bacteroidota bacterium. Lineage (GTDB taxonomy): Bacteria > Bacteroidota > Bacteroidia > Chitinophagales > Chitinophagaceae > Ferruginibacter. The sequence goes on along the minus strand of JAKQJG010000113.1, from coordinate 21,001 downwards.
TTCAAGCCAGGAAATGCTGAAAGATACCATCATTGGGCTCGACCGCCTGCACCAGCGGCTGTTGATATTCGATCATCTGAAAACGCAGTCGGTTACCAGTTTACTGCTGTCTGAAGTAAAGGAATGTGTTTTGACAAAAGAGTACCAGCATATAAATTTTGGGAGCGAAAAACAGTCGGACCTGGAAAAGACCCTTCGGGCCATCGTGCTAAAATTCAGTTTTAAAAACAAGCCAGATCATTTTGAATTGTCGTTTTACGACAATATGCATTATTCGATCTATGAAATGGCTGGGATGGAACAAAAAGCAAGAAGATGGGAATCCCTGCTTTGTAAACTGATGGCAGGGGAAAGTAAAGTGATGGCTTAACAATATGCGCTACAGTTCATTTATTAATAACACTAAAATAAGTAATCATGAAAATTATAATCCAGTCTGTGAATTGCAGCATTAGGCAGCAGTTGCTGAAAGAAGTAGAAAAAAAACTTCAAAAGTTAAGACGGTTGTTTGGTTCCGTTATCAGTGCAGAGGTGAGATTAACCAATCAAAAACAGGCGGTACCGGAAAGCAGGTTGTGTTATATGCGGCTGGTTATTCCAGGAAACGATTTAATTGCCCGTACACAGTCATTTAGTTTTGAGGAAGCCCTTTCAAAGGCGGTGGAAGCGATGGAACGGCAGATTGAAAAAAGGAAAACAAAGATGAGAAGACAAATGAGGATCATTCCAGCGATGGTGCAGCGTAATAAGATGTAGTTGTGAAATTAATGTAGTTGATCTCTGGGACACTTACCGGACCTGATAAGAGACCTGGCACTGATACTGGTATCGGGAGCTGTAACAACGCTGATCTTTCGTAATCATTGCAGGTTTTCTTGTTGGGCCGTATTTCCATTTGTTGCCCACAGTGGCAGATATTGCCAATGTAAAAATATGGGCTGAGATCGGTGTGGTATTCCAGCTGTTCAGCCTGGGACTTGAATTCAGTTTTAAAAAATTACTGCGGGTGGGCGGCCCGGCTTCTGTTACAGCTTTGTTTCAAATTGCGTTTATCACAACTGTCGGTTATTTTACAGGCCGGTGGATGGGCTGGTCTTCAATCGACAGTTTGTTTTTGGGAGGCATGCTGGCCAGTTCCCCCCCCACCATCATTATAGGGGCTTTCGACGAGCTCGGAGTAAAGACAAAAAAGTATGCCAGGGTCGTATTTGGCGTGCTGGTGGTGGAGGATATCGTTGTTATTTTATTGAGGGTGTTGTTGTCAACAATCGCCGTTACTAAACAATTCCAGGGTGGCGAAGTATTGTTCACTGTTTTGAAACTGCTTTTCTTCCTGGTGTTGTTTTTATTACCTACCCTGTTGAAAAAAGCACGGTCACTCCTTGGTGAGAAGAAACTGCTTGCGGGCTGGGGGAACGCACCCATGGCCTGGTGGTTGGAATTGAACGGCAAAAACCGGATACTGAACCCCGGTTTTGCCACCGTATTTAAGTGGAGAGATATTGTACACATTGCAGGAGAAAAGAAGAAAATAATGGCGATTGCAAAAGACATGGAATGGTTGCTGCTGATAAAAAATAAACAGGGTTGATGAATGATCAATTTTAATTTTTTATAATAAAAAAACAACAACCATACTAGTGCCGGTTGATTTTTAAAATATTTCAAAAAATGCATTGGAGTATGCCATTTCCATTGCACAGGCTTTTGACGGAAAGTTAGTTTTGCTGCATGTGTATTATATTCCTGGTATGCCGGCAAGGGTACAATTTATAGCAGGGAATGATACTGCTTTCGAAGAATATAACGAAGCTGAAAACAACATGACCGGCCTGGAACAAGCAACCCCCGGATTACAATCGGTAACCTATGAAACAAAACTACTACCTGCATACTGGCCTATTCAATTTTCTCCCATGCGGTTTTGTATTCATCCCCTTTTTGTTTGTTCTTCATAAGGTAATAAACATCACTGATATACTTGTAAAATTTTACCAGGTCGGTGTGACCTTCACCACGCTGGATAATTTTATTATTCAAGGCTTTTTCAAAATATGCCAGTGAGCTGCTATAATCCTTTTTCTCCCTGTAAGTATTACCAAGGCCGGCATACGATTCAATGATCTCGGCACTTGAAGGTCCAAAAACCTTCTCCCTTATTTTCATCGCTTTTAAATGGGATTCTTCAGCACTGTCAAGTTGATTTTTATTGCGGTACACGTTCCCAATGTTTCCATAACTTGTTGCTACGTCAGCATGGTATTGGCCCAGTTTCAATAAACGGATCGCAAGGGCTTTGTAATGGTACATTAAGGATTGCTCATATTTTCCTTCAGCATTATATACCACACCCAGGTTTATATAAGTAGCTGCAATAAACAGGTGATTCGTATCAGGCAAATTACTTGAAGCTGATAATGCTTTTTCTAAATAAAATACTGCTTTTTCATACTTGTCCTGCCTGGTAAGTATAACACCTGACTGGTTATATGCATTAATCACATTTTCAATGTCACCCAGTTTCTCAAATACGGCAGCTGCTTTTTCCAAATAAATAAGCGCACTGTCCGGTTGCATATTTTTTTTAAAACTGGCAGCCTGCATCATGTATTCATTAGCAGTGGCATTGTTCTGCCCGTTTGCAATAAGGAAGCAATTTAAAAGTGACAATGTGCATACAGAAATAACTTTTACTTTGATCATGATGATAATATCGGGTTGATTTTTTTGATGCTGTTTTAGTTTACAATGTAAAAGGTATCTTTAGTTTCGCCCTATATTATTATGCAAGGGGACGTAAATGGCCAAATGAACGGTGGCAGGACGATTTATGTGCTGAACGATCCAGCTGATTTTTACATCAGCTTTGCAAACAGGCCGGGGGAAAGATCAGCAGCCATAAAATGAACCGGCCGGTAATTAGTTTAAAGCGTTTCCTGTACTTCCTGCCGCGTTTTGGTATAGGTCTAATTAAAATGCAGCCTGAAACTTTCAAATTATCCACCAAAAGTTTAATTTAACACCCGGTTAACGCAGCATAAAGTACTATTGCGTTGTTATATTATTGCAATAAAATTCTACAATATGATAAGAAAACTACACTTCCTTTATTTAGTTCTGTTTAGCGCTTATCTGCCTGCAGCAGCACAAAGCAATTCCCTTCTGCCGGACCAAAATCCAAATTTTGAGATCAGCAGGACTAAGTATATGCAAATGGCAGACTCCATTAATAAATGGCATGCCACCACGCAGCAAAATACTTACAGTGCCCCCGATTGGTATGAAAGAAAAATTGAAAGCCGCAACCAGCGCAGAGCTTTCCGGAGGGAACTCAGGTTAGAAAGGGCCCGAAACAACAGTTATTACAACTATCCCAATTATGGGTATGATAATAGCTGGGGTGGTGGCGGCCGCTGGGGTAACCGTTTGCTTTCTCCCATTTACGACATTACATTACCCTTGCTGTTGTACAGCTGGTGGCGCTAAACTGCTTTTTGTAAAACCATATTATTAATCATAATCAAATCAATTTATGAACAGGATATTTACGCTTGTACTCATTGTTTTTACCATAACTATTTTTTCCTGCAACCGCAAAGTAACCCGTATTAGCCCGGAAGAACAGATTGACATCAGTGGAAGGTGGAATAATACCGACAGCCGGCTAACCGCAGAACAATTAACCGATGATGTATTAAAAGCTGTGTGGCTAACCAATTTTATGCAGGCCAAAGGCGGGCAGAAACCTGTAGTGATCTGCGGCCTGGTTGATAATAAAAGTCATGAACATATAGAAGCAGAAACTTTTGTAAAAGACCTTGAACAGGCATTCATCAAAACGCAGAAAGTAAGGGTGGTGCAGGCCGGTAAAAAAAGAGAAGAATTGAGGGCAGAAAAAGCAGACCAGCAAACAAACGCTACCGCCAGCACTATGAAAAAGTTTGGGATGGAAGTGGGTGCCGACTATATATTGCAGGGTTCTATTAATTCAATAGTGGATGAGCACAAGAAAAAAAGAGTGGTGTACTACCAGGTAAACCTGGAGTTGACCGATATCCAGACCAATGAAGTGGTGTGGATAGGTGACAAGAAGATAGCCAAATATGTAAAGAACTAACGGTAACGGACAGACTTTATCTTCTAATTCCACCGCATGTTTTCATTTGTACAAAAAGGGGCAAAATTAGTTGCAGGGATCAGCATATTAATGATGCTGCAGTCCTGTGCTACGTACTACCAGCGGATACAGGGATATCATGACGGTCTTGCTGCCGGAAATTTCTCAAAAGCCAATGATGATCTTGATAAAATCGGCTTGCTGAAAGCAGACCGTAACCGGGTGTTGTACCTCATGGAAAAAGGCAGGACCCTGCACCTGATGCAACAGTATGACAGCAGCAACCGTTATCTGAACGAAGCCGACCTCGCCATCGAAGATAGCCGTAAATCTGTGAAGGATGTGCTTGCAACGCAGCTGTTGAATCCCATGTTAACCAAATACCAGCCAGAGGATTTTGAAACTTTCATGCTGTATTACTACAAGGCGCTTAATTATTGTTACCTGGGTGATATGGAAGCTGCCCTGGTGGAAGTAAGAAGGATTGCCCTTCAATCGAACAGGCAGGAGGATAAGAACAATGGTAAAGAAGGTAAATACAGTGGCGATGCTTTTGCGATGATACTGCAGGGGGTGGTATATGAAAAAGCCAATGATATTAACAATGCTTTTATTGCTTACAGGAATGCAGCAGATCTGTTTTTAAATAACAGCAATGAATACTACGGTGTAAAAATCCCCATGCAATTAAAAAAGGATGTGCTGCGTACTGCCAGTAAAATGGGTTTTTCGGCTGAGCTTGAACGTTATGAAAAACTGTTTGACCTGACCTATAAACATGCGCCTGCGGCAGAAGGCGGTGAAGCAGTTATTTTTTGGGAGAGCGGCATGGCCCCGGTAAAAGATCAGCAAACCATACAGTTTAATATTATTGCCAACGGTGGAAATTATTTTTTCCGGGATAATGCTGGTTTTTATAATTACCCTTTTGATAATACGATACAGGGCTATAACAGTAATCTACGCTTATCAGATATACAAATGTTTGCTGTAGCATTGCCAAAATATGTTCCGCAGCCCATGGCATATACTTCCGGCAGTATTAGTTTATCAGGTGCGTTGTATTCTCTTGAAAAAGCAGAGAACATTAATGTGGTGGCAGAAAAAACACTACAGCAGCGGTTTGGTAAGGAACTCGCTACGGCTCTCAGCCGGATGGCATTGAAGAAACTTACAGAACTGGCGCTCACGCCTAAACGGAACGATAAACAGAATAAAACAAAGAAAGAAAAAAACGAGGAGGCAGCCCGGGAGTTAGTTGCACTTGGACTAAAGATCTTTAACCGGGCCACAGAAAAAGCAGATACCCGTAACTGGCAGTCGCTGCCGGGTACGATTTTTTATACCCGTATACCACTCGACAGGGGTGTCAATACGCTTACTGTTACCACGCAGGGAACGGGTGGGCAAAAGAAAGAGCAACTGGTGGTATTGGAAGGAAAACCGGGGATACAGTTTTATTCTTTGTATTCGATGAGGTGAGGCGTTATTAAAGATTACCTCTCTGGTTGTGCTTTTATTATTTCATTTTCCGTGAAGCTATATCAACAATACTTGTCAGCAGGTTTGCAATACTCATTTTTTTGAATGATAAAACAACATGTACAATAAGGAATAAACCAGTAAACAGGAACAATACAGTGATCGGGGCAGATGTATTCTTAAAGTCATCAATGCTTACCAAAACCCTGTCTCCTTTTTCAACCTGGTACACCTTTTTGTTGTAACCGTTTTTTGCAGTTTTGAAGTAAACTTTTAAAGTATCTCCTTGACGGATTTGATAATCCAGGTCTGAATACCCTTCACTGCTTCGAAAGATGATAAAGGATTGATTGGAATTTGACAAGCTAAAGAGGAAGTGATTTTTTTTATACTTATAACGCTTTATCCGGATAATATCTTTAAAAGCCACTTTCCCGGTTATTACTTCACAGTTATCAAGCCCCAGACTGGCATCCTTAGTGAGTGTTATAAATCCCACTAAGCTAAATAGCACTCCAAGAACCAGGATCAGCATAAGGCCTGTTTTCTTCTTCTTCAAAAAAGAGTTAAACATATAAATAAATTTATAACCTTTATGCAAATAGAAATTATCATTTTTTTCAACTATTTCTTTTTCCCAAAATCTTTTCTACATTTACGCTGTCATTTATCCTGAGTATTGTTTTATTCTAATGCAGGGCCATTACTCTCACAGGTTTTCTAAAAGAACCGCTTCACCATTAAATCAATTTTATGGCTCCTGAAAAAGAATACAAGAAAGTTACCACCAACACCATTCAAAAAATGAAGGCCGCCGGGGAAAAAATCTCCATGATCACGGCCTATGATTTTTCCTTCGCCAAGTTATTTGACCAGGCGGGTATTGATATTATATTGGTAGGCGACAGCGCCAGCAACGTTATGGCCGGTCATACCACCACCTTGCCTATCACGCTCGACCAGATGATCTATCATGCACAAAGTGTGGTAAGGGCACGTGAAAGATCATTGGTAGTGGTGGATATTCCATTTGGTTACTACCAGTCCAATTCTGAGATAGCATTGGCAAGTGCCATCCGCATCATGAAAGAAAGTGGCGGCCACACCGTAAAGCTGGAAGGTGGTGAAGAAGTGCTGGACTCTGTAAAAAAGATCGTGAGTGCAGGCATACCCGTTATGGGGCACCTGGGCCTGACACCACAAAGCATTAATAAGTTTGGCACCTATGTAGTCAGGGCAACCGATGAGGAAGAAGCCAATAAATTAAGAAAGGATGCATTGCTGCTCGAAGAAGCAGGATGCTTTGCCATTGTGCTTGAAAAAATTCCGGCAGCGCTGGCAAAAGAAGTTACTGAGAGTTTAACCATACCAACCATTGGTATTGGTGCTGGTGGACATTGTGATGGACAAGTGCTGGTAATGCATGATATGCTTGGCATCAATACAGAATTTAAACCCCGGTTTCTACGCCGTTATTTAAATATGGATGAACAGATCACAAGTGCTATCCAGCAATATGTAAAGGATGTGAAGAGCAGGGATTTTCCGAATGAGAGCGAGTCGTATTAATTGAAGATTGAATAATGATTCTTGAAAATTGCGCAATTTTTTGAGGAAAAAAAATAAAATATTCAATAAGCAATGTGCAATGCTCAATATTCAATTCAGAACGAGTGTGAGGCTATATATTTGTAAATAAAAAGTGCACTTATGACCATAAGAAATAATTGGACACTCAGTGAAATACAGGAAATATACAATCGCCCATTATTAGACTTAATATTTGAAGCTGCCACGGTACACAGGCAAAACAAAGCCTATGCAGAAGTGCAGATCAGCAGCTTGATATCTATCAAAACAGGGGGCTGCAAAGAAGATTGTGCCTATTGTCCGCAGGCAGCCCGGTATAATACCGATGTGGAAGTGGAACCACTGATGACGGTGGAAAAGGTAAAAGAGAGAGCCGCTGTTGCAAAAGCAAATGGTGCCTCAAGATTGTGTATGGGTGCGGCCTGGAGGGAAGTGCGTGATAACCGCGACTTTGACCGGGTACTGGAAATGGTAAGTGAAGTAAATGATATGGGCCTGGAAGTTTGCTGCACACTGGGTATGCTTACTTACGAACAGGCAGAACGTTTGAAGGAAGCTGGCTGCTTTGCCTACAATCATAATATTGATACCAGCAATGATAATTATAATAACATCATTACCACCAGGACTTTTGAAGACAGGCTTAATACACTGAATAATGTGCGTAAGGCAAAGCTGAGTGTTTGTTGTGGTGGTATTGTTGGCCTGGGTGAAACAGATGAAGACAGGATCAAGATGCTGCATACTTTAAGCACTATGGAAGTACACCCGGATTCTGTGCCCATCAATGCATTGGTAGCGGTAAAGGGTACCCCATTAGAAAATAACGAACGGATTGGTATTGATGAAATGCTTCGCATGATCGCCACAGCCAGGATATTGATGCCTAAGAGTGTGGTAAGACTGAGTGCAGGAAGGAATGACATGTCTATTGCAGAGCAGGCACTGTGTTTTATGGCTGGCGCTAATTCGATCTTTGCAGGGGAAAAATTATTAACCACTCCCAATCCTGATTTTGATACAGACATGCAGATGTTTAAAATGCTGGGATTAACGCCGAGAAAAGCATTTAAGGATGTGCAAGAAAAAGAAATGGCTTAACAGGTGGGTCGCCCCCTAAGGGCGGCTCACCTCATATGTTTTTTCAGATGACAACTAGGAGGAGTTGTCATCTTTGTTTGTAACAGCTAATTTAACTAACGGGGTGAGCCACTCTTGGGGAGTGACCCACCCAGGAAATATGAACAGCAATCAACACTTTGACGCATACCTTCAGCAAAAGCTGGATGAAAAAAAAACTTACGGCACTTTTCGTTCGTTACTGTTTGCAGATGGTAAAATTGATTTCAGCAGCAACGACTATTTCGGTTTTGCAAAAAGCGGGTTGCTTACTATTGATAATACTGATCTTCCCTCGGGTGCTACTGGCAGCCGCTCTATCACCGGTAATTCGCAACTAGCAGAAGAAACAGAACAGTTGATTGCTGGCTTTCATGCCCGTGATGCGGCCTTAATATTCAACACTGGCTATATGGCCAATGTGGGCTTGTTTAGTTGCCTTGCGGGTAAAGGAGATACCTATATTTCTGATGAATATATACATGCCAGTATAATCGATGGCATGAGACTGAGTTATGCCAACCGCCTGCGCTTTAAACACAATGATCTGGCAGACCTGGAGAAGAAATTAAACAATGCAACGGGCAAAAAGATCGTGGCAGTGGAGTCTATTTATTCAATGGATGGGGATGAGGCACCCATGCCAGCAATTGCAGCCATTTGCAAAAAACACGATGCCTTGCTGGTAGTGGATGAGGCACATGCAACAGGTGTGTATGGTGAGAAAGGAGATGGGCTTGTATGTAAGTATAATTTGCAAAATGACGTGTATGCCGTGGTGCATACATTTGGTAAAGCTTTAGGCTTACATGGGGCCGTGGTTACCGGCAGTAATGTGCTGCGTAATTTTTTACTTAACCAGGCAAGGAGTTTTATTTATACCACTGCATTGCCACCGCATAATTATTTGTTGATTCAAAAGGCTTACAGCTTATTGCCTGCTGCAGACAGGGGAAAACTTCATGAGTTGATACAATATTTTAGAAGTAAGATAGCGGCGGAAACTTCAATTGGATTTATAGAAAGTTATTCACCTGTACAAGGTATCATAGTGGGGGATAATTTTAATACAAAAGCAATGGCAACTTATTTGTTTGACAAGGGTTTTTTTGTTCGCCCCATTTTGGCGCCGACTGTGCCTGTGGGAAAAGAACGGATCCGGATCTGCCTCCATAGTTTTAACAGCAATGAAGAAATTGACAGAATGTTTACTGAAATAATGAACTTCAGTTATTGAAATTCTGTTTCTTAATTATAAATAGATACCCATGAACATCATCATCGCAGGTATACACACAGGCATTGGCAAAACAGTTTGCTCCGCAGTCATCTGCCAGGCATTGGGATACGATTATTGGAAGCCGGTACAGGCAGGAGAGTTGAATGACAGCGACAGTATTTTTATTAAAAGAAATGTTACGAATCCCCACTGCCAGGTTCATCCGGAAAAATATCGACTAACTATCCCTGCCTCTCCGCACTATGCGGCTGAAATCGATGGAGTTGAGATAAAGCCAGCAGATTTTTTATTGCCGAATACAAACAATTCGATTGTAGTTGAAACCGCAGGTGGTATCATGAGTCCTTTGTCAAACAGCTTTCTTAATATCGATTTAATGCAACAATTGAACTTACCCGTGATACTGGTGAGCAACAATTATCTCGGCAGTATCAATCACACCCTGTTAACGGCAGAAGCCATGCACAAAAAAAGTGTTCCTGTAAAAGGATTGGTTTTTTGTGGACAAGAATTTTTATCAACAAGGGATTTTATTTTGCAATACACTAAACTGCCGCTCTTGTTTTCTATTCCCCAATTTGACGTAATCACTCCTGCGGTGATCGCTGATTTTGCCAAAACAGTTTCCCTACATTTGTAAATCATGGAAGAGAATTATATCTGGCATCCATTTACACAAATGAAAACCGCAGCAGCACCGTTGCATGTGGTGAGAGCGAAAGACTGCACATTATATACTGCTGATGGAAAAGAATATATTGATGCTATTTCCAGCTGGTGGGTGAATATTCACGGGCATTGTAACGAAGCCATTGCCAATGCAATTGCAGCACAGGCAAAAACACTGGAGCATGTAATTTTCGCCGGTATTACGCATACTCCTGCTATAGAGTTAAGTAAAAAGCTCATCAGTATGTTGCCGCGTAACTTTTCAAAAGTTTTTTTTAGTGATGATGGTTCAACATCTGTTGAAGTAGCATTAAAGATGGCCATACAATACTGGCATAACCAGGGCATTACAAAAACAACCATCATCGCATTTGAAAATGCATACCATGGCGATACATTTGGCGCTATGAGTGTAGCCGAAAGAAATGCCTTTAACGCAGCATTCAATCCTTTTTTATTTGAAGTAAAAAGATTGCCCTTGCCAACAGCAGCAAATATTGATTTGCTGAAAGAACAGTTTGCAGCTGTTGCAAAAACCAACAATGTGGCAGCTTTCATTTTTGAACCATTGGTACAAGGTGCTGCCGGTATGCTGATGTACGAGGCCCAATACCTGGATGAACTGACGGGTCTTGCAAAGGAACATAACATTATCTGTATTGCTGATGAAGTAATGACAGGTTTTGGCCGAACCGGTAAAAACTTTGCTATTGAATACCTGGTAAATAAGCCCGATATTATTTGTTTGAGTAAAGGAATTACTGGTGGATTTATGCCCCTGGGAGTGACGGCCTGTTCTCAAAAAATATACGAAGCGTTTTATGCGGATGATAAACTGAAAACATTTTTTCACGGGCATTCCTATACCGCCAACCCTCTTGCCTGTGCAGCAGCCAATGCCAGCATGGATATTTTAAATGCTGATACCTGCCGGCAACAAATCTCATCTATTGTTTCCTCGCATGCATTATTTGCAGCCTCCCTCCCTGATCACCCCTCAATAAAAGAAGTAAGGCAACTCGGAACCATTCTTGCAATAGAATTGAAAACCCGGGAAGCCAGTTCTTATTTTAATTCTATCCAGTCCCGGGCTTATGAATATTATCTTAGTAAGGGGATCTTTCTCCGGCCATTGGGCAATGTAGTGTATATCATGCCGCCATACTGTATCACAAAAGATGAACTGGATATGGTATATACCAGCATCCGTCAATCGCTTGATGTTATTTTTTAACAGCCTACCCGCTATTTATTTTAAACAATTTTAGTTTTACTATTTCTCCTGTCATTCACATTTCTTTGGCCATCCACCGCATACTTTTTGTAGTAAGTACTTACACAATTAAGCAATTAAAAAACTACAACTATGAAAAAGATGCAAATGATCTTACTGGGCTCCGCAGCCCTGGTTTCATTTGTCATGATTGGTTGCGGCCCCACCGCACATGTACAAAAGGATGAAACCGTAAACTTCAGCGACAACCAAACTTACGCCTGGTCTGAAGCCGGCGACCTAAAGGATGCAGCTAAAAATTCCAGCTCCTTTACAGAACAGCATATTAAAACTGTAGTGGACAAAGAACTCGAAAAACAGGGATAGCTGGTAACGAAAAAAATCCGGATGTGCTGCTGAACTTTGATGTGCTGGTAGAGAAAACAACAATGCAGCAAAGCAGTCCTGTTTACTCCCGTTCCTTTACCCGTACTTTTTACAATCCGTACAGCAGGCGTTTCTTCTCCGTGTATTATCCTTCGCAACTGGTTGGATATGACGACAGGAGAGTGCCTGTAAAGGAAGGCACCATCACCATGACGGATACGGATACAGACAAAACTGTATGGCAAGGATGGACCACCAATGAAGTTAACAGCAAAAATTTTTCTGATAAGGAAGCTGAAAGCAGTGTAAAGGCCATCTTCCGAAAATTTGATGTAGCTATACTATAAAGCAAATCCTGACTTTGGATCCAGTCTCCTGCCATTGTGCAGGAGATTTTTTTTATCTTTTACCAGGCCCGGTTAAACCATTTAAAATGAAAAAGTCAAACAAAAGCTAATTTTATACCTGATGAGCAAATATTTTATCACCCTGCTGCTTTTTGTTTCAACTGCCGGTAAGGCTCAAACGCTTTATTTTCCACCGCTAATTGGTAATAACTGGGATACGCTGTCTCCCGCTTCCTTAGGCTGGTGTACAGACAGGGTTGACTCCCTCTACGATTTTTTGGAACAGCAAAACTCAAAAGCCTTTGTCGTGTTAAAAGATGGAAAGATCGTACTCGAAAAATATTTTGGAAGCTTTACCCAGGATAGTTTGTGGTACTGGGCTTCTGCCGGTAAAACACTCACTTCGTTTTTGGTGGGCAAAGCAAAGGAACAGGGATATTTGTCTCTCTCTGATACTTCTTCTGAATATCTTGGTGTAGGATGGACGAACTGCACCCGCCAACAGGAAGATAGTATCAGTATCCTTCACCAGCTTACGATGACGACTGGGCTTGATGATGGCGTAACAGATAATCATTGCACTGACCCTCCCTGCCTGGTTTATAAAGCCGCAGCAGGTTCAAGATGGGCTTATCACAATGCGCCTTATACGCTGCTGGAGAAAGTGCTGACAGAAGCAACAGGGCAAAACATAAACGCCTATACGCAATCCGCATTAAAAACAAGAACCGGTATTACCGGGGCATGGGTTACGGTTGGATTTAATAATGTATACTACAGTAAACCCAGGAGTATGGCAAGATTTGGATTGTTCATGCAAAACAATTGTATTTGGAATGGCGATACATTATTGCGTGATTCAGCTTATATCAGTGACATGAAAAATATATCACAAACGTTGAATTACGGATACGGGTACCTGTGGTGGTTAAATGGAAATGGGTCGTATATGGTGCCCGGCTCACAACTGGTACTTCCTGGTAGTTATGCACCGGCAGCACCAGCAGATATGTATGCCGCTATTGGCAAAAATGGTCAGATCATCAGTATTGCGCCCTCAAAAGGCCTGGTAGTGGTGCGTATGGGAAATGCAGATGAAGGCGAAGTGCCTTTTTTATTGTGCAACAGTATTTGGGAACGGCTCAATTATGTAATGTGCAACAGCACGGCTCCTAAGGTCTATACTTTTATTGGTAACGGCAACTGGAGTAATGCCATCAACTGGTCAAATGGAGAAATACCTCCTGCGGTATTACCTGCCGGTGAACAGATTGTAATTTATCCGCTTGGTAGTGGAGAAGCTGTTTTAAATGTAGATCAAACGGTTGCTTCTGCAGCCAGTTTGTTTGTGGTGGCTAATAAAAAATTCAGGATCACCGGTAATCTTTCTGTACAATAAAATTGCAGGGTGTAAGCCTGCAATTTTTATCATCTTTTATTGATCGTAATTTAACTCAGCTTATTTTGTATAATCGAATCATCCACCGCAGCCTCTTCTGATTGTTTCTCCTGCAGTCTTTTTAACTTTCTGCCGTAACTGACCTTTGTAATGAGCGCAAACAGCACCGGCACTACAAAAATGGCCAGTGTAGTGGCGGCGATCATTCCGCCAAATACAGTCCAGCCAATGGTTTTGCGGCTTTCTGCAGCAGCACCACTTGCGAATGCCAACGGCAATACGCCAAGTATAAAGGCCAGTGATGTCATGATAATGGGCCGCAAACGTAATTGCACTGCCTGCAATGTAGCATGAACGATATCCATACCCCTGTCTACCCTTTCCTTGGCAAATTCCACTATCAAAATGGCATTCTTGGCAGACAGCCCGATGAGTGTGATCAAACCAATTTGTGCATACACATTGTTGGTAAGATTTGGGAGCAGCGTTAACGTTAGTATAGATCCAAATGCACCAACAGGCACCGCAAACAATACGGAGAAAGGAATACTCCAGCTTTCGTACAGTGCTGCCAAGAATAGAAATACAAACACAATTGAAATACCGAATATCAGCATATTGCTGTTGCCTGCTTTTATTTCTTCTGCACTCATGCCACTGAACTCATAACCATATCCGGCAGGTAATGTTTTGGCTACTTCTTCCAATGCCTTTATCGCCTGGCCACTGCTAAAGCCTGGCTTGGGTGAACCGTTGATCTCGATATTCCTGTTTACATTGTAGTGTGTGATCAGGGCAGGCGCTTCCGTTATTTTTGCAGCAATCAGTGAACTCAACGGCACCATATTGCCGGCATCATTTCTTACATAAAACTTTTCCAGCTTGTCAAGCGAAGAACGGTAACTGCTGTCGGCCTGTGCCATCACCCGGAAATTTCTTCCATACAAGTTGAAATCATTTACATAACTGCTGCCCAATAAAGTTGACATGGTACTGTAAACATCTGATAACTGCACACCTAATTGTTTGGCTTTATCCCTGTCCACTTCAATTTTATAAGAAGGTGTTCTTGCATTAAAGAAGGTATAGGCCATAGCAATTTCAGCACGCTTGTTCAGGCTGTCTAAAAAGCCTCTTGCCACTTTTTCAAACAGCTGCACATTGTCGGTACTGGTGGTTTGCTTTAGTTCAAATGTGAAACCTGATGTGGCGCCTAAACCGGGGATAGCAGGAGGGGAGATGGGCAGTATCCTGGCTTCTTTGATGTCGGCTGTTACCTGCTGTATCTTAGTGATCACAGATTGTACATGGTGTTCTTTTCCTTCCCGATCGTCCCATGATTTTAAATTTACAAACAGGGTACCCACATTGGATTTTTGGGAAAAGCTAAGGATATTAAATCCTGCCAATCCACCAACAACCCTTACTTCAGGCAACTGCTGAATACGGTTCATAACATTTTGTAACATGGCCACACTCCTGGTAGTGGAACTGGCTTCCGGCATTTCGTAGGTCACAAATAACCTTCCTTCATCCTCTGTTGGTATAAAGCCGGTGGGTTTATTTTTGAAAAGGAAGAAGAGGCCAACAAATAAACAAACCATCATTACCAAAACATAGGGTGTGCCTTTGATCCATTTGCCTACACTCCTGGTGTAGGAATGTGATATTTTATTAAAGCGGCTGTTAAATGCGGCAAAGAATTTTTCTAAGAAATTTTTCTTCTCATTTTCACCCTTTGCTGGTTTCAGCATGATAGAACACAAAGCTGGTGTTAATGATAGTGCTACAAATGCTGAAATGATTACTGATACAGCAATGGTAATGGCAAACTGCTGGTACAATCTGCCCACGATCCCCGGTATAAAACCTACCGGAACAAATACAGCCGCTAATATGAGTGCAATGGCAATAACAGGACCGGATATGTCTTTCATTGCCTTTTTGGTGGCTTCCTTTGGCGACAGCTTTTCATGGTCAATATAATGCTGCACCGCTTCTACCACCACGATGGCATCATCCACAACAATACCAATAGAAAGTACAAATGCAAAGAGCGTTAGCGTGTTGATGGTAAACCCAAAGGGTATAAAAAATATAAAAGTGCCGATCAGCGAAACCGGGATAGCCAGAACCGGTATCAGGGTTGCCCGCCAGTTTTGCAAAAAGAAAAACACCACCAGTACCACCAGCAATAATGCTTCCACCAGGGTGTGCAGTACTTCTTTAATGGAAACTTTTACTACGGATACCGTTTCCAGCGGCACCATGTAGTCAACGTCTTTTGGAAAAGATTTCTTCAGTTCGGTCAAAGCTTTTGTCAGCCCTTCGTATGTATCCAGCGCATTGGCCCCAGGGGCCTGGTATATCAATACAAAAGCAGCAGGTTTTCCATTTACAAACGCATTGCTTCCATAATCAAATTTGCCAAGTTCCACACGTGCGACATCTTTCAGGTAAATAGCACTGCCCGTACCGCTGACACTTCTTACAATAACATTTTCAAATTGCTCCGTAGTATTGATACGGCTGTTGGTGAGTACACTGTATTCAAAAGTTTGTGTGTTGGGTTGGGGATTGCCGCCAACCGTTCCAGCCGCTACCTGCAGGTTCTGTTCATTCAGCACCCTTACGATATCCGCTGGTGTAAGTTTTAGTGCTGCCAGTTTTTCCGGGTTCAGCCAAACCCGCATACCAAAATCATCCGCACGGCTTACAATATCGCCCACACCTTTTACCCGCTGCAGGGCATCTTTGATATAGATGTTTACATAGTTACCCAGGAAGGTAGCGTCATGTGAACCTTCAGGGGAATAAAAAGCCAGCGCCACCATGATACTGGGATTACGCTTTCTAACGGTAACGCCCAGCCGCTTCACCGCATCGGGGAGGGAAGCCTGCGCCACACTCACCCGGTTCTGTACATCCAGCGCTGCAATATTTACATCGGTGCCCACATCAAAAGTTACATTGATACTGCTGGCGCCGCTGCTGGTGCTGTTGCTGCTCATATAGGCCATGCCGGGAGTACCGTTGATCTGGGTTTCCATCGCCGTAGTGGTGGTCTGTTCCACCGTTTCTGCATCGGCGCCTGTAAACAGGCCACTAACGCTTACGGTTGGTGGCGTAATGTCCGGGTATTGCGCCACGGGCAGTATGTTCATGGCAATGATGCCCACCAGTACCAGCACAATAGAAATTACAATGGCGGTAACTGGGCGTTTTATAAAAGTATCTGCGATCATTATAAATTATTCCGGATTTGATATTTGTTATTTATAAGCCAGCAAAATATTCCATTACTGCATTGGTGGTTAGATGATCCGTCGTCATTATTCTCTTTAAAAAATCGTATACCGTTTCAAAACAAGAAACGATCAACGAGTAACCAGTAACGAGAAACAGTTTACTTACCCTTTGCAGTCGTTATCACCGCCCCTTCCCTTAACTTCTGCATTCCTTCTACCACTATTTTATCACCCTGCTTTAATCCTTCTCTCACAATAATATTACTGCCCACCTGTTTACCCAATACTACTTTTTTCTGTGTCACTTTGCTGCTGTCGCCCACCACGTACACAAAAAACTCACCCAGTTGTTCATTCACTGCTTTATTTGGTATTGTAACCGCCTGCTGTGCAGTATTGTTTTTTACTCTTACAGAAGTGTTCATCCCTGGTTTCAGCATGCCTTTTTCATTGGGAAAAACCAGTCTTGTTTTGATGGTGCCCGTTTGTGCATCCACCGCCCGGTCTATAAGGCTGATGCTGCCGGGGTAAGGATAGATGTCTGCTCCAAACGCAATAAGAAAGGTGGAGTCTTTTGCATTAACTTTTTGCTGCTGCAACTGTACAAAACGATAAATTTCTTTTTGGTCCACCGCAAAATCCACCGCAATGGGATTATCTGTTGATACCGTATTTAATATGGACTGGCCTGCTACTACTGCTGTGCCGGTCTTTACATTAGAAATGCCAATCGTTCCGCTAAAAGGTGCAACAATGGTAGAGAAACTAACGTTGGCCCTTACACTGTTTACAGCAGCCCTTGCCGCAGCCACCTGTTTTTTGGCAGCTTCCAATGCAGCATCAGCATAGTCCACCTGCTGTTTGGCGATGGCATCATGTTTTTCAAGTTCATGATAGCGGTCAGCATCTTTCTGTGCCTTCATCATATTGGTTTCCTGCACCTGCAGGTTGGCAACCGATTGCTGGTAATTGGCATTGTACACCTGGGCATCTATCGAGTACAGCCGCTGCCCTTTGTTTACTTTCTGTCCATCCTGGAAATACACGCCCGTAATATAGCCGCTTACCTGTGGCCTCAGTTCGGTTTGGTTCAATGCAATGATGGTTCCGGGATATTCATCGTAATACACAGCATCTGTTGTTTGCACATCAGCCACGGTAACCAATGTTGGTGGCGGCGGACCTTGTTGCTGTTGCTGTTTATCAGCACCACCGCAGGATGCCAGCATGACCACTATTCCCACTGCCGCATATTTTTTATAATTACTAAACTGCATATCTTTTTGTTTGACTTTTTTCACTTAATATCGAACCTGTCCCAGCGCTTTTTGCACATCAATTTTACTTGAGATCAATTGATACAAAGCATTGTAATAATTGATCTGTGATGTACGCAGGTCAGTTTCTGCACCAATTACTTCTATATATGTTTTGATACCGCTTCTGTATTGTAAGTTGATCACATCATATACTTCCTGTGCCAATGCTACATTCTCTTTTAATGCGGTATAGTTGGCAAGATTGCTTTTATAAGAAGCCAGTGCATTGGCATATTGAGTGTTCACCGTATTTTGTAATGCCGTAATATCCCACTCCGTTCTTTTCAATTGCCACTGTGCAGTAGAAATATTATACTTTCTTTTTCCTCCCTGGAACAGCGGGAACGATAATGTGAGTGCGGCAAATGAGTTGGGTAAATTATTGGTGTAGAGTTTACCGAAATCATTGTTCAGGTAGTTAAGATTATAGGCTCCGTTCAATGACACATTTGGCAGGTAGGCCCACTCGTTATATTTTATATTTGCTTCCTGCAGTTTCTTTTGTGTTTCCAGCACCTTGTATTCAATGCGGTTATTGGGACTGGCCTTTTGTAAAGTATCCAATATAATTTCCTTTTCAAGTTGCAGTGTATCGTACTGCAGTTCTAATGGAGAATCAACCGGGTAGCCCATCAGGTACTTGAGGTATTCGGTTTTTGCTTTCAGCAGTTCTTCATTTGCCTGTTTGAATGCCTTTGTATTGTTCAGTGTAATGGTGGCTCTTTTATAATCTGTTTTATCTACCAGCCCGGCTTTGTATTGCTGAAAGGCACTGTTGATGCTTTTCTCCAGCCGGTTAATGTTTTCTGCCGACACTTTTATTTGTTGTTTGGTGGAGATGATATCATAGAATGCTTTCGACACATTTACCGCCACATCAATTTTACGGCTTTCGGTAGTTTGTTTTGATTGCGTCAGCACATCGCCCTTTGACCGAAGCGCCAGCAAGGCATCCCGGTTAAATAAATATTGCGAGGCAGTGAACTGGGCGATCGAGGTATTCTCCACACCCAGCCTAACCGCATTACCGCCGATGATAGCTTGTTGTATCTGGAAATTATGCTGCAGGCTATAGTTGAAATTTACCTGGGGAAACCACTCTGCCAGTTTTGATTTTACCGTATTTCCCGTAATTGTTTCGTCAATCAGCGATTGTTGAATAACCGGCTGGTGTTGTATAGCGTAGCTAACCACATTTTGCAGGGTAGCAACAGGCAGCAGGCTGTCATTGTTTATTTGTGAAAAAGATACAACAGGTATGATCAGTATTGCCAGTGAAAAAAGCCTTTTTTTAATAAACGGACGTAGCATAGGTTGAGTTGATTCCCTGAACAGCCACGGGGCCTTTCCGTTCAGAGCTGCCAGTTGTTTGATGAAGTGACAAAAATAAACATTTGACTTAGTTAAATAGCCGTTTAATTTATAAACGAGGGGCCTTTTTTATGTTGGTTGCCCGGATAGCGGACTGTAAAGGTTTTTGAGCATTTTCTATTTCAGGAATAAATGCAGAAGGGGAGACTTTGTTTGGCCAACCGGTAAATCCATTGATCACTATATTGACCACCTTATAGTTTTTTCTTAAGCATGTAATATTCTTTTTCTTTACCAGGAAAGTGTTCAATAGAATAACGCAGTAAAGTTCGGGGCATCATAGCGGCATATTTATCCAAAAGCGCCAACAATTTATTCTTGTCTTTTGTACCTGCAAAACGAAGCATCCATCCGGTTCCATAAAATATTTGGCAGTTAAATGCTGTGAAGAAAGTGGCGAAGTTTTTTTTACTGCCGTTTTTTTTACTGCTTTTGCCATACAGTTCTTAATTGTAAACGGTATTTATCATTCATTTGAACATGTGATGTTGTAAATTATATTTCTGTAAAATCAAGTTCTTTCCCAAATGTTTCCTTCGTTTTCAATACAGCGATAAAACCAACCAGCATCACCACAGCGCCAGTAATATATGCCCCGGTAACATAGTCATTGAAACCATTGTCGCTCCTTAAAAACTGGAACAATAATGATATCAGCGGAAGAAAACCTCTCACCAGGTTGGGAATTGAAATGGCTGCGGTTGCCCGGAGATTGGTGCCAAACTGTTCTGCACTCATGGTAATGTATAAAACCGAAATGCCAGAACCAAAACCAAGCCCCATGCAAAGCAGATACATATTGAAAGCGCTTCCGCCACCTTCGGTTGCAAAAAAAAGAAAGATAAAAACAGCCGTAATACAGTAATAAATAAGGAGGGTTTTCTTCCTGCTTTTTAAATAATTGCTTAAAAAGCCAGCGCCCATATCACCAAATGCCAGTGCAGTGTATTGCAGCATCAGTGCAGTGGACTGGTCGAAGTCTCCGATACCGAATTCTTCCGCAAAAACATCGGAAAAACTGATCAGCACGCCGATAATAAACCAAACAGGCAGCCCGATCAATATAGCACGGGAATACCTGAAGAACCTTTCTCTACTGGTGAAAAACATTAAAAAGTTGCCCACTGGAACTTTGGATTCTAGCACTGCATTATGCATCCTGCTTTCTAAAAAGCCAGCCCGTAAAAACAACAGGGCAATACCCATACCGCCACCAATATAATAACAGAGCCGCCAGTCTTCACCACTTATCTTAAAAACAAAGTAAGCAGCGATACAACCCATCACACCACTGGTGGCAATGATCGCTGAGGCGATGCCCCGTTTTTCTTTCGGTAACATTTCGCTGGTGAGTGTGATGCTGGCACCCAGTTCACCGGCTAATCCCAAAGCAGCTATAAAACGAAGAATAGTGTATTGCTCCACGTTAGTTACAAAACCATTCGCAAATGTGGCCAGCGAATACAGCAATATTGAACCAAACAAAACACTTTTCCTGCC
>JAKQJG010000106.1 GCA_029561305.1 Bacteroidota bacterium | reverse complement strand
TAAGGGCATCGTGCCGTATTATATCGCTGAGATATTTTATTTCCAGGGAAAAAAGGATGAGGCTTTGAAATACAGTGAAAGTATTTTGAGCAGGGGAGGATTGTATTATGAAAAGGAAATGAAACAGCTGGCCGGGCAGATCTATTTTGAAAGAAAGAATTTTAAGAAAGCATTGCCTTTGCTGGAATATTATGTGCAGAACAGTGAAAAAGTAACCAAAGAAGATCTGTATGAACTGAGTTACTGTTACTATGAAGATAAACAACTGGCCAAAGCCATTGATGGATTTAAACAACTGAGCAATGAAAAGGATTCGCTCGGACAAAACTCGATGTACCTGCTGGGGGATTGCTATTTAAGAACCGGCCAGAAAGCCAATGCAAGAACGGCCTTTCAGTACTGTGCTTATAACAGCAGTAACAAAGCACAGCAGGAAGTGGCATTGTTCAATTATGCCAAACTTTCTTACGAACTTGGGTACCAGGATATTGCTTTGACAGAAATGCAGCGCTTTATCAATGAATATCCCTCTTCAACGTACAATACAGAAGCAAAAGAAATTTTAGTGGGACTGCTGGCAAACACCAACAACTTCAGGGAGGCGCTGGCATTGTATCAGTCTTTTAAAAATCCAACTGCTTCCATGCAAAAAGTGTATCCAAGGATATTGTATGGAAGGGCAGTGGAATATATGAACGACCAGCAACTGGCGAGTGCGGAGCAGTTATTTAGTGATATCATTTCTATGCCAGCTTCCCCTGTAACTCCATACGCACATTTTTGGAAAGGCGAGATCAGCTACCGCAATGAAAAATATGATGAAGCCATCCGTCACCTGGTGCTGTACCTGCAGGGTAATGTGCCTGCACAGGGTGAAGCAACGCCTTTTGCAGCAAAATATGACCTTGGCTATAGCTGGATGAAAAAAGAAAATTACAAACAGGCGCTCGGTTATTTTGAACCCGTATCTAAGTATAGTACCACCGCATTATTGACAGAACAGGATGCATATGTACGCAGTGCTGACTGCTATTTCATGAACAAAGACTATACAAAAGCAAATGCAATGTATGAGAATGTGATCAGCAATGCCTTGCAGCAAAGCGATTATGCCATGTTTCAAAAAGCCCTGATTGCCGGTATAAAAAGTTCCGCTTCAAAAATTACCACACTCAATGCGCTTACCCGCCAGTACCCCAATAGCAGCCTGGTACCGGATGTGAATATGGAGATAGCGAATACCTATATAGCGGATGAAAAATTTTCAGACGCCTTACCATTTTTAGACAGGATCATTAAAGGTGCCAACACAGGCGGACTAAAACCAATGGCCTACCTAAAATCAGGGTTGAGTTATTATAACCTGAATAAAAACAATGATGCCCTCGCCAGCTATCAGCAATTGATACAGCAGTATCCGCAATCCCCGGAAGCAGATGAAGCACTGGAGAATATCAAGGCTATTTATGTGGAAGAAGGAAGGCCAAATGAGTATGTGGAACTAATGCGTAAGAATGGAAAGAACATATCTGTATCAGAAGCGGATTCACTTACTTATACCGCTGCTGAATTAAAGTACAGCAACAATGATTGTACAGGCGCTATCAAAGGCTTTAATAATTATATCTCCCAGTATCCTGACGGTGCTTTTGCACTGGAAGCCAATTTCTACCGCAGCGAATGTTATTATAAAAACAAAGAGTGGCAGAATGCTTTACAGGGTTATGATTATGTGCATACAAAAGGGCTGAATAAATTTTTCGAAAAAGCTACATTGATTGCTGCCAGGATCCATTACTTTGAATTAAAAGATTACAGCAATGCTAAAAAATATTTTACTTCACTTGCTGCCGGAGCAGTAAACCAGGATAACCAGCTGGAAGCATTGAGGGGTCTTGTACGGTGTTATCATCAATTGAAAGACTATGCACAGGCAAATGAATCTGCCAAACAGTTACTGGCAAGGAAAGGACTGAGCACAGATGACAGGTCCATCGCATTTTTAGTGCTGGGTAAATCACAGCAGTTGAGCAATGACTGGACTGCAGCTATCGCTTCCTTTAAATCCTGCGCTGCCATCAATAAATCGGCCTGGGGTGCAGAAGCCCGTTATGAAATTGCCAACAGCCAGTTTAACCTGCGCAGTTTTACTGCAGCCGAAAAAGCAGCACAGGCGGTAATAAGAGAAACAGGCAGTTACGACCAGTGGGTTACCAAAGCATATATTTTACT
>JAKQJG010000098.1 GCA_029561305.1 Bacteroidota bacterium | reverse complement strand
AAGGCGTATTTGATGAATGAGAAGGAAACGGAGGGTTGAGAAGAAGTTGAAAAACAGTTGAAATAACTTTACTTTTAAGAATGCAAAAACCTGAATTTAATAAAAGGATCTTTTGGGATGTCAATTTTGATATGATCGATTATCAAAAAAAATCGGCTTTTGTTATTGAGCGTGTTTTTGAAAGAGGAGATGTGGAAGACATTCGGCAGGCAAGAAGATATTACGGAGATGAAGTAGTGGTTAATTCACTAACTGCAGCCAAATGGCTTCGCTATGATATCTATGTTTTTGTAAAAAATCTGTTTGATTTAAAACCGGAAGATTTCAGATGCTACACACAGAGACAGTTGAGCCAGTTACCCTGGAGTTATTGAAACAACTGATGGGGCTTGCAGCACTAAAAGATTTTACATTGGTTGGGGGTACTGCTTTGTCTTTAAAGTTTGGGCATCGTAAATCAATTGATCTTGATTTATTCAGTATATCAAAGTTTGACAACCAGGAATTAAAAGATCTTTTAGCAGCCAATTTTGAAAGCTTTGAATCGTCGGTGCCAAATAATGCGCCTGGTGTTTTTGCTTATATTGATGGAGTGAAAGTTGACTTTGTACAATATCATTTTCATCCGTTGATCCGGCCAGTTGAAATAGTGGATGGAGTTAGAATGGCAAGTGATGAAGATATAGCGGCGATGAAAATTTTTGCCATTCTGCAAAGAGCAAAGAAGAAAGATTTTTGGGACATCAATTTATTGCTGGAAAAGTTTGGTTTGGAAAATATCATTTCATTTTACAGGGAGAAATTCCCAAAAAATCAAATGTTGATTTCCATATCACAGGCCCTGCTTTATTTTGATGATGTTGAAAATGATGAAGACCCTGTGAGCTTACATAATATGACCTGGGAACAGGTGAAGAAAGAAATAAAAAAACACGTCAATAATTATCTAAATTGATTGCTTATGAATTTCGGAGATTTTTATTATCCAACACCGGTAAACGAGCCAGTACTCAGTTATGCGCCCGGTTCAAAGGAAAAGGAAACATTGAAAAAAGTATTGGCTGAATTAAAAAGTCACCAGGTAGATGTACCCATGTACATTGGAGCAGAAGAAGTAAGAACGGGCAATACCATGGAGATCCGTCCGCCGCATGAACGCAATCATGTGCTGGGTAAATTTCATATTGGTGAAGCAAAGCATGTAACCAGGGCCATCAATGCAGCATTGAGAGCAAAAGATAAATGGGCGGCCATGAGTTGGGAGAACAGGGCTAATATATTTTTAAAAGCCGCTGACCTGTTGGCGACAAAGTACCGTCCTTATATCAATGGTTGTACCATGTTAGGGCAAAGTAAAAACTGTTACCAGGCAGAGATTGATTCTGCTTGTGAGCTGATAGATTTTCTCCGTTTCAATGTTCATTTTTTAAGTGATATCTACAGGCAGCAGCCCATCAGTAGTCCGGGTGTGAACAACAGGGTAGAGTACCGCCCGCTGGAAGGATTTGTTTTTGCCTTAACGCCCTTCAACTTTACTGCAATCGGTGGCAACCTTCCTACCAGTGCTGCCATGTGTGGCAATGTGGTGGTATGGAAATGTGCCAACACACAGGTGTACAGCGCACAGATGTTCATGCGAATTTTAAAAGAAGCGGGTCTTCCGGATGGTGTGATCAACCTGGTATTTGTGGATGGCCCTACCATTGGTGAAGTAGTTTTCAATCACCCCGACTTTGCTGGCATACACTTTACCGGTAGTACGGGTGTGTTTAATAAAATGTGGGAGACGATTGGGAAGAATATGGGAATGTACAGATCCTATCCACGCATTGTTGGCGAAACTGGTGGAAAGGATTTTGTGATCGCACACAAGAGTGCTGATCCTGATGTGGTGGTGGCAGCGTTGGCAAGAGGTGCATTTGAATACCAGGGACAAAAATGCAGTGCCGCTTCCAGGGCCTATATCCCAAGCAACATGGCAGCAGAAGTAAGAAAGAAACTGGTGGCAGAAGTGAAGACGATGCAAATGGGCACCGTGGAAAACTTCAGCAATTTTGTAAATGCGGTGATCGATGAAAAGAGTTTTGATAAACTGGAAACCTATATCCGTGGTGCCAGGAAGAAAGATGCCAAAGCAAAAATATGGGTAGGAGGGAAGTGTGATAAAACAGAAGGCTTCTTTATTGAACCGACGATCATTGAAGCGCTTGATCCCAACTATGTCACCATGTGTGAAGAATTGTTTGGGCCGGTGCTCACCGTGTACATTTATGATGAAAACAAATTTGATGATGCCTTGAAACTGGTTGACAGTACATCACCCTATGCCCTAACCGGCGCCGTGATCTCGAGGGACCGCTATGCGGTAGAGCAGGCCACTAATAAATTAAGAAACAGCGCTGGTAATTTTTATATCAATGACAAACCAACAGGAGCGGTGGTTGGTCAGCAGCCTTTTGGTGGTGCCAGGGCCAGTGGCACGAATGACAAAGCGGGTTCCATGCTGAATTTATACCGTTGGTTAAGTGCGAGGACGATCAAAGAAACTTTTGTGCCGGTGACGGATTACAGGTATCCGTTTTTGGGAGAGGAATAGAATTAAAAGAAGTCAACTTTTCAAAAGTTGACTTCTTTGTTTGATAAAGAAATAAATTCGCACACAAATATTGTATCATTGACAACCATTCTCAATAAA
>JAKQJG010000076.1 GCA_029561305.1 Bacteroidota bacterium | reverse complement strand
GCCTGCTTATAGGCATCGTAGCGTTTGCACAAGGGATACAACGCTGCCACGATGAGGATCCATACAGCATACACAATCACTAAAGGGTATCCGTAACCTGCAAATGTTTCTGTAACCCAAAGCGGTTCTTTTAAAATCCACATGCTCCAGTCAAACCTAGTAAAGATCTCTGAGCTGATCATCGCTGCCAAATGAATCAGGTAAATGTGCAGCAGGTAATACAGCATGGGTACCCTGCCATATACGGATATGATTTTTGAAAGCCTGTTTTTTACATTCTCTGTCAGGGACAGAAAGATCAATGCAGGGCCAAGTGTCATTAATATGTACAACAAGGAGGGAGGATATTTATTGGTGCTGATAAAAGACAACAGGGAAAACAACGGAGAAGATTGTTTTTCCCAATGACGTGCATCTCCATAAAAATTACCCGAACGCAGCAGGATAAACAATACAATTGCTGCTACACCTATTTGTAATAAATGCTTCCTTCTTTTAGCAGCATCAAAAGAAGCAACATAAAAGTTACCAAGACAATAGCCCAAAATCATCACACCGATCCAGGGAAGTACCGGGTAGCCAATCAATACAAACTGTCCGTTCCATTTAAAAAATGCAGGCTGGTGTAAAAATGACCAACCCAGGGCTGCGGGTGTTTCTCCCTGTACCCTTACTCCATCTAAAAGATTATGACCGAATACGATGATTATTCCAACCGCCAATATTGCTTTCATGGGTAAAAAAATAATTCCTGCCAGTACGATCATACTGATGCCCAATGCCCAGATAACAATGAATAAAATAGAATGAAATTGTATATCGAAGTTCCAGCCAAAATTTACTACCACCAATTCCAGGAATACCAGCCATACACCCCGCTTTAATAAAAAGCCGGCCAGCTCTTTTTTGCCTTTTCGCTGCCCCACTAAAAACGCAGAGGTGCCGGCCAAAAACATAAATACTGGCGCACAGAAATGTGTTATCCACCGGGTAAAGAAAATGGGGACACTTGTTTTAGTAAGATCCAGTGGATCGTACTGGAAAGCTGTGTAGTGAAAATAATCCCGTACATGATCAAGTGCCATGATGATCATGATAGCGCCACGCAAAAAGTCAATGGAGGCTACCCGTTGTTTTGGTAATGAAATAGTTGACATATACTCGTTGCAGTTGGCAACAAGATACTAAAATATATATCCGGCGTTTTTTATTTTTTGCCTATAGCCAGGTTGGTATTGCTAACGGCCATATAGCTGAGCAATGCATAAATGAGCACCGTTACGCCACCCATTTCACAGAGCTCTTCTACAAAATACAGGATGCGGTTGTAGATATGATCGAGTCCGTATTTTACATAAAAATGTCCTTCGGCCAATTCTAATATAAGGGCGCCAAAAATATACATGCCACCTGCCAGGAAAAATAAGTTCCTGGTTTGCTTTGGAAGACTTAAGACAAAACGCATAAAATAAATGACAGCAGCAATAGCAAAAATGCCATAGGGTATTACCCATGCCCAATACAACAGGCCCGA
The DNA here is from genome assembly GCA_029561305.1 of Bacteroidota bacterium. Lineage (GTDB taxonomy): Bacteria > Bacteroidota > Bacteroidia > Chitinophagales > Chitinophagaceae > Ferruginibacter. The sequence continues at coordinate 14,974 of JAKQJG010000076.1, read as the reverse complement.
TACATCATTGCTTACAGAAGGCCTTAGAATTTTAGCCACTTCTTCATGCACCTGCACACTTTCATCCACCGAAATAAATATAAAAATAAAACAGAGTGTTAACCAGTAATGAGCCCCTTTTGTACCGGCGCTCTTTTTTTGTATGTAAATGATAAAAAACAGCAAAGCTGCAAACGCCAATATGATCACGGAAAACCAGGTGGGTACATTGCTTTCTAAATTAAAGTCGAACCAGCGGATAATATTTTTGGCGGTTCTTGAATAAGCATGGCGCACATAATCTTCTATAAAAGCAGCTATATGCCCCAGCGCCAGCAACACGATGCAGGATACCAGGAAACGGGCAACCGCCCTTGGCGAAAATATGATTGAACCGTTTGTTTGCAGTTTCGGGTCCTTGTTATAATTGTTGTCCATTCAAATGGGTTTGTATCAAACTGTAATATAAACGAAAAATCAGCTATAATCTTGCATAGGCTGGCAGTATTGTCGCTTGTTACCCACTGTTTGTCATTTTTACTCCGGCGCTTTCTTTTCAATCCAATTATTTTTATGCAAAACAAACGATATGCTGCCATTAAAGGATGAGCTTAAACAAACGCAGTCAGCACTTATTGCCGTAGTGTCTTCTATTCCCGACGATAAAATTGATGTCGTTCCATTTGAAGGAAGCTGGACTGCCGGTCAGGTGCTGGAACATTTATGCAAATCTGTAAGTACGCGGATACTAAAAGGCAATGTGCAAACAGTGAGCAGACCGGCGGATGAAAAAATCGCATTTGTCAGATCTATATTTCTTGACTTCACGAAAAAGTATAGTGCCCCTGATTTTATACTGCCCCTGGATGCCACACACAACAAGCAAGAGCAGCTTTTATTGCTCACAGGGAAATTTGACCGGCTGATCGCAGCCCTGGACAGCTTTAACCTGGCAGAAGAATGTACAGATTTAACTTTGCCGGGTTTTGGCAATTTTACCCGGCTGGAGTGGATCGCTTTTCAAATGCTGCATACAAAACGGCATACAGAGCAATTAAGGAATATTGCTGCCGCATTAAACAGTATTAGCTAACGGTTAGCAGTACCTCTTTTATATTTTGTCAATTTTTACAGAAGTCATGGTAAGCGAACCACCCAATGCTTTATCATTGAAAAGGCTGGCTTTTTCTCCTTTGCCTTTTAATGCCAGCACATACAATAAGGGGAGGTAATGTTCGGGTGTGGGAATAGAAATCGCAAATTCTTTTCCTTGTTTGTTATAATCAATCAAAGGCTGATGGTCATCATTTAAAATACCCTGTTTCATTTTCTCGCTTGCAACGGCCGCCCATTCAAAGGCATAACCGGGTTGGTTGAGCTTGTCCCAGGCCACCATGCCCAGGTTGTGCACCATATTACCACTACCAATAATGAGTATCCCTTTTTCTCTTAACACAGCAAGTTCTTTTGCCAGTTCATAGTGATATTGGGGTGTTTGATAACGGTCAAGGCTAAGCTGAATTACAGGCACATCTGCCTCGGGATATAAATGTTTGATCACACTCCAGGCCCCGTGGTCCAGTCCCCATTTGTCATCCAGCCCAATGATGGTTTTTGTAACAAGTTCTTTTGTTTGCTTTGCCAGGTCAGGACTACCAGAAGCCGGGTATTCAACATCGTATAATAATTTTGGAAAGCCACCAAAATCATGAATGGTCCGTGGCTTTTCCATTGAAGTAACAAAAGTGCCCCTGGTTTCCCAATGTGCAGATATGCAAAGGATGGCATTGGGTTTTGTAATTTGTTTGCCAACCGTACGAAAACCTGTTACAAATTCATTCTCTTCAATTGCATTAATGGGGCTGCCGTGTCCTAAAAAAAGGACGGGCATTTTTTCTGTATTGCTGAAAGGGGCCGTCATCTTGCCCAACTCTTTTAATTGCAGCCCGGCAAATGGAAGTAAGGACATAGACCTGATGAATTTTTTTCTGTGCATGCGAAAAATATGAACCTGGTTTCAAAGGTATAAAAAAGCAGCGCCCCTAAAAAGGGGCGCTGCCGGATAACTGTTAAAAAACAACGTATATCTAAAACAACTTATAGTTTAACACCGATACCCAGCCCAACAATGAACGGATCAATTTTAACGCCACTTAATGTGGTAGCTGTATTTACTGTAACATCCGTTTTGAGGAAGAGCCTTTTAACATCGATATTGATGAACCATTTTTTATTAATGTCAATGTCTGCACCCAGCTGTGTTGAAAAACCAACAGCGTTTTTATATCCCAGTGAAACTGCATCATCCTTTACGCCATAGAAAATAGTATAGTTAACACCGGCACCAAAATAGGGTGTAAAACCACTTAAGGGAATATGATACTGCAGGTTTAATGTAGGAGGCAATAACCATACACTGCCCAATTTGGCTTCTGTACCATTGGTGACAGTTTTTACGGAGTGTTTTGCGGTACCCAAAATCAATTCTGCGGCAAAATTCTTTGAAAAGAAATAAGTGAAATCAAGTTCTGGTACAAAAGCTGTAGATATTTTTACATCCGAACCTGAAAGATCGTAACTGGAAGAAGGTGGCATGATAGCTATAAGACGAAGCCTCGCTTTCCATTTTTGATTGTCATTTTTTACCTCGGTTTTGTTTTGGGCAAATGTTACCAATCCAGCCATCACTATACAGCCGGCCAATAAGATTTTTTTCATAAATAAGTAATTTTTATACCGCAAAACTAAACTAACGACTGTTAGCTTTTTTGTGACGAAAGTCATTGGACTCTATGATTGATGCCGCGGTTTTGATAGTGAGGCAGAAGGAACTTTGCAGATTGTATCTAAAAAAGGCAGGTAAAACTGGACCGGCCTTAAACCGTTACCTGCCTACTTCGCCATCCCATATCTTTGCCTTATGCTCAATAAACTTTCTGGCTGGGATGATACCATTGTGGCGCTGGCAACACCGCATGGCGTAGGTGCGATAGGCATTATACGTTTAAGTGGCAGCCTGTCAATTCCAATTGTAAATGACTTATTCCCGTCTAAAGACCTTAGGGTTCAGCTTTCGCATACGATGCATGTAGGGTTGTTAAAAGAGAATGGCAAAATGCTTGACGAGGTGGTGGTGTCACTTTTTAAAAACCCAAGGAGCTATACAGGTGAAGATGTGGTGGAAATAAGTTGTCATGGTTCGCCGTATATACAGGAGCAGGTGATCAATGCCTGCATTGCCAAAGGAGCCAGGCTGGCAAGGCCGGGGGAATTTACACAAAGAGCGTTTTTAAAAGGCAAACTGGATCTCACACAAGCTGAAGCAGTGGCAGACCTGATTGCCAGTAATACGGAAGCCAGCCGCAATACTGCCATCCACAATATCCGGGGTGGGTTTTCGTCTGTTTTAAAAGAATTGAGGGAGCAGCTCATACAATTTTCTTCCTTGATAGAACTGGAACTTGATTTTGCAACAGAAGATGTGGAGTTTGCCGACAGAACAAAATTTTATACACTCATCGAGCACTTATCTCTGCAAACACTGCAACTCGTGGATTCGTTCCAGTTAGGTAATGTAATTAAGAATGGAGTGAATATTGCGATTGTGGGCAAACCCAATGCAGGCAAGTCCACTTTACTCAATACATTACTGAATGAAAACCGTGCTATCGTAAGTGAAATAGCCGGCACCACCCGGGATACCATTGAAGAAGTGATCAATATCAATGGTATTTTATTCCGCCTTATTGATACAGCCGGTATCCGGGAAAGTAAGGATGTGATTGAATTGATCGGCGTAGGAAAAAGCAGGGAGAAGATGAAGGAGAGTGACCTGGTGTTGTATTTGTTTGATGTGGTGGAAGAATCCCAGGCAGCCGTGGAAACTGCCTTGCTGGAAGTACAACAGCTCAATAAAAATTATATTGCCATCGGGAATAAAATCGACCAGATTGGTGAGGAAGCAGCACAGCAAAAATTTTCCGGCGATGGCATTTTATTTATTTCCGCCAAAGCAAAACAGCATATTACTATTTTGAAAGAGCGCCTGGTGGATAAAGTGGTGCAGGGCACGGTGCATACAGAAAGTACGATTGTAACCAACGCCAGGCACTATGCAGCCCTGAAGGAAGTACAACAATCCTTATCCGATATTAAAAATGGTATGGACAATAATTTACCCGGCGACCTGCTGGCACTTGATATACGAAGGTGCCTGCATTACCTGGGAGAGATCACGGGAGAGGTGACCAATGAGGATAGGCTGGATTATATATTTAGTAAGTTTTGTATTGGAAAGTAACATAAAAAATTTGCAAAAAGTACCGTTTTTCACTACCTTTTGCAAAAAATAACTCTTTTGAGTTTTGTCAGAACACATAATAGTTTAGAAAACTGGACAAGTTACCTACTTGCTCAAGGTAAATATGCTTTTGCATTGCACCAGCTTCGTTCCGCTTTTCCAGCACAATCAGCTGCTGCCAATAAATCGGCTCTTAAACGGCTGGTTGATAAAGAGCAGATCATTTCTATTCACAAAGGTTATTACCTTATTATACCGCCACAATACAGGTCAAAAGGCGTTCTTCCACCAGCCTTATTTTTAGATGCATTTATGAAAGAACTGCATCGGCCTTATTACCTGGCGATGTTGAACGCAGCGGCCTATCATGGTGCGTCTCATCAACAGCCGCAAGAATTTTTTATAGTAACCTGCTTTCCCGTGATGCGGTCTATGAAAAAAAAAGGATTGAAATTAAATTACATCAGCAAGAAAGACATTCCTGAAAAATTACTAGACACAAGAAAAACTGAATCAGGATATTTGAAGATTTCCAACCCGGTATTAACTGCAACCGATTTAATACAATATAACAAACGTGCAGGCGGCATTAACCGGGTGGTTACCGTATTGGCTGAGCTGGTTGAAAGCATACAACCGGATGCATTTGATAAGGATTTGCTGCAACAGGTTCCTGTAACAGCTTTACAGCGACTGGGTTATCTGCTGGATAAAAAACTTGATAACCAACCATTGGCCAACGCACTGTTCGGGGCTATCGAAAAAAACAAATCCGTTTTGTTTAGAATACCGCTGAAAGCCTCCGCCCCGGTAAAAGGTTTTGCAGCCGACGAAAGATGGAAAGTGATCGTTAATACAGAAATAGAAATCGACTTATAGCTAATACCATAAGACATAAAATAAAGATGAGGTGGATTAATTGAGTAATGATACCACAAGCATACATAATAGAATGGTCCAACCAGGTGCCCTGGCAAACCAACGAACAAGTAGAGCAAGACCTGGTAATCTGCCGTGCGTTGGTAGAAATTTTTTCTGATGATCTTTTGGCAAAAAGCCTTGCTTTCAGAGGAGGAACAGCCCTGCATAAATTGTATTTACATCCACAGCCCCGATACTCTGAGGATATTGACCTGGTACAAATAACGGCAGAACCATTTGGACCCCTGGTTGACAGGTTAAGGGAAAAGCTGGCTTTTTTAGGCGAGCCTGTACGTAAACAAAAAGAAAACAATTTTACCCTTCATTATCGCTTTGAATCAGAGTTTCCACCAGTGCAAAATCTTCGCCTGAAAGTAGAAACTAATTGCCGGGAACACTTTTCAGTATTAGGCTATCAGCACTTCCCCTTCCAGGTAAATTCTACCTGGTTTATTGGTGCCTGTAATATTACAACCTATCAAATGGAAGAATTGCTGGGTACCAAGCTAAGGGCGCTATACCAACGGAAAAAAGGCAGGGATTTATACGATCTATACAGGGCCTTGATACAGGTGCCACAAATGAATAAAGAAGCTTTGCTGCAATGTTATCATACCTATATGCATTTTGTAGTAGCTGAACCCCCGGCTCAAAAGGTCTATCTTCAAAATATGGATGCTAAAATGCAGGATGATGAATTTAGAGGCGATATAGCAGCACTTCTCAGGCCAACAGAAAAGTATGACCAGCAAACTGCTTATGAATTAGTAAGGAAATTATTGCTTGAGAAAATTGAAGAAACAAAGCCTGGAAAGAAAGAAGAAAAAGAATAACCTGTCTCCATCCCACTTTTGGCAATAACCATCCATTTATTTACTTTTAAAAGATTCAATACCAACCCAATTTACCTTTATTGCCAACATGACCATCGAACAGTATTTAGACAGCATCAACAAAAGATACAAACTCGGTAATGCAACGGAACATACTTTCCGGGGCGATTTGCAACAATTATTGGAAACCCTGGTGCCGGATATAAGGGCTACCAACGAACCCAAGCGGCAAAGCTGCGGCGCTCCTGATTATATCCTTACAAAAAAAGAGATACCCATTGGTTTTATTGAAGCCAAAGACATCGGCGATAAAGACCTGGAAGGCGCTAAGAAAACCGGCAACAAAGAACAGTTTGACAGGTACAAAGCATCACTCAACAATTTAATATTTACCGACTACCTTGATTTTTATTTATACCGGGATGGACAGCTGGTAACAAAGATTGCCATTGCACAAGTCATCAATGGAAGCATTGTTCCCATCACCGGAAACTTTGCCAATTTTACCAATCTCATAAAAGATTTTTGCGTCCACATCAGTCAAACAATCAAGAGTAGTAAAAAGCTGGCAGAGATGATGGCAGGCAAGGCCAGGTTACTGGCAGATGTGATTGAAAAATCGCTCAACAGTGATGAAGAGAACCACCAGAACAGTACACTAAAAGACCAGCTGGAAGGTTTTAAAAAAGTACTGATACATGATATCACAGCAAAACCCTTTGCAGATATCTATGCTCAAACCATTGCCTATGGTATGTTTGCTGCAAGACTGCACGACCCAACGCTGCCAACATTCAGCCGGCATGAAGCGGCTGAGTTGATACCACGAAGCAATCCATTTTTACGCAAACTGTTTGGCTATATTGCCGGTCCCGATATTGATGACCGCATTAAATGGATCGTGGATAGTCTGGTAGATATTTTCCTCGCCTGCAATGTAGAAGAGTTACTGAAGAACTATGGCAAGAATACCAAAACAGAAGACCCGATCATTCATTTTTACGAAACCTTTTTAAGTGAGTACGATCCCAAACTCCGTAAGGCAAGAGGCGTATGGTACACGCCGCACCCGGTGGTTAATTTTATTGTGAGGGCGGTGGATGATATTTTAAAAACAGAATTTAATTTACCACAGGGGTTGGCAGACAACAGCAAAACCAAAATAAAAATAAACCAGCAGGGAAGAACCATTGAGCAGGAAGTACACAAAGTGCAGATACTTGACCCTGCCACCGGCACCGGCACTTTTTTGGCCGAAGTGGTAAAGCATGTACATAAAAAGTTTACCGGCCAGGAAGGGATATGGAGCAACTATGTGGAGAATCATTTACTGCCACGCCTCAATGGCTTTGAGTTGCTGATGGCCAGTTATGCCATGGCCCATTTGCAAATGGATCTGCTGCTGAAAGAAAGCGGCTACAAAACAACCACCAACCAGCGTTTCCGCATTTACCTTACCAATAGTTTAGAAGAAAGCCACCCCGATACCGGCACCCTGTTTGCCAACTGGCTAAGCGATGAAGCAAACGAAGCCAACCGGGTAAAGAGAGATACGCCGGTGATGTGTGTGATTGGGAATCCGCCGTATAGTGGAGAAAGTGCTAATAAAGGAGAATGGATAATGAAGCTGATGGAAGATTATAAAAGAGAACCCGGGGGAGTAGATAAATTAAAAGAGAAAAATTCGAAATGGATTAATGATGATTACGTAAAATTTATTCGTTATAGTCAGCATTTTATTGAAAAAAATGGAAGCGGTATTTTGGCTTTTATAAATCCACATGGATTTTTGGAAAATCCTACATTCAGGGGAATGAGGTGGCATTTATTAAAAACTTTCGATAAAATTTATACAATTGACCTTCATGGAAATACAACTAAGAAAGAAACGTCGCCAGATGGCAGCATAGACGTTAATGTGTTTGATATAAAACAGGGGGTATCGATAAATATCTTTATAAAAAATTTCAAAAAAAGTGAAAGTCAGTTTGGCAAAGTCTTCCACTATGACTTATATGGTAAACGAGATTTAAAATATGATTTTCTTAAGGAAAACTCTTTGAAATCAATTCCTTTCAAAGAGTTACAACACTCTCCGCCAAATTATTTTTTTGTAGACAAAGACTTTTATTCACAAAACGAATACAACTTAGGATTCAGACTAAACGTTTTATTCATACTTAATACGATTGGAATAGTAACTGCAAAAGATGCTATACTAATAAGTCCAACAAGAAAAGTGCTATTGGAAAATGTTGGAAAATTTTATAATATAAAGGCTGATGATGCTTTGGTTGAACAATTATCTTATCGACCTTTTGATAACCAGTTTATATATTATGACCCTGAACTTTTAGAAAGACCGAGAGAAAAAGTGATGTTTCATTTTATTGGCAAGCATAATATCGCACTAAACTTATGTAAGATAGGCAGATCCTTAAATTCACATATTTACTTTCTTAGTAATCATATTACCGATAAAAATTTGGTTTCCTCGTTAGATAGTGTCAACACCTTTCCTCTATATCTCTATTCCGAAAATAATTCTCAACAATCCATTGAAGAATCTGCAAGTCGTAAGCCCAACCTCGACAGGGAAATTGTTGAAAAAATTGCAACAGCCATCAACCATATTTTCTTAGAAGACGAAAGCACTGTTTGTGATCTGGCAGCAGGAGTTGATGGTACATTTTATCCACTTGATGTACTCGATTATATCTATGCTGTTTTACATTCACCATCTTATCGTGAAAAATACAAAGAGTTTTTAAAGATCGATTTTCCAAGAGTACCATATCCAAAAGATGCAGCTACCTTTTGGCAACTGGTGGAGTTGGGTACGCAGATAAGAACTATTCATTTATTAGAAAACCCGGTAGTTGACAATTACATTACGCAATACCCGGTGGATGGTGATAACATCGTTACTAAAATAAAATACGAAAGGGTTGATGAGACTTCCGAAGTTTTTAAAACTTCGGAAGTCTTTGACGCAGCAGTAGGCCATGTGTACATCAACGACACACAGTATTTTGCTAACGTTCCTCTCACTGCATGGGAGTTTTATATTGGTGGCTACCAGCCTGCACAAAAATGGTTGAAAGACAGAAAGGGCCGTGTGCTGCAGTTTGATGATATCCTGCATTATCAAAAAATAATTGTGGCTCTTGCTGAAACAGATAGATTGATGAAAGAGATTGATAAAGTAAAAGTTGACTAAACATGATCAGAAATTTGAATATACAAACTCTACTTTTCGCTGCTGCTTAAATACCTACAATATGCCTCAAGATAGAATCGAAATACCAATATTTTATGGCACCTATTCGGACCTTACGAGAATTGACCTGAATTTTATGAATGGTAAAATTGTAACTTATAAAGGGAGGCATTTTCGTGATTACATTAAGAAAATGGTACATGATGATCAATTTCTGTGGTGTTATAACAGTGCAACTAGTGACTTGAAGGAGCGACATTTTTATGTTGATAATTCAATAAAAAAATATGCGATAGTACCAATTGATTTTGAAAAGCCATTTTTAACGGAACACTGGCAACATTTTCATCAGATGCTTTTATCAATCTACCCATCTGATTTTTCATTGATTGAAATACTTTACTTTAACCTATCAAAAGAAAAATATACGAGCGGAGGAAAAGCTTTTTTTTCTCTCTCACAATCGGGAGAGGGAATGTTTGATAATTTTATGTTTATTGACGGAAAAGAATTGAGGTTTGTCAGGACATATTTAAATAACTACTTTTTTTCTTCATTGCAATTGAACTATGTAAAGTATATACTTGGAACCTATATGAATTCCTATAGAGAGGCAAACCCAATTTACCAATATCTAAGCCTCATAATCTGCCTCGAAGCAACAATTGAAGGCAATGAACAGCTTTCATATAGATTAAAAAGGAATGTTGCATTGATTTGTGGAAGTAGCGTAAGAACCTGTAGAAAGATTTTTGACAATGTTGGGCAGTTATACAAATTAAGAAGTGCAATTGTCCACGGTAATATTAATCCTTCGTACAAAAATTTTAAAGAATATCATGATTATTTAAAAACCTTAGTAGGAAGATTAATTAGGGAACTGATAATCCATAATATTTCTAATTTACAATTGTTAAATGAAAAAGTAACAGAACTAGGATACGGCCAAGGTCATCTTATAAGCCAAAACTATAGTCCTTCAGAATATCCTTTTCTCGAAAACATAAGACTTACATACAAGGCCATACAAAAATACTAACGATAATTGGTGGTAGTTGTACCTTATTTGTACCCTCATTCCATATCTATTTGGTAATCAAAGGATGTTATATTTTGTATTGGGAAATAGAAAATCCTATCATAGAATTTTAGCATTGAAGGTTGGCTGCTGTGCAAGACGATTTGATGCATTGTCACGCTTCTCGTATCCTTCAGGAATGAAGCATGAAAATATTTAGCCTGGTCACTATTTAAACAGTTCATTTTAACGCTTTCGTTCTTACGTAACTTCTTTTGGCAGTTCAGCGGGTTTTGCAAACAGTGAAAATGCTGTTCTTCATTTTCATGAGTAAATTCCTTTTCATTCTGCTTTTTTTTTCCTGCCCCGAATTCTGAAATTGAGCCTTTATAATTAGATTTGGATAATGAAAACCATTCCGGTCAGGCACATAGCATCTGCACTGTCGCTGCACAGCGATGCCGGTCGGTTTAGTGTGCGTGACTTGCAGCAAGTGCTTAATGGTAAAAATCTTGTTCATGATCTGCATAGACATGATTTTTACTTTGTGCTGGCAGTAAAGCATGGAAGCGGTATTCACGAAATAGATTTTGTGCAGTATCCTGTTCAGGCAAATGCTGTCTTCATTCTCCGTCCGGGTCAGGTACATAAACTTGAACTCACTGCTGATACGACAGGCTTTTTGTTAGAGTTTGATTTATCGTTTTACCAACCAAAAAATACTATTGCAGAACATAGGTGGAAGAAAGCTTCCAGCAAGAATTATTGCGAGGTAGAAGCTGCAAGGTTTAAAAGATTACATACGCACCTCGCTGCCATCTTTAACGAGTATTCCCTTAAACAGGAAGGCTACAGGGAAGCTATAAAGGCAAATCTTGACCTCTTCTTTCTCGAGTACATAAGACAGAGCAAAAATCCAAACAGCATAGCAAAAAGCGAAAGCGGATATATTCAGGAGCGATTTGAAGAATTTGTTCGTTTGCTGGAGACAAACATAGTCAGCATGAAAAATGTTTCCGATTATGCCGATCTGTTGAGCCTTTCGCCATACCAACTCAATTCAATTGCAAAGACCTCTGTTGGCAAAACTGTATCCGACCTTATTAACGATCAAATTATCCTCGAAGCAAAGCGTCACCTGATTGCAACTCCTGTCCAGGTGAAGGAAGTAGCAGACCAACTGGGTTATGAGGACCCTTCCTACTTCATCCGCTTTTTTAAGAAACATACAGGGCAATCTCCTGAAGCTTTTAGAAAGAACTTCAAATAAGTCCTGTTCAACTTTACAACCGTCCTGCCAAAGCCCCTTTTGCCCGTTCTACTTTTGTATTCGATCAGTTAATCTAAAAAAAAATCGAGATGAAAGCGAAAGTAAGACTTCTGATGTCACTTAAAATCTGGCTGGTAATCTATCCATCCATCACACTATTCTTGTTCTTGTTCGGTCAGCAATTATCCTCTCTTCCACTGTATCAGCGCACATTCATTCTAACGGTATCATTGGTTCCCTGGATGATGTTTGTTGGATTACCGTTCGTGGATTTACTAATGGAAAAACTGTCAGTTAAAAAGGCTGTCAAACAAAGTGCGAAGTAACTAAAACCAACCATGATGCAACGCCGGGATTTTATAAAGCAATCGGGAATTGTACTTAGTGGAATGATGGTCCCGATCCCTTTGTTAAATGCTTTAAATAACAAAAAAATGAAACAGCTAACAAATTTCGATGTCATTATTATAGGAGGCAGTTATGCCGGACTTGCAACAGCAATGGCATTAGGCAGAGCACTAAGAAATGTATTAGTGATAGACGGTGGAAACCCCTGCAACAAGCAAACACCGCATTCACACAATTTCTTAACCAACGATGGTAAGACACCAAAAGAAATTGCCAGCCTTGCTAAACAGCAGGTGCGGAAGTATGGCTCAGTGAGTTTTCTCGAAGGTTTAGCAACGGCTGGCTTAAAAACCACGTCAGGATTTGAAATTGAAACACAGGCAGGAGAAGTCTTCACTTCAAAAAAACTCGTTTTTGCAACAGGTATTAGAGACATTATGCCCCCGATCCCTGGCTTTGCTGAAAGTTGGGGGATAAGTGTACTGCACTGTCCTTACTGCCATGGTTTTGAAGTGCGGCATCAAAAGACAGGTATCATCGCCAATGGCGATCCCGGTTTTGAAATGGCAACTTTGATTTCAAACTGGACAAAAGACTTAACACTTTACACCAACGGTAAATCATCACTTTCAGTTGAGCAAAAAGCCAAGCTTGATAAACATCATATCAATATCATCGAAGCTGAAATAGATCGTCTTGCACATAAAGGGGGCTATATACAAAAAATTCATTTCAAGAACGCAACAGACACACAGGTAAAAGCTATTTATGCAAGGCTTCCATTTGTTCAACACTCATCTATTCCCCAGGAGCTGGGATGTGAACTAACACAGGATGGCTATATTAAGATAGACGCCGCACAAAGAACTACTATACCTGGTATATATGCCTGCGGCGACAACACAACAAAAATGCGTACTGTAGCAAATGCGGTTTCAATGGGAACGACCACAGGGTTAATGGTAAACAAGGAACTGATTGAAGAAGAATTTTGAAACATTCAAAAACATTTGATCAAAATAATTTCTAACTAAAAATCAATCTGCATGAACGCAAATCATTTCATCACAAGTGCAACAGCTTCTGCATCTCAGATAGTTGAAAGTGCTCCATTCAGAAGAGTGTCACTTACCGCCGGGCTATTGTATATTCTAACCTTTGTGTCTATACCAACTTTTGCCCTCTATGGTTCGGCACATGATCCAAATTTCATTTTTGGTAATGGTAGTGATAATGCAATCATCGCAGGTGGACTTTTAGAGATTGTAGTGGCACTTGCAGGGATTGCTACAGCTATTGTTCTATACCCTTTACTAAAGAAGCAGAATGAAAGCATGGCTTTGGGGCTTGTTGCAGCCCGTGTGTTGGAAGCTGCCACCATTTTTGTTGGAGTAGCTTTTCTGCTATCATTGGTTACATTACATCAATCAGGTGCCGGTAAGGATGCATTGGCAACAAGCCATGCTTTGGTGGCTTTATACGACCGGATTTTTCTTTTAGGGCAAAGTTTCATTCCTGCTATCTGCGATTTGCTGTTAGGAGTACTGTTATACAAGTCCCGCCTGGTACCTCGTGCCCTTTCAATTATTGGAATAGCAGGAGCTTTACCGTTGGTTGCTGGCTATACAGCAACAATGTTCGGATATATAGATCGTTTTTCACCTTGGGCTGGTTTATCGGCGGTTCCCGTTGCAGTATTTGAAATTTCTTTGGGTGTTTACCTGATTGTAAAAGGGTTTAAACCAAATTCCAAAATTTTCATGTCTTCAGGCTACAAAAAATTATAATTATGGAAATTATCGGAAAAGTTTATACAGATGATTTCGATATTCAGATTAGCGACTGTGCTTTGAAAACTTGAAATAGGCAGACGGGAAATTTAGTCTTCAGCATATACCTGAGCAATCACTATAGTTTTCATACAGTTGAAATCGTATCCGGTTGAAAGAAGTAATTAGAAAAAATTCACTAATCAAAAATTATTAAAGATGCAACAAGACCAACGGCTTTTCTGGCTCGACTGGCTCAGAATTATTGCGATACTCGGCGTGCTCTTCTTTCATAGTGCCATGCCTTTTGCGGATGAACTCGACTGGCATATCAGGAATAAGGAAACATCCAGCTTATTTCTTGAATTTAATTTTTTTCTGAGCCGTTTTCGGATGCCTTTATTGTTTTTTGTTTCCGGCGCTGTGGCTTTTTACATGCTGCAGAAGAGAACCAGTGCTCAGTTTATTTTGCTTCGTTTTAAACGGTTATTTATTCCGTTGCTCTTTGGTATATTGTTCATCGTGCCGGTGCAGGTGTATATGGAAAGAGTGGAGCAAGGCTTCACTGGAAATATCTTTCAGTTCTATACAACTGTGTTTAATACCGGTATTTATCCATCGGGCAATTTTAGCTGGCATCACCTGTGGTTCCTCGCCTACCTTTTTGTGTATAACGTCATACTTGCACCTGTATTGAGATGGTGTGTGGTAAACCGAAGCAAGCTGTCGATCTTTAATTGGTTTGGCACTTCAAAACGGATTTATTTATTACTATTACCATCTGTTATCTGCTTCTCTGCACTTGTTCTTAGTTTTCCTGAAACCCATGCATTGGTGAATGACTGGTGCTGGTTTATATACTGGCTTTTCTTCCTGCTAATTGGCTTTCTTTGTATGTGTGTTCCAGGTTTGCTTCAATCGATAGAACGCAATCGTAGTACATCGTTAGCCATAGCTTTTTTGCTGATCCTGCTTCTGAATTATTTACGCTGGAATGAACTTGAACCATATGAATTAATTAAAGACTGGAAGAGCCACCCTGTCACTTATCTGTATCTATCGCTCTATCCATTAACAGCGTGGATGTGGGTGTTTGCTATTGTTGGATATGGCAGGAGGTATTTGAACAAAACAGCTCGCTTTCTTCCGTACCTCAACAACGCTGCCTATCCGTTTTATATACTTCATCAATCAGTGATTGTAGTGATTGCATATTATGTGGTGAAGACGTCCGATACCATTTTTATGAAGTATGCATTCCTGGTGATTGTGAGCTTTGCTATTACAATGGCGGTTTATCATCTTTTCATTAAACC
>JAKQJG010000068.1 GCA_029561305.1 Bacteroidota bacterium | reverse complement strand
TTATTTAATAAGCCCTTGGCAATGCCGCTAAAAACTGTAGCGGAAGCACCCGTACCACAAGCCAGAGTAGCTCCGCAACCTTTTTCCCAGATTTTGATGGCTACCGCTGTTCTATTCAGTAAAACGGCAAAATGCACATTTACCGTTTGTGCAAATCCATTGTGATGTTCTATGGCAGAACCGTATTGAAGATGGGGATCATCTTGCAAAGAATTAACCCAAACAATAAAATGCTGATTGCCAATTTCCACCAAGTCACCGGTAAAATCCATTACTTGATAGGCACTTTTCAGCATTGAAGGCATTCCCAGGTTAACAGTTATAGTGTTATCATCATTTACATAACAGGTTTTAAGTCCCGCCTCAGTTTGGACTCTAAATTCCTTTTTTCCGGTTTTTTGATGCAAAATCCAAGTTACACAGCGTAATGCAGAACCGCACATTTCAGCTGTTGAGCCATCTGCATTGTAAATAAACATTTGCGCATCGCAGGATTTATTAGGCATAAGTAAAACCAGTCCATCCGCTCCAATGCCAAAATGTGGTTTACAAAGTTCTTCCGCTACAAAAGAAAAATCCAGCTTTGCCAAAGCAAATGACTCCGGAGCAAAGAAATCCAAGATAACAAAATCGTTACCTTGAGCATGCATTTTGAGAAAAGGAATCAGCACAATACTTTCTCTACCATTTCCGCAAAACTGTAAAATCCCTTGCGGTCTTTAATCCATTTTGCTGCCTGTAACGCTCCGTAGGCAAAAGTACTACGCGAACGGACACAATGGCTAAGCTCTATGGTTTCGGTTGCACTATCAAAACCAATTATATGCGTTCCGGGAAAAGAACCGGCGCGAAGTGAGGCAAAATGTAATTCTTCAGGTTCTATTTTACGGTAAGCAGGGTCAAAAAGAGCGGTTTTTTTCCTGCTGCTGTTGGCTAAAATCGTTTTAGAAAGTTCAATGGCAGTTCCCGAAGGACTATCCGCTTTTTGATTATGGTGCATTTCCCAGCCGTAAACATCAAATTCCGGAAAACGGTCAAATGCCTTAGTTGCTTCTGCTACAAGTCGCTTAAAGATATTCATT
>JAKQJG010000060.1 GCA_029561305.1 Bacteroidota bacterium | reverse complement strand
CTCACCACCGTGTTCTCCGTTTCAGATAAACTGTCGGATGCATTTTGCATGCTGCCCATTTATACCAGTCATTTGAACCTGGGTTTTAATAAAGGAACATTGCTGAAAGACCGGCATCATCTGCTGACCGGCACAGGAAATTTAATAAGGCATATTCCTGTTAATACCGCATCAGATTACAGGAATAAAAAAGTGAAAGACCTTATTCAATCCGCAGTGGATCTTGCAATCAGGGACATGGATAAACCAGGCAGATCAGTTGGGGCAACTATTTCAAAGATCTCAAAGAAATAACTGCTGTACAGTGGCTGAATCCTGGCATACAGCCCGATGCAAGGGTAAAAAGACCCGGTTTCGCTGTAAAATCGCTGTAAAAAACCTGCCTTTTTTCTTCCCAAAACCGCTCTGATGGCTTACCTTCGCTGCCCCGTATAAAACAACGGGGTATTATTATGTCTTTCAATATTGTTAAACAATTAAACGCAGATGCACAGGAAGGTGCTGCTTCTCCAGAAGCTGAACCTGCTGCGGTAACAAATGTGCCTGTGGAAGCTGCTGCTGAAGTAGCTGAAACCCCGGTAACGGAGCCAGTAGTGGCAGCCAAACCGGTAGAAGAAAGGATCGTAACTGCTCATGACGACTTTGACTGGAGTGTTGACAAGCGCAACGTAACCAGCTACACCAAAGACGAAAAACTGAAGTACGACAAAGTGTACGATGACACTTTTAAGCAAATTAACGACGGCGAAATGGTGCAGGCTACAATTGAAGCCCTCACAAAAACAGATGCGGTGGTTAATATCGGCTTTAAAAGCGACGGATTGATCTCTCTGAACGAATTCAGGGATATTCCCGGTGGTCTTAAAGTGGGTGATATCATTGAAGTAATGGTAGTGGAAAAAGAAGACCGTGATGGTAATCTTCACCTGAGCCGTAAACAAGCCCGTACCAGCCGTGCCTGGGAAAGAATTGTTGAACTGCACAAAACCGGTGAAATTGTTACAGGTATCGTTACCAGCAAAACTAAAGGCGGCCTGATCGTAGACGTATTTGGTATGGAAACATTCTTACCAGGCAGCCAGATCGACGTGAAACCAGTAACTGATTACGATCAGTTTGTTGGTAAAACAATGGAGTTCAAAGTTGTTAAGATCAACGAAACAATCAAGAATGCTGTTGTATCTCACAAAGCACTTATTGAAAGCGATATCGAAGCACAAAGGGCAGAGATCATCGGCAAGCTTGAAAAAGGACAGGTACTGGAAGGTACTATCAAAAACATCACCGACTTCGGTGCGTTTCTTGACCTTGGTGGCTTAGATGGTTTATTGTATATCACTGATATTTCATGGGGCCGTATCAACCACCCAACGGAGGTGTTGAAGATGGACCAGAAACTGAACGTGGTTGTTCTTGACTTTGATGATGATAAAAAACGTATCAGCCTTGGCTTGAAACAATTGACTCCTCATCCATGGGATACTTTAACAGAGAATATTAAAGAAGGTGAAGTTGTAAAAGGCAAAGTGGTAAATATTGAAGACTATGGTGCATTCTTAGAAATCATGCCAGGTGTTGAAGGCCTTGTTCACGTAAGTGAAATTACATGGGCTAACACGCCGGTAAATGCTAAAGAATTCTTTAAACTGGGTGATGAATACGAAGCCAAAGTGGTAACACTTGACAAAGACACCCGTAAGATGAGCCTTTCTATTAAACAATTGAGTGCTGATCCATGGAGTGAAATTGAAACCAAGTTCCCCGAAGGAAGCAAGCATACAGGTGTTGTTAAAAACATCACGCCATATGGTGTGTTTGTGGAACTGGCTACCGGTATTGGTGGAATGGTTCACATCAGCGACCTGAGCTGGTTAAAGCGTTTCAACAATCCGAATGAGTACACCAAGGTTGCCAGCAACATTGATGTGGTTATTTTGAACATTGATAAAGACGGACGCAAATTGCAGTTAGGCCACAAGCAAATTGAAGAAGATCCATGGAACACACTGGAAGGCACTTTCCCTGTAGGCAGCATACACGAAGGCACTGTTATCAAACGTGATGACAAAGGCGCCGTAGTGCAGTTACCTTATGGCCTGGAAGGCTTTGCCCCTAACCGTCACCTTGCAAAAGAAGATGGTAAGAGCATTGTTGCTGATGAAGTGAACAAGTTTATGGTGATTGAATTTGACCGTAACGACAAGCGTATTGTTCTTAGCCATACCCGTTTGTGGGAGCAGGCGATAGAAGAAGAAAAGCAGGTTGTGGCCAAAGAGAAAAAAGCAGAAGCTGAAGTAACCAAGAAAGCAGTGAAAAACCTGCAAAGCAAAGTAGAGAAATCTACCCTTGGCGACCTGAGTGCTTTAGCCGATATTAAAGCTAAACTGGACGCAGGCGCTGCAGAAGCACCCGCCAGCGAAGAGCCAAAAGCTGAATAATATTTGCCAGTGAAAAATGTAATCCCACCGTACTTAAGCGGTGGGATTTTTTTAGCCCTTAGGTAAAAGTACCTGGCGGCTGTGTTAATAACCATCTTAATAATAAAACAATACCATTCTGGAACAATTGTTCAATGGATGTTGTTATTTTGTTATAAGAATGAACAACCATAATATCAGCAAATATTTCGGTTTAATGGGCATTGTTATACTGGCCGCACTTGCTTTTACTGCATTGCTTGTTTTATTATTCGCTTTTGCCCATTCTTAATTCCTGGTACACCTGTACGAAAACAAACTCACAATGAATAACAATACTAATAAATATTTTGTGCTGGTGTGGCTGCTGCTGGCAAGTGTATTTGGCATATTTGCCCTTATTGCCATTATCTTTTATGTGCTGAAACTATTTGCAGTATCTGTTTCTTTTATTCCTGGATCTGCCTATGCCTTTGAAATTTTTATCACCACGATACCGTACTTTATTTTATTTGCAGCTTACTACCTGGTACATAAGAAAATATCCATGGGAAAAGTAAAACTGGCGTCTGTTACATCCAGGATACTGTTGACTGTTGGCAGCCTGGTTTGCATTGTACAACTTCTTATTGCGGTGCTTTCTTATTTCAACATAAAGTCAGACTGGTTTGAGACCTATCAATCTTATAACAAAGCCTGGTTTGCACTGCACCTGATTTTGATATTGATCGCAGCGGGCATTCTCGCCACCGGGGATCCAAAGGAAAAAAGCTGGCTGGAGAGAAAGTGAAACAATGTTTCTCGTTTCTTGTTTCTCGTTGGCACCCTTAGATTTTAAGTTCCCTTATAAGTCTAGCCTCTAATAGTTAAAATTATTAATGAATAATTAATGATTATTTTATGAACATTGTAAAGCAATTGCTTTAGCAGCGATCCAACCTGTGGTCCATGCATTTTGAAAATTAAAACCGCCTGTTACGCCATCTACATTCATCACCTCACCTGCAAAATACAAGTTCGGAGCAATCTTGCTTTGCATGGTATTGTGATCAATCTCATCCAGGTTGATACCGCCGGCTGTTACAAACTCTTCTTTAAATGTTGTTTTCCCTTTTACTGCAAACTCTTGTGTACATATATTTTTCACCAGTTTGTTTTGTTCTTTAGCAGGCAGATCCGCCCAGCGGGCATCTTCCTCTATTTCACTAAATTTTAAAAGGTACTGCCAAAGGCGTTGCGGCAGGTTAAATGGATTGGTATTGATGATCTTTTTTGCTGCTGTTTCAAAACGTACCGCCTGCAGCTTTTCCCTGGCCGTATTTTCATTGTATTCAGCATTCCAGTTAACCGCAATGGTAAAATGCCAGTTGGCTGCAGCCAGTTCCCTTGCGGAAAAGGAAGACAATTTTAGTACAGCCGGGCCGCTCATTCCCCAATGCGTTATCAGCAAGGGTCCCTGGGAAGACAATTTAGTTCCATTGATTTTCACCACTGCATTTTCAGCCACCACACCCATCAACTCTGTAATATTGTTGCCCGGGAGATTAAATGTAAACAAAGAAGGTACGGGCTCTTCAATGGTATGACCCGGTTTCTTTAACCACTCAAACTGTATTGACTTTGGATAGCCACCACTTGCAATACAAACATAATCTGCTATAATACTCCCGGCATCTTTAAATGCTACCTTCCACTGATTTCTCTCTATTGACAATTCATTATTCACAATTGACGACTCACCATTCACCACCTGCCTGCCGGCAGGCAAGGTTGACAACACCTCCCTGTTCATCAAAATCTCCACGCCATATTTATTGGCTTCTCTCATCAAACAATCAATGATGGTTTGCGATGAATCTGTAACAGGAAACATTCTTCCATCTGCTTCCGTCTTAAGCTGCACGCCTCTTTCCTCAAACCATTGTATCGTATCTGTTGTGAAAAAATGATGAAATGCCTTTTTTAAAAAACTGCTTCCCCTGGGATATTTTTTTATCATCTCTGCTATGCTGAAACAATGATGCGTCACATTACATCTGCCTCCTCCGCTTATTTTTACCTTGCTCAACAGTTTTGATGACTTTTCAACAATAATCACCTGCAAAGCAGGATTTATTCTTGCAGCATTCACTGCACAGAAAAAACCTGCTGCACCGCCGCCAATTACAACCAGTGTTTTTTTATTCATAACTTAGATGGGAGCAAAAGTAGGAGGCAATTGGCAATGAGCAATGAACAAGGGGGCAAGAGAAATAAGGAATGAGGACTGCAGAATAAGGAATCAGAAAGTTAATAAAATATCTGCCGGAAATAATAAACACTTAAACCACACTCCAAAATGGCTTCACCCGTTTCTAAAGACGAAATAAAAAAAATGCCCGTGATACCTTATCAAAAAATAAGGGAACATCTGAAAACAGGCGACATTGTTTTTTGCAGTGGCAGTTATACTTTTTCAGGTGTTATTCAAAAGCTTACAAAAAGTGTGTGGAGCCATGTGGCCGTAGTGTATAAAGATGAAGAACTGGGCAGGGTCATGATGCTGGAAGCTGAGCCTTATGTGGGCATACGCTTAATCCCCTTGTCAACGTATCTACAGGACTATAAAGGAAAAAGAAGACCCTACAAAGGGCAAATAGTGATCGCAAGACTGCATCAAACCCTGCCAAAAGAACAACTCAACCGGGGCTTAAGTTTTGGCCTGGATGCGCTTACAAGACCTTACGATAATTATGAGATAGTAAGGATATTAATGCGCATACTCTTCCGGGTTACCAAACGGGAGCGCAACAGGAGTTATATCTGCAGTGAACTGGTTAGAGATGTTTTTGCAAAATCCGGGGTTATCATTCAGTACAACGACACGTACATAAGCCCCAATCATATTTGGGTGGACGAAAGAGTTGCCGGTAAGTACAGGGTGTTGTAAAATCCCCGATAACGAATTGCAAATAATGAATTACGAATAACGAATAGTCTAATAATCCGAACACAAACTGGGATTCGCTTTTTCAGCAGCTTCTATTTCGGCAAAACCGGATAACACATCGGCCTGGTTTTTTTGCACACATACCGTATGTTCATAGTGTGCCGCAGGCTTTCCATCTTCGGTTCTGATGGTCCAGCCATCCTTATCATGGTATACATTCTTTGTCCCCATGTTGATCATTGGTTCAATTGCGATTACCATCCCCTCTCTTAGCTTGGCACCTGTACCACGTTTACCATAATTAGGCACTTGTGGATCTTCGTGCAATTTCCTGCCAACACCGTGGCCCACCAGTTCTCTTACTACACCATATCCACGCTCTTTTTCAGTGTAATTCTGAATAGCGTAAGCAATATCCCCTACCCTGTTTCCATGTACAGCTTTTTCAATGCCCTTGTACAAAGAAGCTTTTGTATCGGCCATCAGTTTTTTTGTTTCCTCCGGTATGGATCCTACCGCAAACGTGTATGCACTGTCGCCATGAAACCCATTTTTATAAACACCTACATCAATAGAAACAATATCACCATTCTTCAACGGTTCATTTACAGGAAAACCATGTACCACCGCATCATTTACACTGATACAACATGCAAAAGGAAAAGGAGGTGTACCATATCCCTTAAATGAAGGTGTGGCACCATTCTCCCTGATAAACGTTTCTGCTATATCATTTAATTGCAAAGTGCTGACACCTTCTTTAATATGAAGCGCCACATGTGCCAGTGTTTTACTCACGAGCTGGCTGCTCATTCTCATCAATTCTATTTCCTCTTTTGTTTTATAGTAGATCATACCCACGTCCCCGTTAGTTAACAGGGCAATATTATTATTTTTATAAAATAAACCCTGACAGTAAGTGCCAGGGTTCTGATAATTTATATGGTTAATTCCTCACACACCGCTGATCTGCGGTGCCGGATTACATTCCGCTTGCAACTGTTTGTCGTCCCTGTATTCTTCCACTGCTCATCAAACCATCATACTGGCGCATCAGCAACTGTGTTTCAATTTGCTGCAACGTATCCAGGATTACACCTACCATGATCAGCAAAGAAGTACCGCCATAGAAAGTTGAAAAATCCTGCTGCGTACCAAATACCAGCTGGAATATACCTGGCAATATACCTACGAAAGCCAGCAGTATCGCTCCGGGTAAAGTGATCCTGTCCATGATGGTGCCAATATAATCAGCAGTATCCTGACCTGGTTTTACACCTGGTATGAAACCATTGTTACGTTTCAAATCCTCCGCCATCTGCTTAGGATTAAAGATAAGTGCCGTATAAAGGAAAGTAAATGCAATTACACAGACTGAATAAACAATCATGTATACTACATTGGTATGATCAGTAAAATACCTTGCCAAACCGTTATTGGTATAACCGGTAACGATAGTTGGCAAAAACAGGATGGCCTGGGCGAAGATGATCGGCATTACACCGGCAGCATTCACTTTTAATGGCAAAAAGTTCCTTGCGCCGCCAAATTGCCGGTTACCGACGATTTGTTTTGCATAGTTCACCGGTACCCGCCTTGTGCCCTGTATCAGCATGATCAATCCCATGATGATGGCAACCAAAAAAGCTATTTCAATTAAGAAGATCAGCAAACCGCCGCCGCCTCTTACAAACCTTGAATTCCATTCCTGTATAAATGATTGAGGCAACCTGGCAAGAATACCCATCATGATGATGATGGATGTACCATTACCAAGCCCTTTGTCTGTGATCCTTTCACCCAGCCACATTACGAACAAGGTACCCACCGTAAGTATGATCACTGTAGATACGGGGAAAAGGTAAGAGTATGATTCGATCAGTGCATCTTTATTTTGCGTATGCAGGTACCCGATATAAGCGGCGGCCTGGAAAGCAGTAACGATAACAGTAAGATAACGTGTCCACTGGTTGATTTTCTTTCTTCCACTCTCTCCTTCCTTTTGTATCTTTTGCATAGAAGGCACCAGGATGGTGACCAGCTGCATAAATATAGAAGCAGAGATATAAGGCATAATTCCCAATGCAAATATGGATGCCTTCGAAAAGGCGCCACCTACAAATGCATCCAGCAAACCAAGAATACCACTTTTGGCACTGTCGGGTGTAGTTAATTTATTTGGATCAATACCAGGTAAGATGATGAAAGACCCGATACGGTAGATAAAAATAAGCAGCAGGGTAAACAGTATTTTTTTACGTAACTCCTCAATGCTCCAGATATTCTTCAGCGTTTGGACGAATTTCTTCACAAATTTATTTTTAAATTTTTTCTTAAAAACTAAAAAGACACTCTTCATACCTGCCTCAAAAATCTGGCAAGCAGGAATGTGTCTGCAAATATCGGGGAATTATTTTACTATCTCAACAGTACCACCTGCAGCTTCTATGGCAGCTTTTGCCTTAGCGCTGATGGCGTGCACTTTGAAATCAAATTTTCCTTTAATTTCTCCATTACCCAACAACTTGATCCTGTCTGTTCCGCTGATCAAACCCTGGATGTATAAGTTTTCAGGAGAAAATTCTGTGATGCCATACTTTTCTGCAAAATGATCGATCTGGCCAACATTGATCGCTTTGTAATCAATGCGGTTGATGTTTTTGAATCCACGCTTTGGAATACGGCGCTGTAATGGCATCTGTCCACCTTCAAAAGCAGCCTTTACTTTGTAACCGGTACGGCTTTGACCACCTTTATTACCTTTTGTGGATGTACCACCTTTACCACTTGCTTCACCACGGCCAAGACGCTTGTCTTTGTGTACTGCACCTGCCGCTGGTTGTAGAGAATGTAGATTCATTGTTTATTGATTTTGTACTTACGGGGTATCACCCCTCGCTTGTTAATTTGAAAATTTGATGATTCGATAATTTGGAAATTATTCAGCCATATTCAAATTGGCTCATTTCCAAATTGTCAAATTAGGCTTGCTCCACCTTCACCAGGTGATTTACTTTATTAACCATACCCAGTATCTGCGGAGTAGCTTCCACTTCCACCGATGCATTCATCTTTTTAAGACCCAATGCAAGCACTGTTCTTTTCTGGCGCTCCGGCCTGTCAATTACACTTTTAACTTGTGTTATCTTAATCTTTGCCATAACCTTTTTTGTTTAAGGTTTAAGGTTCAAGGTTTAAGGTTGTAAAGAAGTGAATACTTTAAACTTTAAACATTAAACTTTAAACTTTTAATTATCCATTAAATACTTTCTTCAACCCGATCTGCCTTGTTTTAGCCACAGTGATTGGCTCACGTAAAGTAGCCAACGCTTTTACAGTTGCTTTTACCACGTTGTGCGGATTAGCAGAACCCAGACTTTTGGCCAGAACGTCGGTAATACCCGCCGCTTCCAATACAGCTCTCATACTACCTCCGGCAATTACGCCTGTACCATGAGCCGCTGGTTTGATGAGCACTTTTGCAGCACCTTCCTTTGTCCATTGTTCGTGAGGGATTGTACCATGCCTGACAGGAACTTTTATCAGGTTCTTTTTAGCATCTTCAATACCCTTGGTAATGGCTTCCTGCACCTCTTTAGCCTTGCCCAGTCCCTGGCCTACCACACCATTTCCGTTACCTACCACTACTAACGCAGAGAAGCTGAAAGCACGTCCGCCTTTGGTAGTTTTAACAACACGGTTGATGGCAACTACTTTCTCTTTTAATTCCAGCTCACCTGCCCTAACCTTGGTTTCGTTTGATTTTAACATTGTATAATCCTATTAGAAATTTAAAATTAGAATTGTAAACCACCTTCTCTTGCGCCTTCAGCCAATGCTTTCACACGGCCATGATAGATATAACCACCACGGTCAAAAACAATAGCCGAAACACCCAGGTCAACAGCTTTTCTTGCAATAGCTCCACCAACCAGTTTGCTTGTTTCAGATTTTGTTCCCTTTTGTGCTTTTATATCTTTATCTTTTGAAGAAGCAGATGCAATGGTAGTACCTGTTTCATCATTTATTAATTGTGCATAGATATCAGTATTACTTCTAAAAACACTTAATCTTGGTTTAGCAGATACACCTACAACTCTTTTGCGGATGCGGTACCTGATCTTTTGCCTTGCACTTGATTTGTTATTCATATTCTTTTATTTTATCTCCCGATACTGCCGGAAGTAATTTGAAAATTTGACGATTTGAACATTTGATAATTCTTCCGAAACCTGTGCCATTTCCAAATTGGCACATTATCAAATCTTCAAACTAATTATTTACCAGCAGCCTTACCAGCTTTTCTCCTCAACACTTCACCTGCAAATTTCACACCTTTACCTTTGTACGGTTCAGGCTTACGTAAGCTGCGGAGTTTGGCACATACCTGGCCAAGTAATTGTTTATCTGCACTCTCAAGACTGATCATTGGATTCTGACCTTTTTCCTGTGAAGTAGCCACTTTTAATTCTTTAGGTATTTCAAAAATGATATTGTGCGAATAACCTAAAGCAAGATCCAATAAATTTCCCTGGTTAGAGGCTTTAAAACCCACACCCACCAGTTCCATTTTCTTTTCATAGCCATCAGTAACTCCCTTAACCATATTGCTGATCAATGAACGGTATAAACCATGCATTGCTTTATGACGTATTTGCTCAGTCGGACGCTTTACCTCAACAGTTCCTTCTTTCACTTCAATGATAATATCGCTATCAACAGTTTGCTTTAACTCACCCTTAGGTCCCTTTACTGTTACCACATTGCCGGCACCTACAGAGATGGTTACTCCTTTGGTGATTTCAACTGGTTTTTTTCCTATCCTAGACATGTCGGTTTTTATTTTATTGTTTATAATTCCTGGTTCGTGTTCATCCGCCGGTTAGGCAGGCGGATTAATTTTCAAACCGCTTAATTTTTAGTAAATGTTGCACAGCACCTCGCCACCTACGTTCTGAGCTTTTGCTTCTTTATCAGTCATTACACCTTTTGATGTAGAGATGATCGCAATGCCCAAACCATTTTTCACCCTTTTAAATTCCTCTGGCTTTGCATAAGTACGCAAACCCGGGCGGCTCACTCTTTCCAGGCTCTGGATTACAGGCAGTTTAGTTGCCGCATCATATTTCAAAGCTATTTTTATAAGACCTTGTTTGCTGTCATCTTCAAATTTATATTTCAGAATGTAGCCTTTATCGTACAAAATTTCAGTGATACGCTTTTTCAGATTAGAAGCTGGTATTTCCACGATACGGTGGTTAGCCATCTGTGCGTTACGGATTCTTGTAAGAAAATCTGCTATAGGATCAGTTACCATTGTTATGTAGTAATTAGTGTGTTTAAAATTTATTTCAATGCGATATCCTTTGCTCCCCTTCGGGGGATGGGGGCATTACCAGCTTGCTTTGGTTACACCAGGTATTTTACCCTGAGAAGCCATGTCACGGAACATGTTCCTTGACAAACCAAAATGCCTCATGTATCCACGTGGACGCCCGGTTAACATGCAACGGTTTCTTAATCTTACCGGTGATGCATTCTTTGGTAACAAGTCCAAAGCCCTGTAGTCACCTGCTGCTTTAAGCGCCGCCCTTTTATCGGCATATTTAGCGGTCATTGCTTCACGCTTTCTCTGCCTGGCTTCAATTGATTTTTTTGCCATGTTGAATTTTGATTTACGAAGTACGAGTTACGAATTATTGCATTCGTCAATCGTCATTCTTTATTCGTACTTATTTTTTAACGTTTTTAAAAGGCATACCCAGTTCTTTCAACAACTCAAACGCTTCTTCATTGGTAGTGGCTGTTGTTACAAAAGTGATATCCATACCCGTGATCTTGTTTACTTTATCAATATCAATTTCAGGGAAAATGATCTGCTCAGTGATACCCAGTGTGTAGTTGCCACGGCCATCAAATGCCTTGTCATTCACACCTTTGAAATCGCGTACACGTGGCAAAGAAACAGATACGAACCTGTCAAGAAATTCATACATCTTAACACCACGCAATGTAACTTTTGCACCGATTGGCATGTTCTTACGCAACTTGAAGTTTGAAATATCTTTCTTACTCATTGTTGCGATAGCCTTTTGACCGGTGATATTGCTTAATTCTTCTACAGCAATGTCAACCAGTTTTTTGTCGGCCACAGCGCCGTTAACGCCACGGTTCAAGCAAATCTTTGTCAGTTTAGGAGCTTGCATTATAGTTTTATAACCAAACTTCTTCATTAAAGCAGGTATCACTTCTTTAGTGTACTTGTCTGCTAATCTCGGAGTGTATTTTGTGTTGCTCATTATTTTATGGCCTCCCCTGATTTTTTAGATACTCTAACTAATTTTCCGTTTTCCCTGGTACGTTTAACTTTTGTAGCTGCACCCGCTTTTGCATCCCATAACATTACGTTTGAAATAGCGATAGGAGCTTCAACTTTTACAATTCCTCCTTTCGTATTCTGAGATGTTGGCTTTGTATGTTTGGTAACGATGTTAACACCTTCCACCAGCACACGCTTTTTTTCAAGGATCACTTCCAGCACCTTCCGTGGCTTTTTTAAATCTTTATCTTCACCGGTGATAACAACAACGTTATCGCCTTTCTTAATGTTAAACTTTGGTTTGAATCTTGTACTCATTTTTTATTAATTTGAAAATTCCTCAATTGGAAAATTTGAAAATTTTGTCAGCCGCAGTGATTATTCATTTTCACATTGAGCCATTTTCTCATTTTATCATTTGCTTTACAGCACTTCCGGAGCCAGCGATATGATCTTCATATAACCTTTATCCCTCAATTCCCTGGCAACCGGCCCAAAAATACGTGTGCCTCTTGGTTCATCAGAATTGTTCAACAACACCACAGCATTGTCATCAAAGCGAATGTAAGAACCATCTTTACGGCGCAGTTTGTTGGTTGTTCTTACAATTACAGCCTTACTAACAGTACCCTTTTTGATACCACCTGCAGGCATTGCATCCTTAACTGTAACAACAATTTTATCACCTATCCTTGCATAATCCTGGCCAGAGTTACCCAACACACGGATACACAATACTTCCTTTGCACCGCTATTGTCTGCCACGTTTAATCTGCTTTCTTGCTGAATCATTTTATTTGGCTTTGAGCTGTCGGCTACTAGCTTCGAGCAATTAAAAACTTTTATTGTTGTAGTATTGTATGGCTCACAGCTTTTTGGCTAAGAGCTCATAGCTATTCTTATTTCACTTTCTCAACTACTTCCACCAGCCTCCAGCGTTTTGTTTTGCTTAAAGGACGTGTCTCCATGATCTTTACGGTATCACCAATGCTGCACTCATTCTTTTCGTCATGAGCATGAAATTTTGTAGTCTTTTTAAGGAACTTACCATATAACGGATGCTTAATTTTCCTTTCTACATTCACCGTGATTGTTTTGTCCATTTTGTTGCTGGATACTACACCAATCCTGGTCTTACGTAAATTTCTGTCAACTGTGTTTGTTACTTCGCTCATTATTGCAAAATTTATTGGTTTATGCTAAACCGAGTTCTTTACTTCTTAATACTGTTTTTAAACGGGCAATATCTTTACGTAGTGCACGGATGGTCATTGGGTTCTCAACAGGTGTTACGCTGTGAGCAAAAGATAATTTTCTTAACCTCAGTTCATCTTCAGTGATTTTAGCTTTCAGGTCATCCGCTGATAACCCTTTTACGCTTGCTAAAAAATCTTTACTATTATTTGCCATTTTATTAATTTGATGATTTGATGATTTGATGATGTGCTGATTATATGTGGCACTTCATTTTCAAATTTTCAAACCGGTTAATCTTCAAATTTTATTTTACGCCTGGTAATCTCTTCTTACAACAAACTTTGTTGCAATGGGGAGTTTTTGTGCTGCCAGTTCAAACGCTTCTTTTGCAACCTGTACAGAAACACCATCGGCTTCAAAAAGGATACGGCCTGGTTCCACAACTGCTGCCCAGTACTCAGGGTTACCTTTACCTTTACCCATCCTTACTTCAGCCGGCTTTTTGGTAATTGGCTTGTCAGGAAAAATCCTGATCCAAACATTACCTTCTCTTTTCATGTGACGGGTCATTGCCTGACGGGCACTTTCAATCTGCCTGTTGGTTAACCAGATTGGTTCCAATGCTTTTAAAGCGAATGAACCGAATGAAATAGTAGTTCCTCTTTTAGCCACTTCCCTGATACGGCCTTTCTGAGCTTTCCTATGTTTTGATCTTTTTGGTTGTAACATCTTTTTTAATTTGGTGATTTGGAAATTTGATGATGGCTTGATTAAATAAGTTCCATCATTTTCAAATCTTCAAATCGATTAATCTTCAAATCAATAATTAATTATCTTCTTCCACCACCACCGCCGCCACGGTTATCCCTTCCACCGCCACCGCCGCCTCTTCTGTCACCACCACCTCTCCTGTCATCACGGCCACCGCCTCTCCTGTCATCAAATCCACCAGCTCTCCTGTCATCACCTTCTTTAGCGCCAGCAATAAAGTTTGGATTCAAATCTCTCTTGCCCAGTACTTCTCCTTTACAGATCCATACTTTTATACCTATTTTACCGTATACAGTCTGCGCAAATACACTTGCATAATCTATATCCATACGGAGTGTATGCAATGGTGTACGGCCTTGTTTGATTTCTTCGCTACGTGCAATTTCAGCACCACCCAAACGGCCACCGCACCTTACTTTAATTCCTTCAGCACCCATTCTGAGAGCGGAAGCAATAGCCATCTTAACGGCACGTTTGAAATTGATACGGCCTTCTAACTGGCGTGCAATGGTATCAGCAACGATCTGTGCATCCAGTTCAGGACGACGGATCTCCAATATGTTTATTTGTACATCTTCTTTACCAGTCAGTTTTTTCAACTCCTCCTTTACCCTGTCAACCTCACCACCACCTTTACCGATAATGATTCCTGGCTTGGATGTATGAATCGTAATGATCAGTTTATTAAGCGTACGCTCAATAACAATTTTTGAAATGCCGCCTTTGTTGATACGGGCATTCAGGTAATTCCTGATCTTGTTATCTTCTACTAATTTGCCTGCAAATTCCCTTTTGTTAGCATACCAGTTACTATCCCAACCGCGGGTGATTCCTAACCTGATACTTACCGGATTTACTTTTTGACCCATATATTTAATTTGCAGTGTGCCTTAACAACACACTTTATTTTTAATTAGATTTTGCTGTCAACAATTAATGTTACATGGTTACTGCGCTTGCGGATCTTATATCCACGGCCTTGTGGGGCAGGACGCATACGCTTGATCACTCTTCCTCCATCAACCATTATTGTCTTTACAACCAGTTTGGCATCTTCTACTTTGGCGCCTTCATTTTTCTGCTCCCAGTTATTGATGGCACTTTTAAGTAATTTATATAAAGGAACAGCCGGGTGTTTAGTACTGAATTGTAAAACACCTAAAGCTTTTTCCACTTCCATACCACGGATCAGGTCAACCAGTAAACGCATTTTACGTGGCGATGTGGGATAGTTTCTAAGTTTTGCTACTGCTTCCATTTTCTATTTTGTTTAAGGTTTAAGGTTTAATCGTTTAAGGTTATCTGCTGCTTCCAACTTTAAACCTTGTACTTTAAACTTTAAACTTTTAAGATATCTTTTTACTTGAGTGTCCTTTAAAATTCCTTGTTGGTGCAAATTCGCCCAATTTGTGACCTACCATAAATTCAGTAACATAAACAGGGATAAATTTATTTCCGTTATGAACTGCTAAAGTGTGACCTACAAAATCAGGAGTGATAGTAGACCTTCTGCTCCAGGTTTTGATTACACCTTTCTTGCTTTTTCCTTCGTTTATTGCCAGCACCTTATCTTCCAGGTTAGCATCTACATAAGGACCTTTTTTAATTGAACGAGCCATGTTTTTTAATTTGCTAATGTGCTAATTTGCTGATTTGCTAATTCTCACATTGTATTTTAAAAGTTTGTTTATTTCCCTGGTTACCCTGGGCATTTTAACAATCAGCACATTAGCTTCCCGATTGCTATCGGTACTAATTAGCTTCACTTGTTTTACTTACTTATTTTCTTTCCGTTCCTGCGCTGGATGATCATTTTATCTGATCCTTTGCCTCTTGTACGGGTGATCTGTCCTTTTGCATACTTACCAGTACGGCTGCGTGGGTGACCGCCTGAAGCTTTACCTTCACCACCACCCATCGGGTGATCTACCGGGTTCATGGCAACCGCCCTGTTACGTGGCTTGATACCTTTCCACCTGTTACGGCCAGCTTTACCCATGCTCTCCAGGTTATGATCGCTGTTGCTTACAACACCTACAGTAGCATAACAATTGATCAATACTTTTCTTAACTCTCCACTTGGCATTTTTAATACGCCGTACTTTTCTTCTTTATTCGATAACTGTGCACTTGCACCGGCACTACGAACTAATTTACCACCCTGGCCCGGCTGCATTTCAATATTATGCACCATGGTACCCAATGGCATAAATTTTAACTGCAATGCATTACCCAATTCAGGAGCTACACTGTCACCACTGATAACGGTTGCGCCTACCTGCAATCCATTGGGTGCGATGATGTAACGCTTTTCACCATCTGCATAATTCAGCAAAGCGATGAAAGCAGTACGGTTTGGATCGTATTCAACAGACTTTACAATTGCAGGAATGTCTTTTTTATTCCTTTTAAAATCTATGATACGGTATTTAATTTTATTTCCGCCGCCCATATACCTCATACTCCTTCTGCCCTGTGCGTTACGGCCGGCTGTACTGTTCTTTTTTTCAACCAATGATTTTTCAGGAACGTTGGTTGTAACCTCTGCATAAGCATTACCTATTCTCCACCTGGTACCTGCTGTTGTTGGTTTATATTTCCTTAATGCCATCGTTATTTGTTTTGGCCCCGGCCCCTTTTGAGAAACCAGGCTTTTTATTTATTAATCTCTGCATTTAGCGGTAGCAGAATTACCATACGTTTTTTTGTTGCTCCTTTCCAGGAGAAGGTACCTTAGATAGTGCTGTACAAATCAATTTGCTCACCATCTGCCACTGTTACATAAGCTTTTTTCTTAGCTGGCTTACGGCCGTTTAAGAAACCAGACTTTGTGTACCTTGATTTTGCCTTACCCGGCATTACTAAAGTGTTTACATCTTTTACCTGTACACCATAGAACTGCTCAACAGCTTTTTTAATTTCAAGCTTGTTTGCCTTCCTGTCAACCACAAACCCGTAGCGGTTAGCTTTTTCAGTTTGCTTATTTATCTTTTCAGATAAAATTGGTTTTATTATTACGTCAGACAGTTTCATGTCAATTAATTTGAAAATTTGATAATTCGAAAATTTGAAAATGGCCACTCATTTTTTAATTGAGCTATTTTCCAATTTTCACATTTTATGCTTCAGCCTTTTCTTCTTCACTAAAGATCTTTGCCACGCTTTCTGTAAACACCAGCACGTTTGCATTTACGATATCATAGGTATTTACATCACTTAAAATAGTGCCTTGTACACCCGGCAGATTCCTGACACTCAGGTAAACATTTTCATTGTTCTCAGGCAACACGAACAAAGCTTTTTTATCAGCTACATTCAGGCTTTTTAAGATGCCAACGAATTGTTTTGTTTTTGGACTGTCCATTGTAACATCTTCTACAATTACAATCGCATTCTCTTTTGCCTTGTGGCTTAGTGCACTGATCTTGGCAAGGTCTTTTACTTTACGGTTCAGCTTAATATCATAAGAATGCGGCTTTGGACCAAACACTGTACCACCACCTTTATACAAAGGGTTACGCAGGTTACCTTTACGGGCACCACCAGTACCTTTTTGTTTGTGCAATTTTCTTGATGCACCCTGAACCTCTGCTCTTGTTTTTACTTTGTGCGTACCCTGGCGTTGTGCTGCCAAATATTGTTTTACCGCTAAGTAAACAACATGATTATTAGGTTCCACACCAAATATTTCCTCAGGCAATTCAATTGTCCTTCCTGTTTTTGAACCCTGTATGTTTAAAACATCTACTTGCATTGTATTTGATTTGGCGATTTGGCGATTTGGTGATTTGGCGATGATTAAATGTTCATCTTCAAATTTTCATATCTTCAAATCAGGTGTTTTTACTTTTGAATTAAAACGATTGAACCGTTATGTCCTGGAACAGAACCACTGATAAGGATGTAATTCTTTTCTGGGAAAATCTTAACCACTTTAAGGCCTTTCATTTTAACCCTGTCCTGGCCCATACGGCCACCCATCCTCATGCCTTTGAATACCCTTGACGCATCAGAAGAGTTACCGATAGAACCGGGTGCTCTTTGACGGTCGTGCTGGCCGTGAGATGCTTCACCTACACCGCTAAAGCCGTGGCGTTTTACAACACCCTGGAAGCCCTTGCCTTTTGATGTGCCAATTACCTCAACACTTTCACCTTCAGTGAAAATATCAACTGTAATTGTTTCACCAATATTTTTATCTATTGATGTATCCCGTAATTCTTTTACTACTTTTTTAGGAGAGGTTTGTGCTTTGGCGAAGTGGTTAACTTCTGACTTAGTGGAGTGTTTTTCTTTTTTGTCGCCAAATGCTATCTGGAGAGCATTGTATCCGTCTGTTTCAACGGTTTTCTTTTGCGTAACAACGCATGGACCTGCTTCAATGATGGTAACAGCGGTTTGCTTACCCGATGCATCAAAGATACTGGTCATGCCAATCTTCTTACCAATAATACTTTTCATTGTATCTATTTTATGCCCAGCGCTCCAATGCTTATGGAGATGGGCGTTCATATATTTAACTTCAAGAACTAACCGTCTGCTATCCTGAGCGGAGTCAAAGGACTCTCTTCAGGCAGTTCATCAGGCCTTAATTTCAACATCCACACCACTTGGCAGATCCAGCTTACTTAAAGCATCCACTGTACGGCTGCTGCTGGTGTAAATGTCTAATAAACGCTTATGCGTACACAACTGGAACTGTTCTCTCGCCTTTTTATTAACGTGCGGAGCTCTCAGTACAGTAAATATTTTCTTCTGCGTAGGCAAAGGAATGGGTCCTGTTACCACTGCACCTGTACTGCGTACGGTCTTTACTATCTTTTCAGCTGATTTGTCAACCAGGTTATGGTCGTAAGACTGTAGTTTAATTCTGATTCGTTGTGACATATGCAAAGAGCTTTAAATTTCCTTTTTTGATTTGGGAGTGCGAAGGTAAGGGGTGGAAACTAAATAGCAAAGAGTTTTTGAAAAGTTTTTTGAGATTTTTCAAAAAAAGGCCCGTGAAAGCAATTAATACCTCCACGGACCTGAAAATTGCAGGGTTTGCCCTTGCTTTAATGCAAAACAACCAGGTTTATCCCTTCATTCACTGTTACCGCCGCATTGCTCTTTAAAGTAAGCGTATTGCAAGTGGCATCAATATCCACTATTATGTTGTTTCCTACGGTCACATCAGCTCCAGCTGGCGGTACTGCATTGCCGTACCAGGTGGCCGGGTTGCTCCAATTGCCGTTTTGAACTGAGTAGTAACTATTGATGAAATTGGATTTTAACTTAAACAATACCCGGCCAATGGATACATACCAGGCCGAATCCCGGTAAAAAGTTTTGCCTGCTGCAGAACTGATGGCTTTGAATCCATTGGCATTTCTTTCATACAGATGCCTTTTTGAGTTCCTGGAAAAGCTGACGCTTCCATCAGTCCCCACAGCTTCTAAAGTACTGGAGTTTGAAAAAAATGTGATTTGGGTGTTTACACCAGCTGTATCCCTTAACCATACTTGCTTTTGACCGGATAACCCTGGCTTTGCATAGGCTATAAAACCATTGGTAATCCTCCAGTCTGAATAATGATCAAACCCGGAGCCGGCACTGTTGCTTAACAGGGTATTTGTTGTGCCTTGATGCATATAAATAGCATTATTCCTCAAGTAAACAATTTTATTTCCATCTGTAAGAGGATATTGGCTGAGTCCATTATTAGTGATGTTTCTGGAAGTATCATTAGCGTACCGGTAAACATCGTAACCTGAAGCCCCGTTCGGGGCCCAATAGGCAATGGTTCCATTTGCAGCAACATCATTATCCCCGTTTGCTGCATTTGTTGATATCAACTTTGTTGAGCCTGTAGCAGTGTTCCTTAAATAAAGCTCTTTTCCACCAAAACCACCGGACCATATTGCATAAGGTCCTGCTACTTTAAGAGACCTGTCAATTATACCCGTTCCCATCAAATACATGGTATCATTCTTCCATTCTTTTATTGTGTCAGGATAATTTGTAGTAATGGCAAACATGGCTCCCGAAGGGGTGAGATAAGAATATTCACTTATTAAAGCCGGGATTTCAGAAACATTCCCTGTAATAACGTCTGTAATTTTGCCATTTTGATTCCCATCAGACAAAGGATCAAAGTAAGAAAGCACTTTTCCATGATTGAAATCAACGATAAGTCCTTCTGTTGAAAACACTTTCTCAAGATAAGGGCTGGTTTCTACAAAAATTCTCCGGGAAACAGTAATTGACTGTCCTCTTGAATCCGTAACGGTAAAGGAAATCCTTCCCCTTAATCCCTGGTACCTGGCATCTGACAGCTCGATAATGGTATCAACAACATTTACGAAAGTATCTTTGTAAACCTGCCAATCATAATTAGAGTTTGCATTGTCCTCCAAACTTACCCGTACAACCAGGTTGCAGTCTGAATTATCATTCTTATTTGCTTTTATGTGCAAAAGCGGAGACGCTACTTCATTTCTTACGGGTAATTGTATAGCAGTAGTTGGAAGTGGATCAATAATAAACTGCATTGTATCCGTAAGCTGGTTATTCAATATGTCAGTAGCCGTAACAGACACTACATAAGTGTTACCAACAGTTAAACCTGTAAGTGAAACCGGGCCTTCATAATAACCGCTCTGGGCCCTGTATGTAAGGTTATTGGATGTGTTTTCCACTGTTGCAATAACAGATGCAAGTTCATATTCTCCCGGAATAACCGAGGCCTTCACATTCAACTGAAAGCTATTCGTTATATGATTGGGAGGAGGGATTATGTTGACGCTAACAATTTGACCAAATGCCAACTGGCATGAAAGTAAAAGGGAAAGGGATAAATATGCATATTTCATAACATGTGAAAGTTACAAAACAATTTATATACCATTAAAAAAACAAACAATTTAATTTTAGTAAAGCAAAAAACAGTTTTGACAGTGGTAATTGCCGGCTGTTTCTTATGGCGGGGTAATGTTGACCCTTTGCCTGCAAGGTCTTGTAAAAACATAGATTAACCAATATCGCTTTTACGACATATTATTCTTCCTTTTCTGCATTTGCCTTCTGCAACTTCTTCGCCCGCTCTACCGAGTCCTTGATCCGCTTTCTTTCCTTCTTCTTAAAATATCCCCTTAGCAAAATATTGCTTTTTGCAGCGTCCATATTTTCTTTCAACCCCTGGGCAGCAGCATCCGCGGTTTTGGCTGTCTTTTTTGCCGCGGTAATGGTTTGCTCAATATCATTAGATAATCTTTCGCTGTTTACTAATTTGCCCAGTGTACCCTTTCCTTCATTCACTTTTGAAAATATACCTGCCAGGTGGCCCGAGATCGTATCAACATTTTCAATGATCGCTTCTACCTTCATACCCACTCTTTCCACTCTCGCCATCACTTTGTCCATATCCATCGGGTTTACTGCCACCAGCTCGCCGCCTTCTTTTATTTGTGCCGACTGTTGGTTGCCGGGCAATATCTGAATCAACTTATCCCCCATCAGGCCGTCACTGCTGATATTGGCCCTGCTGTCTGTTTTTATATAAGGGTGAATATCTTTCTGAACAGATATTTCCACTCTTACTGTAGTATCATCCCGAATATCGATCAGGTCCACCACCCCGGCATTGATACCATTGAAACGAACAAACGCTCCTTCCCGCAGTCCAACTACATTTTTGTAATTCACATGCAGTTTAATGGTACTGCTAAAGAGGTTTTGCTGGCTGCCAATTAAAAAAACCAGGAAAAGGCAAACGCCGATACCTGCCAGTACAAATATTCCAGTCTTGATTTTTATTGATGAGTCTGATGCCATAACTAAAATTTAAAAAAAGAGTTGATCAATTTATCAGGTGAATTCTCCAGCGCTTCATAACTGTCTTCTGCAATGTATTTTCCATCATTCATTATCAATATCCTGTCCGCAGTTACTTTAGCACAATGCATATCATGTGTAATGATAATGGCAGTAGCTTTATAACGTTTTTGTACATCCATTATCAGATGGCTAATCTCCTGTGATGTGATCGTATCCAGCCCGGTAGTGGGCTCATCGTACAAAATAATTTCAGGATTTACTACCAGTGTTCTCGCCAGACCCATTCTCTTGCGTTGCCCACCCGACAGTTCTGATGGCATTTTATCTATTGCATCCTGCAGCCCCACTGCTTCCAGTACTTCTTCTGAACGCATTTTTATTTCTGCCGGGTCTTTAATTTTTAATACTGCTTTTAAAGGAAAGGAAAGATTTTCCCTTACAGACATTGAATCGTACAATGCAGCCTGTTGAAAAAGAAAGCCCATTTTTTTACGCAGGTCTTTTAAAGCCTCTTCACCCAGTGAGTGAATATCCTGGCCGAGTACTTTTACCGTGCCGCTGTCTGGTGTAAGCAAAGCTGCTATACATTGAATGGTTACACTCTTGCCTTCGCCGCTCCTGCCCAGCACCACCACATTCTCTCCTCTTTTTACAGAAAGATCAATTCCTTTAAGCACTTCCTTGCCATTAAAAGATTTGGTGAGCCCCCTTACCTCAATTACATTTTCCATACAGGTTAGTTATAAATGAACAGGCTGGTAATTTGTACCGCCAATGCGTCAATAATGATAATACTAACGCAGGCGGCTACCACAGCAGAGTTGGCAGCAATACCCACACTCTCGGTACCCCGGCTTGCATTGAAACCTTTGTAGCAACCGATAAAACCAATGCTGAATCCAAATGCGATAGTCTTTATAAATGCAGGAACGAAATCAGAAAATACCAGGTTGGCAAATGATTTATTAAAGTACATCACTGCCGTCATTTCGCCGGCAACATTGATCCCGGCAAAACCGCCCAAAAAAGACATGATATCCGAAAACAGCACCAATAACGGAACCATAAAAGTGCAGGCCAGGATCCTGGTTACAGCAAGGTACTGTATGGGATTAGCACCGGAAACCTCCATTGCTGCCACCTGTTCTGTCACTTTCATGCTACCAAGTTCTGCACCAATGCCCGAAGCAATTTTTCCTGCACAAATAAGAGATGTTATAACAGGACCAATTTCTCTTATCACCGAAATGGCCACCATGTCGGGAACAAACGACTCTGCTCCAAACTGCTTAAGCGTGGGCAGCGATTGCAGTGTAAGCACAAAGCCCAACACAAAACCGGTGAGTAATACAATACTAAGAGAACGAACGCCAGCTAAATAGCATTGCCGGATAAATTCTCCCCAGTAAAAATCACTCCGGAAAATATTACGTGAAAACGATCTGAAAAAAAATATAGCACTGCCGGTATCCTCAAAGAATTGTCGGGTAGACCTTGTTAAGCTTGATAACATGTAATAGGTATATGAAAAATTATACCCAAAAAAAGGGTGGCCATTTTTGAAATATAAAAATACATCAAAGCGTTTGCCGGATATAGTGCCAGTAAAGGTTTAGAGCCATTGCATAAAATTCAGTTTATCATTTTTTGCACGGAATAAGTGACGTATAATAACTTTTACTGATCATTTAAGAGCGGAAACATGGGGAATAATTTCACCAACAATGGACGATATTGAAAGATCAATCATTTGTATTATTAGTTATTCCTTTTATATAATTCCTTTTACTGCAGTTTTCAAAACTGCGTTTGGCACAATAGTAGGTCAATAATAGTATATGGAAAAAGCTGTACCACTGCTCACCCAATTCGGCTGGCTGCTTTTACTGTCGATACCAGTAGCATGCATGGCATGGACAGTAACGCACGAAGAAATTTTTAGAGAAGCAAGGGAGTATTGTGTGCGATGCAGTAAAGAAAAAAAAGCAGCTGTACAAAGAAAATTCTTTTATGTATTTACTTGCGAATATTGTTTCAGTCACTATATAGCGCTGTTTTTTATCTTCCTGACAAAATATACATTACTTTTTGAAGGACTAAAAGGCCACTTTATTGCGTGGTTTTCACTTGTATGGATAGCCAATGTTTACATGGGTCTTTTTTCGCTGATACGTTTTGGAATTAAAAGGGAGAAAACAGAGATCAAATTCAGGGAAGAAATAATTGGCCATGAAAGCAAGGCAGACTAGTGTTGTTTAAAACCTGGCGGACTGTTGTTGGCAGGAAACCCCGATAAATATTTGTTGTTTGTATCATAGAATAAAAGGATGAATTCATCATGTTCTTTTAATTAACCATGTGCTTATTCAGTCTTTTCAATAAAGCCGTAGATCTGGTCTTCATTTCAAACACAAGAAGTGACGCCATGAAAAAACTCTTTTAAAAAAAGAAACATTTTTTAATCGCTATGTATCGTGGATTTTTTTCGGCTTTGTTTTCCACGATGTTGCACAAATGCCCCACTGATTATTGCCTGTAATATGTTGTTCGCTGCGCAAACACGCTTCAACCCGCCCTTTTCGCCATAAAGAGCCACCATAAAAGCCTTTCATCATTAAAAAAAGTGTCGTGGGTATATCTCATTAAAAGGGCACCGGTTTTGCTTTTATTCATCCTGTAAACACAATTGTATCAAATCAAAAAAATATCATTATGCCAAAGACAGCAACCAAAAAAGCAACTGCATCAAAGAGCAGTAAGAAACAACAGGGTGAAACTGAACCTATGTTAAAAGAGTTTTTTTATGACTCACTGAAAGATATTTATTGGGCAGAAAAACATCTTTTAAAAGCATTACCTAAGCTTAACAAAGCGGCCACTTCTGACACTTTAAAAACTGCCTTAACACAGCATTTGGAAGAAACCAAAATTCAAGTGGAAAGATTAGAGCAGGTGTTTGAATTGCTGGGCGAAAAAGCACAGGCTAAAAAATGTGATGCGATGGAAGGATTAAGTAAGGAAGCAGACAGCGTGGTGGAAGATACAGAAGATGGGTCTGCAACCAGGGATGTAGCAATCATCCTCGCCTGTCAAAAAGTGGAGCATTATGAAATTGCAACCTATGGCGGACTTGCACAGTTGGCAAAGACCCTTCAATTAGAAGATATTGCAGGAATACTGGAAGAAACACTGGTTGAAGAAAAAGCAGCTGATGAAAAATTAACAGATATCGCTGAAAATGATATCAATTTCCAGGCTGCTGACGAAACTGAAGAAGAAGCATAAAGGTTTTTAAAAAAGGCCTGTGATTTAACAGGCCTTTTTTTCATTATAGAATTGTTTTGTTGCAAAAAATCCTTTTAACTCTTCCCGTTTCCCGGCAATGAAAAAAGATAGTCTTAACAGGATTCTACTGGGGTCAAATTAAATGTTATGAATGTAAACTTTGGTAATGTTATAAAAGACTTCCTAAAAGATTTCAGTCTCAGCAGTTCACATGGCAGTGTGATGTTTGATAGCAAAATATTATTTATGGACAATGCTGTTCCGAGTTTTTATTCGTGCAAAACCGCCATCGTACCCGTTAACACAAAAAACTTATACGCAATATATTTTTTAAATGCAGACATTGCCAAAGACGGATTTAAAGATCACTTCACACTGGCAGATAACTCAGTAAGTTATTTAAAAAATGAAGGCTTAAAAATAGCCGGGGAAAAAAGTTTTTCTGTTTATATATTTCCGTTGACCACGGATCACACTGAATCAAATACAAACCTTGCTGATGGGGAGAAAATTGATCCGTTAATGGAAACTTTTAAAATGGCTGGATAAATTATCCGATATCATATTGGGTGAGGTATGAGTAACAGAAGATATAATAAAAAAAGAATTCACTAATTAAAATTTTACAATCATGGATAAGTTAGAACTTAAAGGCAAATGGAATGAGTGGAAAGGTAAGCTTAAACAAAAATACGGAGAGCTTACTGAAGATGACCTGGCTTATGAAGAAGGCAAGGACGATGAGTTTTGGGGCCGTATGCAGCAAAAAACCGGTAAAGCGAAGGATGACCTGATAAAATGGTTAAGAGAACTGGGCTAGGGCATTACCGGGTTCAGCCGCCTGCATTGATCAACCCTGGTTTACATGTTTATCTGCCTGTATGCCGGTTGATGGTGTTGATCAGTGTTACTATCTCAAATGGTTTATGCAGTACATCATCTGCATAACAGGCAGTATAGTCAGTTAAAAATACGGGGTTTGCCGACATTAAAATATGCGGAATATGTTTGAACCTGTGCACCAGTTTAATGTCCCGGCAAAGTTGCCGGCCATCTTCGCCTTTTAAATTGACGTCCAACAATACAATGTCCGGCATAAATTCATCCAGCAGGGTCATGATTCCTTCACGGGATAACGTTGTGTGCACTTCAAAATTTTTCAGGGACAGCAAGTGGGACATAAAGTCAGCCAGGTCCGGGGAGTCTTCAATTATCAGTACTTTAGATTTATGCATTTCGGTGCAAGGTATCAACCCATAAAAAACATTCAAAGCTTCCGGCTACCATAAACAAGCTATTAACAATTGCAACATTTTTGTACTGGACTTCCTTCAAGCGGGAAGAAATTTGTTATTTGGAATTCCGGGTAAAAAAATGCTCACCTGGGAAATGATTCCCCAGGCAAAGTGGATAATTACTTTGGTAAAATCACTAACATTAGTCTACTAAATTTTCGGCTCTTTTATTGTGAACGTACTTCGTTCTGTATTGTTTATCAAGTTTGAAACCAGTATAAAATTGAGTTGACTTGTGAGAAAAACTATTTCCGTTATTATCTTATCGGTTGCTGCACATTTTATTTCTTCTGCACAGGATACTGCAATGGGTGTTGAAAATTTGCTTACCCTGACGCTGGAAGAGCTAATGGATGTGAAGGTGACCACAGCCACCCGGACATCCCAGAAAATTACGGATGCTCCTGCAACGATGAACGTCATTACTGCAAGACAGATAAAAGAACGTGGCTACCAGCAGCTGGAAGATGCCCTGAGAGATATCCCTGGTATTGATTTTATTCACATCAATGGTTATGTTCCAACCCTCATTTATTTCCGTGGCATGTATGGGGCTGAAAACTTAAGGGCCTTATTGATGATAGATGGTATTGCAGAAAATAATATCATTGGCAGCAATGACATGGCCGGACCTGCGTACAGCCTGCACAACGTAGAAAGAATAGAAGTAGTGTGGGGGCCGGCTTCCGCTTTGTATGGTGCCAATGCCTTTGGAGGAGTGATCAATATCATCACAAAAAAA
This sequence comes from Bacteroidota bacterium, assembly GCA_029561305.1. Lineage (GTDB taxonomy): Bacteria > Bacteroidota > Bacteroidia > Chitinophagales > Chitinophagaceae > Ferruginibacter. The sequence goes on along the minus strand of JAKQJG010000060.1, from coordinate 13,096 downwards.
GGAAGTAGTGTACAGGGATTAGAATATGAAAAGGGATATGGTACGTTTAACACACATTCAGATAATATCCAGTTTGGACTTCGCAAATCAAATTTTGATGTAGCAATATCGGGTTCGTTGTACAGCACCGATGGGCCCAGGTTTAAAAACAGGGATCCTAATTATAGTGCTTCCTATGTTGACAAAGCTTATTCTCTGAATGCCACGGTTACTTATGAGCATAAAAATTTAAAAACCACTGCAGGTGGCCGTATATACAATACACCCATGGGATGGGGAACGTTTTTCAACAGCCCCACCGTATTTTTAAATTTACCTCCACAAGGTTATGGTAATACAGGAGTGCTGGGGCTTATCGCAAGAGATGTGCGGGGAGAAAAATCCGGTTTAGAGGAGCCATATGCCCGCACTTTTTATTTACAGCAGGAATACCAGCCAAATTCAAAACTGCTTTTAATGGCAAGGGCTTTATACAGGGAAACCGGCATCAGCGAAAACTCCTATGCGTATATTACCATTGATGGCAGAAAATTGTACCGGGTCCCCACAGCCAATCATTCAAACCGTGCCGGTGGAGAAGCTACCTTCGACTATACACCCCTTTCTAATCTCCGGTTCTCTGCCGGCCTGCAATACTTTCGTGAAAATATTGAAAGAGGTAACCGGCGCATCAATGTTGATACAAGCACTGTTTACCTTTTAGACGGAAGAGATACCTTACTGAATTTGTATTCAACTTTTAGAGAAAGACTGTATGATATCCGGATAAACGTGGGCAGCTATGCACAAATGATCTGGAATACCAACTACCTTAAAAAAACAAGCTTTACCATTGGCGCCAGGTATGATTACAACAATTATTATGGAAGCCCTGTGAGTCCAAGGTTTGCGATTGTAAATCAACCAGGTGATAAAACAACTATCAAGCTGATGTTTGGGAATGCATACCGGGCTCCTACCAATACAGAAATTTACCAGGCTCCTCCAGGTGTAAAATTAAAAGTGGAAAAAGCCACCACGCTTGAAGCGAATGTCAACTATAAATTATCATCAAACTTTATTTTCCAGGTAAACGGCTTTTACAACAGGGTGAGAGATGCTATTATTTTAGGTGCACTGCCTGATCCAAATGATGATAAAAATCCGGGCGAAATTGATATTACAGGGTTAGAAACCCGCTTTGACATTTTATTCAACAAAACCATTACAGGATATGCCAATTTTACCTATACAAAGGCAATAGGAAGAAATTATCTTACCGGATTTGAAAGAGAAGTTTCGGGCATTGCAAAAGTAAAAGGTAATATCGGCTTATTGTTCCGCAAACCTGAGCTGGGCAGTTTACATATTTCGGGCAATTGGGTTGGCAAAAGGAATGTTCCGAATACGGACCCCTATGGACCGGTTGCTGGCTATTTTCTCACCAATGTTGTTTTCACTTCAGAAAACCTTTTTGAAAAAAAAGTTTATGCAAGGCTGATAGTTCACAATCTATTTAATGTTAAGTATCTCGACCCCGGATTCAGAACTGCAGATGGGTTCATTTATTCAACTGTGCTGGAACAACCTGGCATTAATTGTATGATAAAATTTGGAGTAGCGCTTTAAATGTGCTGCAAAAAAACCACTTATGCACCGAAGGCATTTTTTATTGATACTGTTAAGCTTCTTTGCACACAAATATGCTTTGTCGCAGGACGAAGGTGGCGAAGCATCGTTAAAAGCAGCCTTCATTTATAACTTTACAAAGTACATCGAATGGGAAGGGGCTGATAATTCCGGTGATTTTATTATCGGTATCGTCGGCAGTTCATCCATCAGTGGCCCCCTTGAAAAAATAGCCCAAACAAACAATGTAAAAGGAAGGAGGATACTCATCAGGTACTATAATTCCGCCGACGCCATCGGTTTCAGTCATATACTTTTTATTCCCCGTAATCAATCCTCTTCACTTCCCGTCATTTTAGAAAAAACAGCTAAAGGAACATTAACCGTAAGTGAAGAACCAGGGTATGCAAAGATGGGAAGCGCATTCAATTTTATTATAAAAAATGACAAATTGAAATTTGAGGCCAACTTAAATGCCATCTATGCCGCCAATGTGAAAGTGAGTTCCCAATTATTAAAACTTGCTATACTGATAGATTAAAAACCTATGATAAACCTGCGCAATATATCTATTCAAAATAAACTGGTACTCATCCAGGTATTGACCAGTGTTTTTGTGTTAGCGATCTTTTTCACAGGTTTCATCATGATAGACATCAAAGATTACAAGGAGCGAAAAGTAAAAAGCATTCAGAGTATTGCCAAAGTACTGGCTGCAAATAATGTATCAACAATTCAATTCCAGGACAATGAAGCGGCAAAAGATATTCTGTCTGAACTGCAGAATGTGGCACCTGATATAGTAAGGGCGGTTATCACTGATACAGATGGAAATACGTTTGCCCAGTTTTCAAAAACCAAGGCAGACAGCAGTTGGTTTGATCTTGGAAATAAAACTTTTGCATTTGAAGGAAGGCATTTGTATGTCACTAACCCGATAGTGAATGCAGAAAATGAATTGGCCGGCCATGTGTATATCGATTGCGAATTATCCGAACTCGAAGACATGAAAAGTAAGAAGTTTGGTATCGCAGGAATATCGCTGGTGGTGGCGCTGGGTTGTGGCTTTTTGATCGCCTTTATCATTCAAACCTACGTTTCCAAACGACTGCTTTTTTTAGTTGAAAAAATGAAAGAAGCAAGCGAAACAAATAATTACAGGCTGGTCATCAAAGATGATGGAAAAGATGAGATCGGCATTCTTATCAAGGTATACAATGACCTGATGTACCAGGTGAATGAAAGCCAGCAAAGAAAAGATGAATTTATTGGTATCGCCAGCCATGAATTAAAAACGCCCCTTACCAGTATCAAAGGATATATTGAATTATTGAATGAGATGGAAACCCGGCAGCCGCAGCAAATTTTTATTCAAAAAACAAAGGAGAGCACCGCCAAGCTGGAACACCTCATTGCGGACCTGCTGGATGTATCCAGGATTAACAGCGGACAACTTCAGCTAAACATCGAGGAGTTCAAAATGGACGAATTGATAGATGAATCAATAGATTCGATTAGTGCAGGCATACGAACGGATCATACAATAATAAGGAATGGCACTTTTAATGATCTTACAGTAAAAGGTGACAGGCAAAGAATTGAACAGGTGTTGATCAACCTACTGTCAAATGCTGTAAAATATTCTCCTCCCCGCAGCGACATATTTGTCAACAGCACCATAAAGGACGAACAGCTGATTGTAGAAATTAAAGACTTTGGGAACGGAATACCGGAAGAAGACAAGGAGAAGATCTTTGAGCGGTTTTACAGGGCAAGAAATACTTCCGTACATATATCCGGATTTGGCCTGGGTTTGTATATATGCAGTGATATCATTAAACGGCATAATGGGAAAATATGGGTTGAATCGGGTGCTAAAGGCTCTTCCTTTTTCTTTTCTCTTCCAACAATTAAAAAATCAATACCCATATGAAGCGCATACTTGTTGTAGATGATGATACAGATATATTAAATCTTGTAAAAACCATCCTGGCCTTAAACAGTTATGCTGTTGAAACAATCGCTGATTGGAAACAGTTGAATAATGCAATAGAAAGTTTCAGACCCCATTTAATATTGCTGGATATCTCCTTATCGGGGGCCAGCGGGCTTGATCTATGTGATGAATTAAAGAAGGCAGAAAACACCATGCATATTCCCGTGGTTTTATTTTCTGCTAATGTGGAAATGGCAAAAAGAGTAAGCGAGTGCGGTGCAGTTGACTACATCGCCAAACCATTTTCTATTAAGGACCTGTTGGTGATTATAGAAAAAAATTCATAGCAGTTTGTAAACTAAATTATCGCTGAACCTGCAATTTTCCTTCTATCTTTTTACTGATGGCAGGTGTTTGGTTTCGCCAGTATAATTTTTCTCGTTTTTAATCCCGGCAATTAAAAGAACTGCCAGGCTGCCACATACAAAATTGGCGAGGAAACCGTTTGTAAATATCAACCCGGTAGTCAACGCCAGATCCTGGCTCGCAGGTGAAGTATGCTGTACTGCAAAGGGTGACTGGTTATACACCAATAATAACACTACAGCACTTACAAAGCTGATGATCGAAGTCACAAAACTCCAGGCCATACCTTTTTCGATCAGGATCAGCATATTTAAATAACGTCTCGATTTACTTGCTAAAAATGACACATATTTCATACAGCAGAGAATAAAAAAGACATTGGCAGGCAGCATCCACGCCATATGGCCAGTATAAAGAAAAATCTGGAAAAAAATCAGATAAACCAGGGTTACTAATAGTGAAGCTTTAATCGGGGGAGTAAAAGTTATCATTATAAATTTTTCAATCTGTAAAACAAAATATATTCCATTTCATACTCATTGAAAACTGCGGAGTTGAATATTAAAATTATCGCCATCCTGTAGAACCTTTTCCCCGAAACCTTAGGTTGTGTGGTATGTTACCCACTCCAGGATTAATCTCCACGCCGTGTGTTGTTCGCATTTTTAACATAGAATCCGGCGGCACGGTATTGGCTAAATTCCACCAGGTATAGTTTCACGCTTCAAAACGATTTTAGTGACTTCAAAGAAAACACCATCTCCTGATATTTTTGAAATCCTTCCGCAGGCACTTGCGTCGCTGAAGAAAAATATCCTTATTCCCTTTTTTGGTTTCAGCCGTATTCCGGAATATGCAAGTGAAAAAGCCCCGTTCAGAGCCGAACTGTATACGGAAGAACAGCTGGCGCTATATGCAAAGACCCTTGCAAAAAACCATGCAGTTGTAAAGGAAAGACTTGCCGAACACCTTTTAAAACGTCTTGCACAGAATGAAGACATACTAATGGATGTGCATGGTATGCTTACACAATCTGTAAAGCAAAACCACCGGGTGGTACCTGCCGGCGAATGGCTGCTGGATAATTTCTACCTGATAGAAGAGCAGGTATACATTGGGAAAAAACATCTCCCAAAGAAATACAGTAAAGGATTGCCCCAGTTAATCAATGGAGATTATGCAGATTATCCAAGGGTGTATCATATCGCTGTGGAGATCATATCGCATACAGACGGCAGGGTCAACCTTAAAAGTCTTGTACGTTTCATTAAATCCTATCAAACAGTTACCTCACTTAAGATCGGCGAACTGTGGGCTATCCCCATCATGTTAAGATTAGCCTTGATAGAAAACCTGCGCAGGATATCCATACAGATTGCAATGGATATTGAGAGTAAAAACCAGGCTAACTACTGGGCGGAAGAATTGATGGAAACATTGGAGAAGGATTCCAAAAACCTGGTATTGGTAATTGCTGATATGGCTAGGGCCAAACCTACGATGGACAGTTCCTTTGTAGCGGAGTTTACAAGAAAATTGCAGGAAAAAGGCACCCGGATGGCATTGCCGCTTAATTGGCTTGAACAGCAGTTGGGCGACACCAGTTATACAATAGCCGAGATGGTACACCTGGAGAATCAAAAACAGGCTGCAGACCAGTTATCTATCAGTAATAGTATCAGCAGTCTTCGCTTTTTAAACACCAACGACTGGCGTGAGTTTGTGGAAGAAACCAGCCTGGTGGAAGACATTTTAAAAAAGGACGCTGTCTACCCATTCATGGATTTCAGCACCAGAGATCACTACCGCCATTCTGTAGAACGGATTGCCAATAAAAGTTTGTTATCAGAAATTGATATTGCCAATAAAGTAATTGAACTGGCGTGTGTTAATACCGATGCTGAGCAGAGAAAAAACCATGTGGGATACTACCTGGTTGACAAAGGTGTAAAACAGGTTGAAAAATTTGCCAAAGTCAAATTATCGTTTTCAGAGCAAAGCCGTAAAGTATTTAATGCTTTACCCCTGTCGGGCTATACAGGAGGCATATTTATACTAAGCCTGTTATTGTCATTCACTTTATTCATAAAGTTAAAAGAGGAAGCCGTTCCTGTGTGGATGATGATGGTAACGGGTGTGATTTGCTTAATTGGTGTAAGCCAGTTGGCATTTTCCATTATTAACTGGATCACTACGCTGTTTGCCAGACCCTGCCTGTTGCCAAAAATGGATTTTTCAAAAGGTATACCACCTGAATGCAAAACCATGGTAGTGATACCAACCATTATTAGCAGCACTACAGATGTGGATGAACTGGCAGAAGACCTGCAGGTACGCTATCTTGCTAACAGGCACGAACACCTGCATTTTGCATTGCTTACAGATCTTAAAGATGCCAAAGAAGAAATATTGCCGGGTGATGAAGAACTCAGGTTGATGGCGGCTGAACGGATAAAAGCGTTGAACCAGCAATACGGGGAAAACATTTTCTTTCTATTTCACCGTGGAAGAAAATGGAATAAAAAGGAAAAACTGTGGATGGGGTACGAACGTAAGCGGGGTAAACTTGCCAGCCTTAACCGGTTGATTTTGCACAAGGAGAAAAATGATTTTTCGGTTACAGTAGGTGATGAAGCGGTTTACAGCGCTGTTAAATATGTAATCACTCTTGACACAGATACGCAATTGCCCCGTGATGCAGCCATAAAGATGATCGGTACGATGGCACATCCGCTTAATCATCCCTTATTCTCCCATAAGAAAAAAAGGGTGACGGATGGCTATACCGTTTTGCAGCCACGGGTTTCTAATACGTTACCCGGTCAAAACAGCAGCATTTTTGCCAGGGTGCATTCCAATGATGAAGGCACTGATCCTTACACAAGAGCGGTATCTGATGTATACCAGGATCTTTTTAAGGAGGGTTCTTTTATTGGAAAAGGCATTTATGATGTGGCAGCATTTGAACAGGCATTGCAGCATGCATTCCCGGAGAACAGGATATTAAGTCACGATTTACTGGAAGGCAGTTATGCAAGAGCCGGGTTGCTAACGGATGTACAGTTATATGAAGAGTATCCTGCACAATACAGCACCGATATTCAACGCAGGCACCGGTGGATCAGGGGCGACTGGCAGATTGCTGCATGGGTGCTGCCCTTTGTTCCTGCTGCTCAAAAGCAGTTACGAAGAAACCCCATCTCCAATTTATCAAAATGGAAAATATTTGACAACCTCCGCCGCAGTCTCGTGCCCATCAGTTACTTACTGTTACTGTTATACGCATGGCTCTTCTCTCCAGCCGCCTGGTTCTGGACTTTAGTGGTAACAGCGATCATCCTGTTGCCATCGCTCATTTCACTGGCTGGGCAAATACTGTCGAAGCCAAAGGATGAAGTCTGGAAGCAGCATATCCTGTTTTCCTTACGCACTTCAGCCAACCAGTTTATACAACATATTCTAACACTGATCTGCCTTCCTTACGAAGCTTTTATAAATGCCGATGCCATTGTAAAAACACTGTGGAGGGTTTATATTTCACAGAAAAATCTTTTGCAATGGAATCCCTTTGGTAAAGCAGGAAAAAATGCACACAGCAATATTGCAGGTGAATATATCCGTATGTGGTTCCCGGTGCTGTTGTCCTTATCACTGTCTTTCTATCTGTTCATCTACAATCCTGTTGCGTTTGCTGTAGCACTTCCCTTTTTGATCCTGTGGTTTACATCGCCCTATATCACACGTACCATAAGCTTTCCCGTTAGTACTAAAAAGGCGCATCTTGAAGTGGAGGAAATTGCGTTCCTGTACAAAACAGCAAGAAAGATCTGGTTCTTCTTTGAAACATTTGTTAATAAGCAGGACAACTGGCTTCCACCTGATAACTACCAGGAGACGCCAGTTGAAAGAATAGCTCACCGGACCTCTCCCACCAATATCGGCATGAGTATGCTAAGTAATCTGGGTGCATATGATTTTGGATACATCACAGCAGGAAAAGTAATCGAACGGACGCTGAATACTTTTACCACACTTGATCAAATGGACAAATACGAAAATCATTTGTACAATTGGTACGATACCCTCACACTGCAGCCACTCAATCCAAGGTATATTTCCACTGTAGACAGTGGCAATTTTGCCGGCCACATTATTACATTGAAACAAGGCATTGCAGAAATGCGGCATCACAAAATTATTCCTGAAAGATATTTTGAGGGACTGCTGGATACAATACGGATCATGAATGACCAGCCCACTATTACAACCGGTCTGCAAACACTGGAGCTGGAAGTGGAAGGCTTTTGCCGGAACAAACCAACTGACCTGCCTGCGCTGCGTTTGGCAGTTGAAAAACTACATACTTTAACGCTGCAGTTAAATATGCCCCAGGAAGCCTGGGTGAATACATTTACACTCCAGGTAAAAGACCTGCAACAACAGCTTGATTCGCTGATACCCTGGTCAGGGAATATGGTGGAGGCCGAGCTAAATACTATTCCAACTTATAACGAATTGTTTGAACTGAACAACCAGTTGCTTAAGCAGCATACAAAAAATATTACGCTTTACAACCATTTAGTATCCAGCCAGGGTAAACTGACACAGTTTTTTAGTGATATAGATTATATACAGGCGAAATGTGATGAATATTCGGATATCCATTACCGTTTTCTATATGATAAGTCGCAGAACCTGCTGGCGATTGGCTATAACGTGGACGAACAACGCCGCGACAACAGTTACTATGACCTGCTTGCATCTGAAGCAAGACTGGCGGCATTTGTTGGTATTGCGCAAGGCAAAATTCCGCAGGAAAGCTGGTTTGCTTTGGGCAGGCAGTTAACCAATGCAGGATCCATGCCGGTGCTGTTATCCTGGAGCGGTTCCATGTTTGAATACCTGATGCCAATGCTGGTAATGCCTACGTATGAAAATACCCTGCTCGACCAGACTTGCAAAGCAGTGGTACAAAAACAAATAGATTATGGTAAAAAACGTAATGTTCCCTGGGGCATTTCTGAATCAGGTTACAATATGTTTGATGCAGTACTCAATTATCAATACCGTGCTTTTGGAGTGCCTGGCCTGGGTTTCAAAAGAGGCTTAGGTGAAGACCTGGTAGTTTCACCTTATTCCACCTTGATGTCTTTGATGGTATCACCAGAAGAATCCTATAAAAATTTACAGCTGTTAAAAGAAAATGGCTTTGAAGGCAAGTATGGGTTTTACGAAGCGGTTGATTACACTGCTGCCAGGTTACCACGTAAAAAAAACCATGCAGTGATACAATCATTTATGGCGCATCACCAGGGCATGTCATTTTTATCACTTGCCTACCTGTTACTCGACAGGCCGATGCAAAAAAGATTTGAAGCAGATGTGCAGGTAAAGACAACTTTGTTATTGTTACAGGAAAGAATACCAAGGGTTACCAGTTTCTACTCCCCTTCTGTTCATGTGGCTGATGCAGCCAGTATTGCCAGCCTGAGTGAAACACCTATGAGGATCATAACGACTCCGGATACCCCGGTACCGGAAGTGCAGTTGCTGTCGAATGGTAATTATAATGTAATGGTGACCAATGCCGGCAGCGGGTACAGCCGTTGGAAAAGCACCGGGCTTACCAGGTGGCGGCAAGACAGTACCTGCGATAATACCGGGTCATTTTGCTATATACGTGACCTGGATAATGATGCAGTTTGGTCAAATGCTTATCAGCCAAGTTTAAAAAAAGCTGACAGCTACGAAGCTGTTTTTTCACAGGGCAAGGCTGAATTCAGAAGAAAAGATTTTAGCCTGGAAACACACACAGAGATCGTTGTGTCACCGGAAGATGATATTGAGCTCAGAAGGATACATATCACCAACCGTTCCAGGAAATCAAGAAATATTGAGATCATCAGTTATGCAGAAGTAGTGCTGGCCGTACCCATGGCAGATGAGCTGCATCCTGCTTTCAGCAAATTGTTTATCGAAACAGAAATAGTGCAATCTAAAAATGCGATTCTTTGCTCACGGAGACCAAGAAGCGAAAATGAGAAACCTCCTTTTATGTTTCACCTGATGAAAGTGCAGAATGCAAAAGTGAAGGATATTTCATATGAAACAGACAGGAGCCGGTTTATTGGCAGGGGAAGGAATATACACGAGCCTGCGGCATTGGATAAAAACGGAAAATTGACAGGCACAGAGGGAGCTGTACTGGATCCTATAGTTGCAATTAAATACAGCATTAGCATTGAACCCGGGGAATCCGTTATAGCCGATATTATTTATGGCATTGCAGATACTAAAGAAAACTGCAGCCATTTGGTAAACAAATACCAGGACCGGTATATGACCAGCCGTGTGATAGAATTATCGTGGACACACAGCCAGGTAATACTGCGCCAGATCAATGCCATGGAAAGTGATGCACAGCTGTATGCAAAACTGGCCAGTTCCATCATATTTCCCAATGCATCTTTACGGGCTGACACTTCCATTATACTAAAAAATTATTCCAGCCAGTCGGGGCTTTGGGGATATTCTATTTCCGGCGATCTTCCCATCGTATTGGTGATGATTGAAGATTCTGAAAATATTGACCTGGTAAAACACATGGTGCAGGCGCATGCATACTGGAGATTAAAAGGGCTTATTGTTGATCTTGTAATCATCAATGATGATCATGGCGGATACCGGCAGGCCCTGCAAAATGAGATCATGAGTTTTATTATTCCGGGAATTTCAAATGACATTAAAGATAAACCCGGCGGCATATTCATTCGTTCTGCCGACCAGGTATCCAACGAAGACAGGATATTATTTCAAACAGTAGCTGTAGTTGTGATAACTGATAGTGCAGGCTCACTGGAAGAACAGGTGAACAGGAAAAGCAAGGCAAAAAACAATGTTCCTTATATCGTGCCCGTTCGTACAGAAGATATCATTGAAAAGCCTGTTGCTGCACAAACTGACCTCGCTTTTTTTAATGGCATCGGCGGCTTTGCAAAAGATGGCAGGGAGTATATCATCAATACATCTGCCGGGCAAACCACGCCTGCACCCTGGGTAAATGTACTCGCTAACAATCATTTTGGCTGTATCATTTCCGAAAGCGGACAATCATACACCTGGGTTGAAAATGCGCATGAGCTCCGGTTAACACCCTGGAACAATGACCCCGTATGTGACTTACAGGGCGAAGCATTTTATATCCGGGATGAAATCAGTGGAACATTCTGGAGTCCTGCCCCGCTTCCCTGCAAAACTGAGCTGCCTTATGTAACAAAGCATGGTTTTGGTTACAGTACTTTTTTACATGCAGCCCATGGTATAGAAAGTAACATGACTGTGTTTACACACTTGGAAGAAAGCATCAAATTCATTTCAGTCAAAATAAAAAACTGTTCCAAAACAAAAAGAAAACTATCTGTAACCGGGTATATGGAGTGGGTATTGGGTGACCTGCGGTCAAAATCAATTATGCATGTGATCACAGAAGCAGAACCAACTACGGGTGCCATACTGGCCAGCAATAAATACAATACTGCATTGGAAGGCCGGGTTGCGTTTTTTGATGCCGATGACAGCAACAGGAATTATACAACAGACCGTAGTGAATTTATTGGCAGAAATGGGAAGATGAGCGAACCTGATGCCATGAAGAGGGTAAGATTATCCGGGAAAACAGGTGCTGCCCTTGACCCCTGCGCTGCTATACAAATTGTGGCAGAGTTGGGACAAGGGGAAGAGAAAGAGATTATTTTCCGGTTGGGTACTGGCAGAGACCGCAATCAAGCTATTACAATGATCCGCAGATTTGAAGGAAAAATGACGGCACAAAATGCTTTGAAACAGGTGAAAGATTATTGGCAGCGTGCATTGACAACACTGCAGGTAACTACACCAGACAACAGCATCAACTTCCTGGTAAATGGCTGGCTTAACTATCAAACACTCGCCAGCCGTATCTGGGCAAGAAGCGGTTTCTATCAGTCAGGAGGAGCTTTTGGTTTCAGGGATCAGTTACAGGACATTTTATCACTGATGTATGCCGAGCCAACCATTGCCAGGAAACAAATATTGCTTTGTGCATCCCGCCAGTTTAAGAAAGGGGATGTACAGCACTGGTGGCACCCGCCCCTTGGCCGTGGTGTAAGAACAACCTGTTCGGATGACTACTTATGGCTGCCATTTGTTACCTGCCGTTATGTGGAACATACGGAGGATGAACAGGTATGGAACGAACCCGTACATTATCTTGAAGGCAGGTGGCTGAATGCAGGGGAAGAATCTTACTATGACTTACCCATACGGTCAGACGAAACCGGAACAGTATATGAACATTGTGTAAAAGCGATTCAGAATGGTTTTTCATTTGGCGTTCACGGTTTGCCGTTAATGGGTTCGGGCGACTGGAACGATGGCATGGACAAAGTGGGCGAACATGGCAAAGGTGAAAGTGTGTGGCTTGCCTTCTTTTTGTATGACATTTTAATACGTTTTATTGAAGTGGCTACCAACCGGAATGATACAGCATTTGTGAATGAGTGCAAAACGCAGGCTGAAAATTTAAAGAACAACATACAGCAGCATGCCTGGGATGGCAAATGGTTTAAACGGGCATTCTTTGATGATGGTACACCGCTTGGTTCGCATATAAACGATGAATGCAAAATAGATTCTATCGCTCAAAGCTGGTCGGTATTATCAACTGCCGGTGATGAACAGTATGCAGCAACCGCAATGGAATCAGCGTATACTCATTTAGTAAGAAAAGAAGAAGGTATCATACAATTATTCAACCCGCCTTTTGATAAATCGCAGATGAACCCTGGTTATATCAAAGGATATGTGCCGGGCGTAAGAGAGAATGGGGGACAATATACACATGCGGCAGTCTGGCTCACGATGGCCTATGCTGCACTGGGAGATAAAAAACGCACCTGGGAATTGCTGCAGATGATCAACCCAATCAACCATGGTAATAATGCAGCAGTGATCAGTGAATATAAAGTTGAGCCCTATGTAATTGCTGCTGATGTTTATGCACAACCATTGCACAAAGGCCGTGGCGGATGGACCTGGTATACCGGATCTGCCGGATGGTTTTACCAATTGATCACAGAATGGTTTATTGGGATAAAAAAGAAAGGCAATACCATCTCATTTAATCCTTGCCTGCCGGAAGAATGGGAG
>JAKQJG010000030.1 GCA_029561305.1 Bacteroidota bacterium | reverse complement strand
CAGCAGACATCAATGCACTGGTGGCAAAAGCCCTTGCTTATAAAGCCAATCCCTTTGCAGATAAAACATTAGGTGCCGGTAAACGCATTGGGTTGTTGTTTTTAAATCCTTCCCTCCGTACACGATTGAGCACACAGGTGGCCGCTTCTAACCTTGGTTTGGAAACAGTGGTGTTCAATGTTGATAAAGAAGGCTGGGCGATGGAGTTTGAAGAAGGCGCCATCATGAGTGGAAATACCGTAGAGCATGTAAAAGATGCGGCACCCATACTGGGCAACTATTTTGATATGTTGTGCATCCGTGCTTTTCCATCACTAAAAAATAAAGAAGATGATTATAGCGAGGAAGTGATGAATGCATTTATGAAATATGCAGGAGTACCCATCATCAGTTTGGAAAGTGCAACACTGCATCCCCTGCAGTCATTAACAGATATACTTACTATTACAGAATATTCAAAAAACAAGCGTCCAAAGATTGTACTGACATGGGCGCCGCATATCAAACCTTTGCCGCAATGCGTACCCAATTCAACTGCGCAATGGGTAAATGCCTGGGGTGAAGCTGATTTTGTGATCACACATCCCGAAGACTATGAGTTGGATGAACAATTTACAAAGGGGGCTGTCATAACTCAAAACCAGGATGAAGCGCTGAAAGATGCTGACTTTGTATATGTGAAAAACTGGAGCACTGTTAAAGATTATGGAAGGATCTATACCAATGATCCCTCCTGGATGCTGACGATGAATAAACTGAAATTGACCAATAATGCAAAAGTGATGCACTGTCTTCCGGTGAGAAGAAATGTGGAATTGAGCGATGAAGTTTTAGACAGCAGCAACAGCATTGTTACACAACAGGCAAGCAACAGGGTGTGGGCGGCACAGGCAGTACTGGCAGAAATATTAAAAAGTTCTTAGCCAACCCCGTCAGCGGTTAAAAACCCTGAGGGCGGTTGTGTGAAACCTCTATACATCATGGAAAAACTCTTCGTCATAAAAATTGGTGGTAATGTAATTGATAACGAACATTCGTTACATCAATTCTTATCATCTTTTGCTTCAGCAGGTGGCAAGAAAATATTGATACATGGCGGTGGAAAAATTGCAACAAAGATCGGCGACCAGTTAGGCATTGAATCAAAATATATTGACGGACGGAGAATAACAGATGAAGCAACGATCGATTTGGTGACCATGGTGTATGGTGGGCTAGTGAATAAAAAGATCGTTGCTCAATTGCAATCGCTGAATTGTAATGCAATTGGTCTGACTGGTGCTGATGCCAATATTATTCCTGCTGTAAAGCGGCCTGTCAAGCTGGTGGATTATGGATTTGCAGGTGATGTTAAAAGTGAAGGTATTAATACAGGTATATTGAATATTTTACTGCAACAGAATATTACACCTGTAATAGCGCCGCTTACCCATGACGGCAAGGGGCAAATACTTAATACCAATGCTGATACTATCGCATCCTCATTGGCTGTCGCTTTATCTGCATTGTATGACGTACGCCTGATCTATTGTTTTGAAAAAAGAGGAATTCTCACAGATATACATGACGATAATTCAGTGATTGAGCTGATAACAAAAGACCGGTACCAGCAATTGCTGGAAGAGAAAAAATTATTTGATGGCATCATTCCAAAAATTGACAATGCTTTTTCGGCTATCGACAATGGCGTGAAAGAAGTACTGATCGGTCATGCCAATGACCTGTTGCAAAACCTTACTGAAACCACTAAAGGCACCTTAATAAAATGACATTTGATAAAAAATTATATACCGATGCGGTCGGCCTGCTGAAGCAATTGATTTCAACGCCTTCTTTTTCAAAAGAGGAAAATGATACTGCTGAAATCCTGATGCAGTTTTTTGCTGCAAGGGGAGTGGAGCATGCAAGAGTGGGAAATAATATTTATGCCAAGAATAAATATTACGATGCAACAAAGCCCTCCGTGTTATTGAACTCACATCATGACACAGTAAAGCCGAACAAGGGATATACACTGGATCCCTTTACCCCGGTTGAAAAAGAAGGGAAGTTATATGGATTGGGAAGCAATGATGCCGGCGGTTGTCTTGTTTCATTGATAGCGGCATTCCTGCATTTTTATGAAGTGAACAATTCAAAGCACAACGTGGTGTTTGCAGCCAGCGCTGAAGAAGAGATCAGTGGTGTGAATGGAATTGAACTCGTATTGCCTTATTTGGGTAATATCAACTATGGCATTGTAGGAGAACCCACCAAATTAGAAATGGCGGTGGCTGAAAGAGGATTGATGGTAATTGATTGTACTGCCAACGGCCGCTCTGGCCATGCTGCCAGGAACGAAGGAGAAAATGCATTGTATAAAGCTGTGGATGATATCAACTGGATAAGGAACAAAAAGTTTGAGAAGGTAAGTGAACTGCTGGGAGAAAGCAGGCTAACCGCCACCGTTATTGAAATGGAAAACAGGCAGCACAATGTAGTGCCTTCGCAATGTAAATATGTGATAGATGTAAGGGTGAATGAGCTGTATACTTTTGAAGAGATACTGGCGGAGCTGAAAGAGAACCTGCAAAGTGATTTTAAACCAAGGACGACCAGGATGAAGTCAACTTCCATACCGCTGGATCATATTTTGGTAAGAGCCGGCATCAGCCTGGGCAGGGGCTATTACGGTTCGCCAACCACTTCTGATAAAGCATTGATGCCTTTTCCGACATTAAAAATGGGCCCGGGTGATAGTGCCAGGAGCCATACTGCAGATGAATTTATTTACCTTTCAGAAATAGAAGAGGGAATTGGGACGTATATTAAACTGGTGGAGCAAATTTTGTAGATATTCAAATGATATTGAAAATGGTATGTTCAATATGCCCCATGGGGGCAACAACCTGGTAGAAAAATATCCATAAGGATGTGAGTGCCGTAGGCATGGCAGCTGTTTGCAAGATGTATCATGCCTGATGAATTTCCCAATCCATTTTAAATTATCAGTATCCTAACCCGCACCTGGAGACAATAAAACAAATCACAAACATGAAACTCTGGCAGAAAGATAAAACCGCATTAGCATCAGTAGAAAAATTCACCGTCGGAAACGACAGGGAACTGGATCTTCAATTAGCACCATTCGACGTATTGGGTTCTATTGCGCATGTTTCCATGCTGGCTTCTGTTGGTTTGTTAGAGAACAGCGAAAAGGATTCATTGGTTAAAGAATTGCAGGTTATTTATAAGGCTATCGATAAAGATTTCAAACTGGATGAAGGTGTAGAAGACATCCACTCACAGGTTGAATTAATGCTGACACAAAAGCTGGGTGATGTGGGCAAAAAGATTCACAGCGCCCGGAGCCGTAACGACCAGGTGCTGGTGGATATCAAATTGTTTTTAAGAAGTGAGATTGAGAAACTGGTGGGCAAATCAAAAGAATTATTTGATCTGTTAATCAACCAGAGTGAAAAACATAAAAATGATTTGTTACCCGGTTACACGCATTTGCAACTGGCCATGCCTTCTTCTTTCGGTTTGTGGTTTGGCGCTTATGCGGAAAGTTTAGTGGATGATCTTATTACTTTGAATGCTGCCTTTGAAGTGGTCAATAAAAATCCACTTGGCTCTGCTGCTGGATATGGATCATCTTTTCCCATCAACCGCAGATCAACAACTGAATTGTTAGGTTTTGACGATTTGAACTACAACGTGGTTTATGCGCAAATGGGCAGGGGAAAAACCGAACGCATTGTTGCTTCAGCGATGGCAAATATTGCCGCCACACTTTCTAAGCTGAGCATGGACGCCTGTTTGTTTCTCAACCAGAACTTTGCCTTTATTAGTTTTCCAGATGAACTCACTACCGGCAGCAGTATCATGCCACATAAAAAAAACCCGGATGTTTTTGAATTGATCCGTTCTCATTGCAACCGGATACAAGCCGTACCAAATGAGATCATGTTGATGACCACTAATCTCCCTTCTGGCTATCACCGTGATCTGCAGTTATTAAAAGAACATTTGTTTCCGGCATTTAAAAATTTAAGCGATTGTATTGATATGGCCGGCCTGATGCTGTCTAACATTTCGGTGAATAAGGATTTACTGAAAGACGAAAAGTACAAATACCTGTTTAGCGTGGAAGAAGTAAACAAACTGGTTTTACAAGGGATGCCATTCAGGGATGCGTATAAAAAGGTGGGGCTCGATATAGAACAAAGCAATTTTACTCCCACTGGTTCTGTCAATCACACGCATGAAGGTTCTATCGGCAACTTATGCAATGAACAGATAAAGGGAAATATGGAAAGGATGATTGGAAGATTTGGGTTTGACAAGATAGCCCAGGCCTTAAATAGCCTTTTAGCATAATGATGTTTTTTATGATCAGTCTGTTTTCACTTTTACCCTGAACCTCATAACTTTCCAGTGATCAAAAAGTACATCAATATAATACAAAGATTCACTGTTCACTACATAGTCAAATTCATATAAATTACCATTTCTTGCAGGTAGTATATACCGTTGTTTTTTTAAGGCCATCGAATCAATGACAAGTTTTCTTTTTCCTTTTACAATGGTCTCTTCATAAATAAAAGGGCTGCTGTGCGTATTTGAATTGATCTGCAGTTTATCAATCTCTCCTTCATAGGTAAACTTGAAATGAATCGTGTCGCCATAACAAGCCTGTATGAAACCGGTGTTAGGTTCCAGCAGGTTTATTTGCTCCAGGACAGATCCATGATAATACGGATTATTCACAAATTTCTCCCTTGTAAAATTGTTCTCAAAAGCCCATTTTCCTTTTTCAGGATAATGATTGCGGTTTAGTTTTTCAGGAGGTGTGAGCCAATAGTAATTGTCATAGTTTTTTACGAACCCATCCAGCAGGCCGGTTTCGGGGTCTTTGGTGCAGCCACCTGCCGCCCAGGTGGCATCAAGAAAATACCATGTGCTGTCAAGCCGTACTGCATTCCAGGCATGGTTAACATTAAAAGAAGCACCAACCTGCCAGGATTCTGTTCTGGCATAGCCGTTTACCATTTCACATTCTGCTCCTGCTATATCACACATTCTCTTAAACAGACGGGCGTAACCATCACAAATCGCTTTTTTACTTTTCAGGATTTTTTTCAGGTATTTATTCTCCCATTCTTTTATGATACCTGTACAATCCAGCACATCCTCACAGTCAGGTAGTGCTATCCCTTTGTCGCTGTTAAACAGTTTGTAATCATACTTCATGTTTTCAGTGATCCAGATAAATATGGACCTCGCCTTATAAATATCCTCGCTGTAAGCAGTTGTCAGGGATTTTGTCAATGCGATGAGGTCACCATCATATTGTAAAGATCTTGCATGTAGATCCACATCACTAAAGTCAAGCTGTTCAAACTTATTTTGTGAAATACCTGCTGTTGAAATAACGGATAAGAGAAGAATGAAATGAATTTTCTTAAGCATGCGGTAAGGGTTGGTAAACTGTTGATGTAAATATAAAACTCTTTAATGTTTGTAATTGTAAAAAAGTTAGTTAAAAATTTAATATAAATGTCTTTGGTAAAACACGTCTTAAAAACAAATGAAAGTGAATCAATTTAAATACAGTTACCTGGTTGAAACGCAACTATGTAAACGCTGGCTTTAGCCATGGTAATAACGCCTGCAGACCAGCGTGCCGGCTGGCAAGGAAGGGAAGGGCCCAGGGTAAAAACAACTTCATAGCCGCTTTTTCAAAATGATATACAGGTGTAAAAATCCACCGGCTCATTTTCTCCCGTAATCTTTTATCTTTACCCCACTACTAATTATGCAAAACAAAAAACGCATCGCCATATTTGGTTCCACTGGCTCCATCGGCACACAGGCCCTGGAAGTGATCCGTGCCAACCAGGACCTCTTTGAAGCCGAAATTTTAACTGCCCAAACCAATGCCGATCTGCTGATTGCCCAGGCGCTGGAATTCAAGCCCAATGCGGTGGTTATCGGTGATGAATCCTTATACAAAAAAGTGAAAGAGGCCCTGGCAGCAACAGGAACAAAAGTATTTGCTGGTGAAAAAGCGCTGGAAGATGTAGCCGATTTTGATACCTACGATTTTATGCTGGCGGCTATTGTTGGCTTTGCTGGCCTTCGCCCCACATTAAAAGCCGTAGAAAAAGGCAAAGCAATTGGTTTGGCCAATAAGGAAACACTGGTGGTGGCGGGTGATATCGTAATGCAAAGGGCTTATGAAAAACGGGCGCCCATTATACCTGTGGATAGTGAGCACTCTGCTATTTTTCAATGTTTGGTAGGCGAGGGGAGAAACAAGATAGATAAGATCATACTAACGGCAAGCGGTGGACCATTCTTAGGTAAAAAACCCAACTTTTTGGTAAATGTAAAACGTGACCATGCGCTGCAACACCCCAATTGGGCCATGGGCGCCAAGATCACGATAGATTCTGCCACTTTGATGAATAAGGGACTTGAAATGATCGAAGCCAAATGGTTGTTCAACCTGGAGCCGGAGCAGGTGCAGGTGATCGTTCACCCCCAGAGTGTGATTCACAGTATGGTGCAGTTTGAGGATGGGAGCATCAAGGCACAAATGGGGGTACCTGATATGAAACTGCCCATTCAATATGCCATGGCTTTTCCCAACCGCATCAAAAACGATTTTCCCAGGTTCGATTTCCGAAAGTACCCCAACCTCGGTTTTGAAGAAGCAGATGTTAAGACTTTCAGAAATTTAGCTCTTTCTACAGAAGCGCTTTTCAAAGGAGGTAACATGCCCTGCATTTTAAATGCTGCCAATGAAATAGCAGTGTGGGCCTTTCTCCGCAACCGTATTGGCTTTCTCGACATAACAGCCGTAGTAGAAAAGACCATGCACCACACAACGTTTATCGAAAAACCCAGCCTGGAACAATATTTTGAAACCGATGGTGAAGCCCGTAATTTTGCCGCTTCGCTGATGAAGCTGTGATCCTGAATTTTTCATTGAAATTTTGTAACCGGCTTTTTGTGCTTTGAAGGGTGTCGTGTAAACGATGTTCTGTCACTTGTACTTCCTCAGCATTTGTCATCAATTAAAAATAAAAATTGGTTCATTAATTTAGGGTCAAACTAAACCTCTAAACTTCTAAACCTCCTAAACTTACCAATGGATACGCTCATAAAAGTAGCCCAGTTTTTTTTATCCCTTTCTTTGTTAATCGTACTGCATGAATGGGGGCATTATTTCTTCGCCCGTTTATTTAAAACAAGGGTCAATAAATTTTATCTTTTTTTCGACTTTTTATTCCCTGTTCCAACACTTCTGAATTTCTCTTTGTGGAAAAAGAAAAAGGGCGATACGGAGTTTGGTATCGGCTGGTTTCCTTTTGGCGGATATGTGCAGATTGATGGCATGATGGATGAAACGCAGGATGCTGATAAATTAAAAGCACCACCACAGCCATGGGAGTTCAGGAGCAAACCAGCCTGGCAGCGGTTGTTTATCATGATGGGGGGCATCATCGTAAATGTGCTTACCGCATTTATCATTTATGGGATGATATTGTTTGTGTGGGGTGAAACAAAAGTGGTAAACAGTTCAGTTAAAAATGGTATTGCTGTTGGTGATACATTGATGTACAGTATTGGCTTCAGGGACGGTGATAAAATAAAATCTGTTGATGGAGAAACCATTCAATACTTTGATGATGTACTGAAGAAAGTGATTATTAAAGGTGAAGAAGCAAAAGTGACTGTTGATAGAAACGGGAAGGACGAATTGGTTATTGTACCAAAAGATATCCTGGGCAAACTGTCAACAAAAAAAATCGACAAAAAGGGATTGATCGGGATGCGCATGCCGAATATCGTGGACAGCATGCCTGAAAAAGCAATGGCTCAAAGCAATGCCTTTAAAGCCGGCATCCTGCCAAATGATAAAGTGATACGTCTTGATAGTACCAGCATCAATTACTGGCAGGACATTGCTTCTTATACAGAAAAGCAAAAAGACTCTGCAGAAATCCTGGTTACGGTATTAAGGGGAGATAAGGAACTCCTTATAAAAGTAAAGCTGGATGCAAATAAAAAATTGGGGCTTGCTCCCATCAGCTTTCAGAAAATGGAAAAGGCGGGCTGGTTGGCAACAGAGACCAGGAAGTATGGTTTCTTTGAAAGCATACCAGCAGGTGTCAAAAAAACAGTTGACAAACTCGGTGATTATATAGACCAGTTTGCGCTGCTCTTTAAACCATCTACGGGTGCATACAAAGGAATGGGTGGCTTTGCCAGTATGACACAAATATTCGGAACGCATTGGGACTGGGAATCATTCTGGAGCATTACAGCATTTTTTAGTGTTGTGCTGGCCTTTATGAATTTTCTGCCTATTCCAATGCTGGATGGCGGCTACATTCTCTTTACTTTATTTGAAATGATCACTGGTAAGAAAGTGCCGGACAGTTTTTTAGAAAAGGCAAATATGGTGGGCTTTATTATCATTATTGGTTTAATGGTATTCACCAATGGAAATGATATTTTCCGAAAGGTTATGGGCTGGTTTTAGTTATTGATCCAGGCCGCCATTTATATAATTTCTAAAGCCAGTTACTTATCCAGGTGCTGGCTTTATTATTTTTACAGACTTAACATATGAAGTATTTAATTGTAACTTTTTTAATATTCAGCACTGCTGCAACCGCACAGGTAAAATTGCCCATACCAAGGGATGTGCAAAAATTATACGATTTTGGCACCCGCTCGGCCGATGGCCGCCCTGGTAAAAATTACTGGCAAAATACAGCGGACTACAACATTACGGTAACCTATGACCCAATTAGCAGGTTAGTAAGCGGATCGGAAGAGATCAGGTACATCAACAACAGTCCGGATGGGTTGAATGAAATTGTATTTAAAGTATATCCCAATCTTTATAAAAAAGGCAGTGTAAGGGATATGTCAGTAGAAGCAGCGGATATCACAGACGGTGTCAGCATTCGTAACGTGGAAGTAAATGGCATCAAAAAAAGTGACCGCAGCCTGCGTGGCGAAGGTACTACAATGATGTTGACAGGCGTAAGCACCCCTTCAAAAAAAAGCACTACAATAAAACTTGATTTTAGTTATACGCTTAATAAAGAATCGCATATACGTACGGGTGAGATAGAAGAAGGAGCTGCTTTTATTGCTTATTTTTTTCCACGTATTGCGGTGTATGATGATCTGGATGGATGGAATATGAATGAGTACATGGGCAGTAAAGAGTTTTATAATGATTTCTGCAATTTTAACGTCAGCATTACCGTGCCCAAAAATTATTTGGTGTGGGCAACCGGCGATCTGCAGAATTGTAGTGAAGTGCTGAATGATAAATATTGCGAACGCCTTGAAGCAGCAGAAAAAAATGACAGCATTGTTTTTATTGTGGATACTGTGGATCTGAGATCAGGCAGCATCACCCAAAATAATCCAGCCAATACCTGGCGGTTCAAGGCTGATAACGTGGTGGATTTTGTATTTGCGCTCAGCAATCATTATGTATGGAATGCCAGCAGTGTTGTAGTGGATAAAAAGACAGGCCGCAGAACGAGAACGGATGTTGCATTTAATACAAAACACAAAGATTATTTTGAAGTAATTGATTTTAGCAGGCAAACGGTTGACTTAATGAGCCATTGGTTTCCAAAGTGGCCATTCCCTTACAGTCATATCAGTGTATTTGACGGGCTCGATCAAATGGAGTATCCAATGATGGTAAATGACAATCCTGTAGAATCGAGAGAGGATGCAGTAACACTGACTGTGCATGAAATATTCCATACCCTGTTCCCGTTTTACATGGGTACCAATGAAACAAAGTATGCATGGATGGATGAGGGCTGGGCCACCATCGGAGAATGGTTGTTGTCGAAAAAAATTGACAGTACGATCGTGGATGCCTATGGCGTGGCAAGAACAGAGATGAACGCCGGCAATGAAGTGGATTTGCCTGTCACTACACTGAGTACACAAACTACCGGTACTGCTTTTTTTCTGAATGCTTATCCTAAACCTGCCTATGGCTACCTGTTTGTAAAAGATGCGCTGGGCGACGAATTGTTTTTAAAGGGCCTTCATTTTTATATGGATCAATGGAAAGGCAGGCATCCGTTACCGTTAGATTTTTTTAATTGTATGAATACCGGTACCGGTAAAAATTTAAACTGGTTTTGGAAAAAATGGTTTTACGAAGATGGTTATGCAGACCTGTTTATAGCTAAAGTAAACAACCTGTCTTCAGCAAAACAAATCGTTATTGAAAACAAAGGCAGCAAACCCATCCCGGTTGATGTGACAATAACTTTTACCGACGGCAGCCAACAAAAAGTTCACCGCAGCATTTTGGTGTGGGAAAGATCCAATAAAACAAGCATCAGCTTTACATCAACAAAAAAGATCAGGAGAATTGAGCTGGGCAGTTTGTATACACCTGATTCTGTAAAGGAAAATAATGTGTGGGAAAGCAAGTAGCCTTTTTTCGCTGACAGCCTTTTTGTAAAAACCGCTTACTCATTATTGGCATCATTCATTTTGAAAGGTATTATTTTTAAATAATGTCAAACTTTCAACAATGATAAGATCAATAGTTTTCGCAGCATCTGCCCTGTTTTTTTTATCAATGAGCTTGCAAGCCCAGCCAGTGGCCTGGGAAAAAGCCGGTATCAGCAGTTATAATAGTTTTACAAAAGCCAGCAAGCAAGTTCCATTGCAATATATTCTTGCAAAAACTGACCTTGCACAATTAAAAAACCTGTTGCTCACTGCCCCTGCTGAAAGAAAGGATGGGCATTATGTCAGCGGTATCCCTTTATCAATCCCACTGCCCGATGAAAAGGTCTTCTCAGTATTAGCAGCTGAATCTCCCATTTGGGATGCAGCATACAACGAACAATTCAAACATGTAAAAACCTATATTTTATCTGATCCGGTAAGTAAATCACTAAAAGGAAGGATAACACTAACTAAAGAGGGTATTAGTGGAATTTTATTTTCGAAAGAAGGCAGCGTTTACCTGTACCCGGTTAGCATAAATGATCCGGGAGTACATATCATTTATTATACAAAAGGAGAGGAGTTTTTACTACCATGCGATGCGAAGGCGGATGATTTGACAAGGCCAACAGGTGCAGCCAGACCGGCGGCAGGAGACCAGGGCCGCAGGACATACCGGCTGGCAGTGGCCGCAACAGCAGAGTATACTGCCTGGGCAGGTGGACAGGCAAATGCATTAACGCATATAGCTATCAGCATCAATAATACGATAGCTGTTTTTACCCGGGAACTCAATATCAGTTTTACCGTGCTTACACCTAACAGTATCATTTTTACAAACGCGGCCTCTGACCCTTATCCCGGGGGCAACGTTTTTCTTGATGGAAGTGCCACCAACGCCAATCAAACTGCCATGGATAATATTTTGGGAACAGGAGCATATGATGTTGGCATCGTGTTTAATAACGGCTGGAACCGTGGCTATGTGCCTCCGCCATTTGCATATGTTTGTGATGCAGGCAATAAAGCCAAATGTGCAGCTGGTACTAATAACGGGCAGGGATTAAACCCCGCCGCAGGTCCACAGGGACTGGCTTTCGATTTTACCGTAATACATGAATTGGGACATATGTTTGGTGCACCCCACAGTTATGCATCCAGTATCGGTACCTGTGCAGTATATCCCACCGCTTCCTCTGCGTTTGAGCCGGGCAGTGGCAGTACCTTGATGGGCTATGGAGGTGATGCATCCTGTAATACTTATGTGAATTACGGTCAGCATTATTTTCATACAGGCACATTAGAGATCATACAGAACTATATCGCCGGACCCGGCAGTTGTGTGCAACCGATAGCCACCGCAAACAGGCAGCCTGTAGTAAATTTGCCTGCTGCATCTTACACGATTCCTGTGTCCACTCCGTTTACCTTAACCGCAACCGGTAGTGATGCAGACGGGAATACACTGTTGTATAACTGGGAGCAGACTGACGCCGGTTTT
This sequence comes from Bacteroidota bacterium, assembly GCA_029561305.1. GTDB lineage: Bacteria > Bacteroidota > Bacteroidia > Chitinophagales > Chitinophagaceae > Ferruginibacter. The sequence continues at coordinate 15,726 of JAKQJG010000030.1, read as the reverse complement.
TTAACGCCCACTGCCCCTGCAGCAACCAGTACAGCGGGACCCAATTTTCGCTCTTTTCCGCCAACAGAAACAGGAAGCGCCAGAACCTTTCCCAATCTATATTCTATAGTTGCTGGCATTACTCCTGCATATGAAGTATTACCCTCAGTTACCCGTACTATGCATTTCAGGGTTACCGCCAGAGACCAGTCTGTCCTTGGCGGGAAGACAGCCACAGAAGATGTTGCCGTTAATTTTAATAGTGGGGCAGGTCCTTTCAGGGTCACCTCCCAGTCAACAGCTGTTACCTGGGCGGCGGCCAGTTCACAAACGGTTTCCTGGAATGTGGCTGCTACCAATACGGCCCCGGTAAATTGTGCTGCAGTGGATATTTTATTGTCAACTGATGGAGGAATAAGTTATCCGTATACGTTAGTAAGCAATACCAACAATGACGGAACGGAAAGTATAACGGTTCCCAACCTTGCTACTCAATCCGTCCGTATAAAAGTTCAGGCAGTGAATAATATTTTTTTCAACATCAATGCGGCTAATATTACCATTACTTCCGCATGTGCAGCCGATGGCACCACCATCACTCCTGCAGCAGATGTAATATCAGAGGCTGGCAGCGCATCACTCAATCTAACCTTAAGCCCACAATATGGCACGGCTTTCACTCCTGCCGGAACCATTACCACGGGTAGTCCTTCATCGCTCCTCACAATTTATAATACCTCTATTCCATCCTGTGCCACTTACGGTTTTAATGGTTCTTCGAGGTATAACCGTCACCCTTTTACAGTGACAACTTCCGGTACCTACACATTTACTCCGTCAACCTACGGACTGGTGTATAACTTATACAATGAATCATTTGATGCAGAATATCCCTGTAATAATTTTATTGCATCCAATACCACTACGGGGGCAAACCCCACTACCATCAATCCAACGGTATCAGCTTTTTTAACACAGGGAAGAAAATATGTGCTGGTAGCCGGCACTTTCAGTAATTCCTTTCCGGCATTGCCTCACGCATACAGTGTGCAGGTCACGGGCGGAACAATTTATAATAGCACACCAAACCCTGGAGCATCATTTAGTTATCTGTATGTAGTAGTGGACAAGGCAACAAATATCATCAAATCTATCAGCGCAACTTCCAATCTTAGCAACAGTACCGCTTATCCCGGAGGCGCATTATACCAGGTATATGGTTTATCTTATTCCAATAGTGCTCCATCACTCAACAGTTTTGTTGGCAACGATTTTAATACTTTTAAAAATGCCCTGCTCTTCAACACTGGTTATTGCGGGGATCTAAGCAAGAATTTTGTAAACATTACAGCACTTGCTTCTTATACTTTTACTGGTAATGGAAACTGGAACTTAGCAGCTAACTGGAGCAACAATACAATACCTCCTTCGCCTCTGCCGCCATATTCAGTGATAAATATTAATCCTGAAGGTACCGGTGTATGCAATTTAAATGTGCCGGTAACTATCGCAGATGGCAACCAGGTTAATGTGGTGGCCGGGAAGAAATTTGTGATTTTGGGAAACCTGACAATTGAGAACTAAAACATTTCTACGGCGTAATCGGCCAGTAGAAATGTTTTGAAAGAAGAATACTATAAGATGTAAAACTTTGAAATGAGGTTTCAATAATACATTCGATTCACTATTGGCGAAAAGACCGCCAATAATTAAAACGCTTTTTCATCTCCCTTAAATACCTTGTACACGGTAAGGAACATGATACGGATATCAAGCCAGATGGTCCAGTTTTCCAAATACCAAAGGTCTTCATTTACCCTGTTAATGATCTGTTCATTATCGGTGATCTCACCCCGAAGACCATTTACCTGTGCCCACCCGGTAATACCTGGTTTTAAAAACTGGCGTACCATAAACTGGTCTACGATCTTAGAATAATCCGTTGTATGTTTTACCATGTGCGGTCTTGGACCCACCAGGCTCATTTCGCCTTTTAATACATTGATAAATTGTGGAAATTCATCAAGACTGGTTTTGCGGATGAACTTGCCGATCCTGGTAATACGTTTATCATTTTTGGTTGCCTGCTTGGTATCCGAGTCTTTGTTCACGGCCATGCTGCGGAATTTATGACAACGGAAGGTTTTGTTGTTTCTGCCCGAACGTACCTGCGAAAAGAAGATCGGTCCTCTTGATTCGATCATGATCATTAAACCCAGGATGGGTACCAGCCAGGATAAAACAAAGATGGTAACAAAAAGACTGACGATCACATCCAGCGTTCTTTTCTTCAGCCTGTTGCCCACATCATCCAAAGGCTCACTTCTTAATGACAAAACAGGCAGATCGCCTACGTAGTTTATAATTACCGGCTTATTGATAAAAATAGACAGGTCGGGAACAATTTTGAACCTGATACATTCAGATTCTGCCTTGTTCATCAGCGTATATATTTCTTTGTTTTGCTCTGGCGTGATGGTGGAAAATATTTCCTGCACATCATGATCAATTGCGGTTTGAATCGTGTTCTTAATATCAGAAATAATAGGATGCCTGGTAAGTTCCCTTACATTGTTTTCGTCTTCCACAAAACCGAGCAGGTGTGCATTAAAGCCATCTTCCTCAAAATAATTTTCCAGTTTTTTAGCTGTTTCATTATACCCGATGATCAATACTTTATTCGAAAGCTGGTTCCGTTTCCTGAAATAATTCTGTATGCCAAGAAATAAAAACCGGTTTACAAAAAGACTGATGCCAAACAGGATGATGGTTGTAATGGTGAAATACCTGGATACCTCGTACTGCTTGGAAAAGAACAGAAAGAATAGAATCGCAATCAGCCATAACAGATATATCTGCGAAGTTCTTTTGAGAAAACCTTCAAAACTTTGAATATTACTGGCGGCATACATGCGGCCTGCAAAGGAAATCACGATCCAGAAAATATTGATGCTGATCCAGAACTTAAGATAGGATTGAAAAGAATCCTCCTCAATACGGCTGCTGAAGGCAACACGGGAAATCAAAAACGTGATATTGAGCACGAATAAATCCAGTGCGATGATGATCTGCTGTAAATAGCTCTTTAGCTGCTTGTTCATACCAGTTGATGAAAATGTCTTTTGTTGCCCTTTTTTCCGGAGCCGGCTTGTAAAGGGGCGGTTTGGCAATAAAACGCAGTAACCACCTCATTTATTATGAAATAATTAGCTGCGATAAAATTTATGGTTATCAAATCTTTAGCTCTCTTCGGCTATTGTCAAATGTAGCACTTTTAAAATCAAGGGCACAGTCAAATCAATTTACAACCCAGGGGGAGGGGCCACGTGGTTATATTGAACAAAACTAAATTTGTATCTGCTGTATTTTGAATGTAAAACTATTTTATCTTTGATGTCTAAGTAATTGGAATTAAGTGCTTTAATCTCCATTGACTGATCCAATCCCTTCGAATGTTCCACCCCCTCCGAATGCATCGTTTTTCAAAAAGTATTTTTTGTAAGGCTAATTGATCCAGTACTATTTTAAACTGCCGTCCCCCATGTGCCGTGTAGTTGTATCCTCTTTACAAGTGAGAGGAGCAATTTTACCAATATTGAAACTTAAACCGCATTCAGCATGCCTGGTATTACCAACCAGTTAAACCGGATTAAACGTCATCTTCTCCTGCTTCCCTTTACAGGTTTGCTGTTATTCTTATATACCCCCCTCTCTGCAAAAAACTATTATTTCTCCAGCATTTCAGGTAACGATTCGTATACAGCTTTACAGGCTCAGAATTTCTTTACGCCATGGCGAAGCATTGCAAAGCTGAACGCCATTTTTAATACGTTGGTTGGTGGAGATAGTGTCCTTTTTAAACGGGGGGAAACGTTTTATGGTGCCGTTACGGTAAGTAGTTCAGGACTCATCAATAAAAATATTGTCATTAGTGCTTACGGTACAGGATTGCCACCCGTTATCAGCGGCTTTACCACTGTGAGTTCCTGGTCTGCAGATGTCATTCCCGGCGTTTACAGGGCAGCTGCCGCTGGTGTGCCGATTGTAAATGGCAGAGGCGCTTTGTTAAACATGGTAACCATCAACAACCAGGTGCAGCAGCTTGGCCGTTATCCAAATGCTGATGAGGCAAACGGGGGCTATTTAAAATATGAATCTTTTTTAGATACGCCGGGCATTACTTCCATCACAGACAATGAGCTAACCGGGTCAGTCAACTGGACAGGTGCAGAAGTAGTGATAAGAAAAAAGCTGTGGGTACTCGACAGGTGTCATATCAGCCGGCATGATGGGAACAGCATTTATTATGACAATCCCCCAGGCGCTGCTTATGAATGTACCAACAACTATGGTTACTTTATACAGGATGATATTCGTACACTGGACCAATTTGGAGAATGGTATTTTGATGCTGCTGCAAGAGAATTGAAGATTTATTTTGGTGATGCTTTACCATCCGCTTATACGGTAAAAGCGGCAACAATTGATGCACTGGTATCTGTCAATGCAAAACGGTATATCACTATCAGCAACCTGGCATTTGAAGGCGCCAACCTATACGGAGTCTTTGCTGCTGCCTCAGACTACATCACTGTAAAAAACTGCACGTTTAACAATATAGGAAACACGGCGGTGTACATGGAAAGCGGTTCTCAGCTTACAGTCGAAAACAGCAATACCAGCAATATTCTGAATAATGCCATGCAGTTTGTTTGTTCCAGCGATTCGAATATTACGATACGGAACTGTTCAATAAGGAAAACAGGGGCCATCAGGGGAATGGGGGCCAGTAATGGTAATTCTTACAAAGGCATTTCTGTTGACCTTTCTAAAAATCTGCTGATTGAAAATAACCGGGTGGATACTACCGGCTACGTGGCTATTGAATTTGATGGGAGTAATGTGCTGGTAAAAAATAACGTGGTAAATTATTTTTGTTTTAACAAAGATGATGCAGGCGGCATTTATTCCTGGATTCCGGCATCAGGTGAGATTGACGTGAATTATGTAAACAGGCTTATCAAAGGTAATATTGTAATGAACGGTATCGGTGCTCCAGATGGCAGATCTTCTACCAACCCCTTCGTGTCCGGAATTTACCTGGATGGCACCATCATGAATGTGGAGGTTTTGGATAACACCGTTTTCAATATGGGTAAAAATGGTATTCATTGCAACAATCCTGATAACATCACCATTTCAGGCAATACGTCTTTTAATAACCTGAATGCGGTAAGTTTTATGCGCTGGCCCTGGGCAACCATATCCGGTCTTACCATTAAAAAAAATATTTTCTATCCTAAGTTCAGCAACCAACGAAACCTGTACTATACCAATGCTGCGTTGAACGAACCAGACTCAACCACGCTGCAGGAAGTACTGCATACCCTGGGAAATATCGACAGTAATATTCACAGCTCCAGTAACCCCACCGGTTTTACTTACGAAGTATATTCAAATGAAAATGGCTCCTTGATTCCTTTTGCACCACAATCAATAGAAGGCTGGCGGTCTTATTCAGGCCAGGATATCCATTCAACGAAACCATTCAGGGAACCGCCCACCTACTATTTAAGGGGTACAACCGGCAGCAATACCGTTTCTAACGGAACCTTTAACCAGAATATGATTGGCGTTACGGTGATAGGCACTGCCGTTAGTGCTGCATGGGATAATACAGGTATCATCAACGGAGGAGCATTAAAAGTGATCATGAATAACCCTGTGCCCAACCGTTATGCGCTTGTATATAGTCCGGCAGGAGCTGTGAATGCCACCAAAAAATATGTACTTCGTTTTAAGACTGCCGGCAGCAGCCCGTTTGGATTATTAAGGGTTTACCTTCGCAAAACCGCTTCACCGTATTCAGCCCTCACACCCCAGCAGCTAAAAGTATTTGATACGGCCATTAAAAGCCATGAGTTTTTATTTGCTGCACCGGTAACAGATGGCAATGCCAGTTTTGTGATTGAGTTAGAGCAAAGTTCGGGACTTACTTATATTGATGATATTGAATTTTATGAAGCAGATGCTGATGTGTATAACGTAGAAGACTACCTGCGTTTTGAGTACAATGCCGACAATACTCCGGTTACTATTAACCTTGGTGCAAATTATACAGGGGTCGACAGCAGTTATTACCCCGGCATCATTACCCTGCAGCCTTTTACGTCAAAAATTCTGGTAAAAGACACTTCTGTATTGCGGCAGTCGCTGGCCATACAGGTAAATGCACCTCATGTTGCCTGTTATGGAGAAACTACAGAAGTTACTGTTAATGCTACTGGTGGTATTCCTCCTTACCGTGGCACAGGTACTTTTAGTGTTGGGGCAGGCACGTTTACTTTTACAGTAAGAGATCTGCGGGGTGTTGCCGTAAGCCGGACTGTTACCGTAAACCAACCTTCTGCACCACTTCGTTTAACTGCTGCTACAGGCACCATTACAATCTACGGCGGCACCACCTGGGTCAATTTATCCGCCACCGGGGGATCGGCACCTTACACAGGAGTAATTAGTTACAATAACGTACCTGCAGGCACACATACCTATTTTATAAAAGATGCCCGGGGTTGTACGGATTCAGTATCTGTAACGATAACCCAGCCGCAACCTTTAAGAGCTTTTGCCAGTGCAGTCAATGCCAGGTGTTTTGGTGGCACGGGTAACATAACGGTTACGGCTACCGGCGGGCTTCCGCCTTATTATGGTACGGGGGTATTTGTAATGGCAGCCGGTAATTACCGGTATAAAGTAAGGGATGCTGCCGGTGCAATTGCTTATGCACCGGTGGATATGCTGCAGCCAGCCCCATTGACCGTTACAGCCACCACCGGTACGATCGCTGTAAATGGGGGGCGGACATCTGTAGCCGTTACAGTAAGAGGCGGCACGGCACCTTATACTGGTGCAGGTATTATAAACAATGTTGCAGCAGGTACCTACTCCTACACTGTTACAGATGCAAATGGTTGTGTTGCCACTGCAACAGTAACAATAACACAACCGTCAGGATCACTAACGGTTTCAGCTACCCCCGCAATAATAAATTGTTTTGATGGCAGTACTAATGTTACTGTTTCTGCAACCGGCGGAACAGCACCCTATTCCGGCACAGGCAGTTTCCCGGTAAGTGCCGGGAAAGGATCAGTAAAAATTTCGTTTCCACAGGCTACGGATGTATATTCCCTGTTGTATTACACCATTGGTGCAGTAAGTCCTGCAAAAAACTATGTATTACGTTTTAGTACACTTGGCACTGCACCGGGTGGAACTGTGAGAGCAACATTGAGGCAAACCTTTTCGCCCTGGGCTTCTTTTGTACCAAGGCAAACAGCCAGTTTTGGCACGGCAAGGCTTGATCATGAGTTTGTATTTGCGGCACCACCTGCTGAAGCAGCTGCAAGTTTTTGTATAGAGATCAATCAAAATTCCGGCGTGACCTTTATTGATAATATCTCTTTTTTTGAAGCAGATGCAAATAACAAACCCATAGGTTCTAATTTGTATGCTTTTGGGGATTTTGAAACGAACGCCAATAACATATACACCTACAGTTCAAATGACAACCAGGTAATAACATGGGATACTACCAGGAAAATATCCCGTATGTATTATTTTAATGTGAGGGATGCTGCCGGCACTTCAAAAAATACGGTTGTAAAAGCAAATCAGCCGGCGGCACCATTAACAGTAAATGCAACAGCAAGCATTGTTACAGGCGGCACAGCTACTGTAACGGTGACGGCTACTGGTGGTACGCCACCTTACACCGGTACAGGTACGTTTACAAATGTTACTGCCGGCAACCGTATGTATACAGTTACCGATGCCAATGGCTGCACCAGTTCTGCAACAATCAGTATCAATGCCGCAAAACCAGTTGCTTCAAAAAATGCAATACCCACTTTGCCCGCAATTGTATTTCCAAACCCATCTTCTGCTTCTTTTGATCTCTGGCTGCCCAGGGGAGGCGACATCCAAACATCGGTAAGGGTGACAGCTGCTGATGGAAAACTTTTGTACCAGGCAACAGGAAAGCAGGCTCATTTTATTTTTGGTGACAACTTTGCAACGGGCCTGTATCTGGTGACAGTAAAGCAGGGCGCAGCAACTAAAACAATTAAAGTAGTGAAGACGCGGTGACCTAACTTTACATAAATTTTGCCTGATGAAAAGATTGTGTTGCTGTCTTTATTTTATTCTTATTCATTTTGTGACTGCTGCACAATTCACGTCTTCTGATCTTCCCATTGTGGTTATAAATACCAACGGACAGGTAATACCGGATGATCCGAAAATAATGGCAGACATGGGCATCATATGGAACGAAAACAATGCAAGAAACAATATTACCGATACATCAAATCACTACGAAGGAAAGATCGGTATTGAAGTAAGAGGACAAAGCTCTCAAATGTTCCCCATGAAATCTTATGGTTTGGAGCTTTGGAACAGCAGCGGCAATTCCATCAACCGTTCATTATTTGGTCTGCCGCAGGAAAGCGACTGGATTTTATATGCACCTTATAACGACAAAACACTGATGCATAATGTTCTCGCTTACCAGCTCAGCAATCAAATGGGGCACTGGGCTGCCCATTGCCGTTATGTAGAACTGGTGCTGAACGGCGAATACAAAGGCATCTATGTTTTTATGGAAAGGATCAAGCGTAAGAATGGGAGAGTCAATATTCCCTCGATGGGCAGCGGCGATAATGCCGGCGATGCAGTTACGGGGGGATATATTTTCAGCATTGACAAAGAAGCCAATGGGTGGTTTTCTCATTACCCGGCAGGGGCGGGCAGCATTCAATACAGTTACGTGTATCCTAAAGAAGATAATATTACTGATGCACAAAAGGCCTGGATCAAAAATTTTACAGACAGTTTTGAAAATGCATTGGCTTCACCCGGTTACAGTGATGCAGCATCAGGCTGGCGGAAATTTGCAGATGAAAATTCTTTCATCGATTATTTCATTGTAAACGAACTGAGCCGTAACGTTGACGGTTACCGGATCAGCAGCTATTTTCATAAAGACAGGTACAGCAATGGCGGCAAAATAAAGGCAGGCCCTGTGTGGGATTATGATCTTGCGTTCCGTAATGCAGATTATTGCAGTGGTGCCGATGTAGATGGCTGGAGTTACCAGTTTAATACGGTATGCCCCGGTGACTTTTGGCAGGTGCCTTTTTGGTGGGACAGGCTGATGGCGGATACAGGATTTAAAGCTGCACTCCGCTGCCGTTGGCAGGAACTCCGCAGCAGTACCCTCAGCTTGAACACTCTTTACAATATGGTTGATTCTGTTGCTGCACTAACTGCTGAAGCAAGACAAAGGCATTTTGTACAATGGCCTGTTTTGGGTCAGTATGTATGGCCCAATCCACAACCCATTCCTGCAACTTATGAAGAAGAGATCCGTACTTTAAAGCAATGGCTCTCCTCCAGGCTTGACTGGATGGATAAAAACATGCCCAATAGCGGCGCCTGTGCTGAATACCCGTCAACTGTCAGCAGCAGCTTTGTGATCAGTAAGATGCCCAATCCTCTCCGGTCCGGCGATAACATACTTGTGCAATCCAGGGAAAACCAAATGTTGAGCGTAAAAGCCATGGATGCTGCCGGCAGGCTGATGTGGTACAGTTCATTTAGTCTTACAGCGGGCAATAATTACCTTTCTATCCCGGTTCAAGGTTGGGCAGCTGGTCTGTACTTTTTTGAATTTAGAAACGCAAAAGGGGAGCAGGTAACTAAGCGGATAATCAAGTAAAAAGGAAGGTGTTTAATTGGTAACTCCGAAAACATCGGGCCTTAAACCCTCTCTCCACTTTGGGTTAAATTTTCTGTCAAGAAATTGAGCTATAGCTTTATTGTGATCAGCCATCTCTTTAATAGAATAAATTTGTATACAACCAACTATTTTATACCTGATTTTATATTGCTTTTCAAAAGATTTGTCTGCCTTGCTATAAATTAAAGTTTCTAATCCATTTCCACAATACAGGGTCGGCTTACTTGTATCGGCTGCAAGGTGTTTTACAAGTGAGTCATGAAGACTTTGGCCGAAACAATTTATCGAACTTATAAAGCAAACAATAAAGAAAGCCAGTTTCATGTTTTTTTGATAAGATGCATGTTGCAGAATTTTTGCATAATGCATACAGCTAACCTGTATATTATCTCAAAAACCAAATAACAAATTACAAATACCGAATGCAGCATTACAAATTCCTTAATCCCCCACCACTTCCCCTTCAATATCATAATCGTAAGCCTTGGTAATTTTTACCTGCACAAAATCGCCGGCAGTAAGTTTTTTCTTTGAGTGAATGATCACTTCATTATCCACTTCCACACTGTCAAATTCTGTACGGCCAAGGTAGCGGCCCGCTTCTTTTTTATCAATGATCACTTTAAAGGTTTTGCCCACTTTAGCCTGGTTCTTTTCAAGACTTATTTCCTGCTGGGTTTCCATTATTTCCTGCGCCCGTTCTTCTTTTTCCTCTGCAGGGATAGTATCCGGCATATCATAAGCGCTGGTGCCTTCTTCATGGCTGTAGGTAAAAGTACCCACCCGGTCAAACCGCATTTTTTGCAAAAAGGTTTTTAGCTCTTCCACATCCTCCCTTGTTTCGCCGGGAAAACCAGCGATCAGCGTTGTGCGGATACAGATGTCCGGTATCTTGTTCCTTATTGCACCCACCAGGTCTTCCATCTCTTCCCGGGTGATCTGCCGCTTCATTAGTTGCAATACATTATTAGCCGCATGCTGCAGTGGCATATCAAGATAGTTGCAGATATTCTCCCTGTCCTTAATGGCATCAATGATCTCCATTGGAAATTTAGAAGGGTAGGCATAATGCAGCCTGATCCATTCAAGCCCTTTTACATCTGCCAATGCATGCAATAGTTTGGGTAATTCCCGTTTTTTATAAATGTCAAGACCGTAATATGTCAACTCCTGGGCAATCAGCATTACTTCTTTTACGCCACGGTCCACCAACCGTTTGGCTTCATCTACCAGTGATTCAATGGAACGGCTTACATGCTGGCCTCTCATCAAAGGAATAGCGCAAAAAGCACAGGTACGGTTGCATCCCTCACTTATTTTCATGTAGGCATAATGCTGTGGCGTGCTTAATAAACGTTCGCCAATTAACTCTGCTTTATAGTCAGCGTCAAATTGTTTTAATATCAGGGGAAGTTCCATTGTGCCAAAAAAAGCATCAACTTCCGGTATCTCTTCTTCTAAATTATTTTTGTACCGTTCACTAAGGCAGCCTGTTACATATACTTTATCCAAATGGCCACGGCGCTTTAGTTCTACTTGCTGCAGAATCGTATTGATGCTTTCTTCCTTTGCTTTTTCAATAAAGCCGCAGGTATTTACAATTACGATATTGTGATCCTTCTTCCGGCTTTCATGCACCGTGTCAACTTCATTTGCCAATAACTGACCGCTTAACACTTCACTGTCAACCATATTCTTACTGCAACCGAGAGTAATGATATTTACCTTGTCTCTATGTAATTTTTTTGTACGCATTTGGCGGCAAAGGTAATGAGTTTGGAGGAGAGGAAAACTCAGGTAAAGTGCTTTGGTTGTGACTCATTTTGAAAATATGACAACGAAGTTGTCTTTTCCCTGCGTTCTACTCATCCCTGCCTGCCGGCAGGCAAGTCTGCGTGGGACAATTGGCACGCTGAGGGGCAGAGGCCGCAGAGTTGCTTGGCAATTTGATAACTGTTGGTTTCAAACTGATACACTACTAATGCTTTTAACAATGCTTCAGTATGAAATGAGCAGGCTCCTTGTTCCCATATTCCCTTGCAGGCAAGAGGAATAAGCAGGGCAAAGCCTACTATTAAATCTGTTCAAGATGATACAATACCAATAATTTTATAAGCAGCTGCACTTTGATGATTTAGTATTCTTTCAGCAATAAGGATGTATTGCCCATTACAATCTTAGTATGCCACGAAAACCCCTTGATGCATAATAAGACTCAGCGCCATTATGATAAACAAACACTGTATCATACCGTCTGTCGCAAAATAAAGCCCCACCCAGTTTTCGGATATTATCCGGTGTTGCTATCCAACTGGAAGTTTTTAAATCAAATGCTCCCAATAATTGCAACGCCCTGTATTGTTCTTCTGTCAAAATATCAATTCCCATGGCGGCCGCCATTTCCATCGCACTGTTTTTGGGCTTGTTTTCTTTTCTTGAGGCCAATGCAGTTCCGTCATAGCAAACACTTCTGCGGCCTGCCGGACTCTCTGCTGCACAATCACAAAAAATATACTCGCCCGTTTTTTTGTCAAAGTCAATCACATCTGGTTCCCCACCCGTTGTTTCCATTTCATTCAAACACCATAGTTTGCCCTTAGTTGCCAGCAAACCCGCTGCCACCTTGTCCCACACAATATGGTTATGCCGGTGTTTGTTTTTTTCAAAACGGCTTTTTAGGATAGATAACAAATCTTCCTCTTGTTTAGAGGATAACTCTTTTTTCAATGTTTTACTGGTGCCCATTATCCTGGTTTGTTTCGATAAAAATACGGGAAAGTGCTTTCTTTCTCATAAGGATCAATACAGCCCGTAAATAACGGTTTTTTCATCCTCCTTACACCTGCAAAAATCCTTTACAGGTATTGACTTTCTGGCCGTATCTTTGCGCCCGTTTAAAAATTATGATAAGTGTAAATAACGTCACCCTGGCCTATGGCAAAAGGGTGCTCTTCGACGAAGTAAATATCAATTTCTCAAAGGGAAATTGCTACGGTATTATTGGTGCTAATGGTGCTGGTAAATCCACGTTTTTAAAGATATTGAGTGGTGAGATAGAACCTAATAAAGGTACCGTGTCCATCACCCCGGGTGAGCGACTGGCTGTATTGAAGCAAAACCACTTTGAATTTGACGAAGTGAGTGTACTGCATACAGTGATGATGGGTCATAAAAAGATGTGGGACCTGATGAGTGAGAAGGATGCCATCTATATGAAGGAAGATTTTACAGAAGCCGATGGTATCAAAGCAGGTGAACTGGAACATGAGTTTGGTGAAATGGGCGGCTACACTGCAGAAAGTGACGCTGCACAAATGCTGAGCGAACTGGGAGTGAAAGATGATATGCACCAGCAGTTAATGAAAGATATTCCCGCCAATATCAAAGTAAGGGTGTTACTGGCACAGGCAATATTCGGGAATCCTGATATTTTATTGCTGGATGAACCTACCAATAACCTTGATGTGGAAACCATTGGCTGGTTAGAGAACTTCTTAGCAGACTACGAAAATATCGTGCTGGTGGTGAGCCATGACCGTCACTTTTTAGATGCGGTGTGTACCCATGTGGCAGATGTGGACAAGCAAAAAATAAAAGTATATACTGGTAACTATACTTTCTGGTATGAGAGTTCTCAACTGGCAGCAAGACAGGCTACAGATAAGAATAAGAAAATGGAGGAAAAGAAAAAAGATCTCCTTGAATTTATTGCCCGGTTTAGTGCCAATGCCTCTAAAAGTAAACAGGCAACCTCCCGTAAAAAAGCATTGGATAAACTGGTATTTGAAGATATTCTTCCCAGCAACAGGAAATATCCTGGTATCATCTTTAAACCGGAAAGAGAACCCGGTAACCAGGTTTTAAATGTTGAAAAGCTCACAAAAAAGGTGGACGGCAGTGCATTGTTCAGCAATGTGACTTTTGATATTGTAAAAGGTCAGAAGATCGGTTTGATCAGCCGTAACCCATTGGCGATAACGATGTTCTTTGAGATCATCAATGGCAGGGAAAAAGCTGACAGCGGCAAGTATGAATGGGGTACTACTATCACCAGCGCCTACCTGCCAAATGACAATACAGAGTATTTTGAAAAAAGCGATAACCTGATGGACTGGTTGCGCCAGTTTGTTCCTCCTAACACAAAAGAAACGGTGGATGAAGATTTTCTTCGTGGATTTCTTGGTAAAATGCTCTTTAGTGGTGATGAAATAAGAAAGCAAACGAATGTATTAAGCGGTGGGGAAAAAGTTCGTTGTATGGTAAGCCGGATGATGCTGCAGAACCCTAATCTGATCATGCTGGATGAACCCACCAACCACCTCGATCTGGAAAGTATAACTGCATTCAACGACGGCTGTATTTCCTTCCCGGGTGTTGTAATGATTGCAACACATGATCACCAGTTTATGCAAACCACTGTTGACCGTATTATTGAACTAACGCCCAAAGGCATCATCGACCGGTTAATGACCTACGATGAATACATACAGGATGAAAGGGTAAAAGAACTGAAAGCAGAAATGTATGGTGATGCGCTGGTGCAGGCTTAACTATGAAACATAAAATTGTACTATTTTTTATTGCAGTATTATTTTGTACAGCTAACTTACTGTCGCAACCCTACCGTTCGGCATTGGGTGCCGCTTCTGAATTTACATTCAAAGATTACTACGCTACCGGTGTGTCCTTCAAATTTTTTATGGGCAAAAAAAGTGCTGGTGAAATTGCTGCGCTTGCAAGCAATGGCGGTTATTATATCAGTTTATTATATCAATATCATTTCGCTTTAGACAATAAGAAGCAATTGTACGGCTACCTAGGTGCAGGGGCATTCAATATTATTTATCCCCGCGGTACCCTGGGCCTTGAATACCGGCCTGCTGCTTTCCCCTTAAGCATTGCTGCAGACTGGCGGCCTTTTTATGAGTGGCGGGTTGATGATGATATCGATAACAGGGGTTTAAAACATTTTGGCATCAGCCTGCGGTATGTTTTGAAAAACTAATATTTTTTGGCAGCAACCATCCGGCACCTGCGACAGTCTTGCCTCAAATCTTTTGGCACGATATTTCTAAAAAACTAATTTAAAAAGAACAGAATGAGAAAGACAATGTACCTCGTTGTAATGGCAATTGCATTTATGACAACCACAGCTTCTGCACAAAAAAGCAGGAGTTATTCTTCTACCAGCTACAAAACAGCTCTTGGCGTTAAATTTTATCCCGGCGCTATTTCACTTAAACATTTTGTAAACGACCAGGCGGCATTAGAGGGTCTTGGTTATTTTTGGGATAGGGGCTTTCGTATTACCGGTTTATACGAAATTCATGGTAATATCAACGGCGCTCCTGGTTTAAAATGGTATATAGGTCCTGGTGCACACGTTGGCTTTTACAATAATAAATGGGGAGGCGGCAGTTCCTTTGGTGTTGATGGTGTATTAGGACTTGACTATAAGATCAATGTGGCTCCAATCAACCTTTCATTAGACTGGCAGCCTTCCTTTGAATTTGGTGATGGCCGTGGTTTTACAGGTAATTGGGGTGGGTTTGCTATCCGCTACACGTTTTAAATAATATCTAATTTTTGGATCCCCGTGCGTAAGCCGGGGATTTTGTATGTAGAAGAATCCAACATTTTACTTAGTAATGCCTGTTAACGCTATCGGCAGACTGCAATATGGGAAGTAACCAGCAGCAGTGTCAAGATGAAAATGTGACGGGTAAGTTTTTCCACAGCAAAATGAGATTATATTTGCACACTTTGCTTTAATGAAAAACAACATCACATCAATCATCGATTTCTTTTATCCGCCTTTTAAAAGAATCATGCCGTTGCAAACATTTCGTTACGCTGCTTGTGGTGGTGGTAACATGGTACTGGGTTTTTTGGTTTTTACTGCTGTTTTTCATTTGTTATCAGGCTTTTCTTATATCAATCTCGGGGTTATT
>JAKQJG010000439.1 GCA_029561305.1 Bacteroidota bacterium | reverse complement strand
TATCCTCACAGCTCAGCAAAATTTTATTTGTGTGGAGAGCAAGGCGTTTATCCTGTGCTAAATTTTAAAATGTTGAGTGATTTTGATTTTGGCATTTCGCCCTGAAACGCCGGCGAGTCCCACGGCCAGCGCTGCAAAAGCTAAGAGTGGAGACATCGCCTGGGAAGTATTAGGATGGGGAGACTTGCTCCGGAAGTAAGTGGCAGTTGTGCGCAGAGCCTGCATTGTATCCTCACAGCTCAGCAAAATTTTATTTGTGTGGAGAGCAAGGCGTTTATCCTGTGCTAAATTTTAAAATGTTGAGTGATTTTGATTTTGGCATTTCGCCCTGAAACGCCGGTGAGTCCCACGGCCAGCGCTGCAAAAGCTATGAGTGGAGACATCGCCTGGGAAGAGTGAAGATGATGAGACTTGCTCCGGAAATAACACTCAACCCTAAAATTTCTCTCTAATCAAACCAGTTTCCACAATAACTTTAGTAAATGAAATCTGAAAAAGAAAAAATGCTTTCCGGTGAGTTGTACAATGCGCTTGACAAGCAACTAACTGAGGAACGGGTCAGGGCCAGGCTGTTACTAAAAGAGTTGAATGACAGCAGGGAAGATGAACCGGAACAAAGAGAAAGGATTTTAATGCAGCTGTTACCGAAGGCTCGCAAGGGCTTGTGGTTGCAGCCACCATTTTATTGCGATTACGGCAGTAATATCATCCTTGGGGAAAATGTATTTTTCAATTTCAACTGCATTTTACTGGATGTGGCAACCATTACTGTCGGCAGCAGAACTTTATTGGGCCCCCAATGTTCAGGTATACACCGCCACTCATCCGCTGAATTACAAAGAAAGGTCTTCCGGTTTAGAGCAGGGTAAAGCTATTGTTATTGGAGAAGACGTATGGATTGGCGGTAGTGCTGTTATTTGCCCGGGTGTTACGATCGGCAACCGGTCAATAATAGGAGCAGGTAGTGTTGTTACAAAAGATATACCTGACGATGTGATAGCTGCAGGCAATCCTTGCAGGGTCATTAAAGAGTTGAAGGATCAGTAATCCTTCCGGAGCAAATCTCTCAATTACTAAACGTTTCCCAGGCGATGTGTCCACGACGGGCCATGAGCGCAGTTGTGGCACTCGCCGTGCTATGGAAACCTATTACCTTTACTCCATGCTCATCAAAACAAAAATACCAACCGACAGCGGCCATTTTTTCATCACCTTCACCTGCTTCAACTGGCTGCCATTAATTGAAACAACCAGCGGCTATGATTTAGTTTACAACTGGTTTGACGTGCTGAAAGAAAAGGGACATCACATAACCGGCTATGTCATCATGCCCAATCATGTGCATGCCACCATTGCATTCAAAAAAACAAAAAAGAACATCAATAAAATAATAGGCGACGGCAAGAGGTTTATAGGCTATGAAATTGTGAAAAGGCTGAAAGAGAAAAATGAAACTGCGTTGCTGAACAAACTGGCTGCAGCAGTAAATAATAGTGATAAAGCCAAAGGCAAACTGTTTGAAATTTGGGAGGACAGTTTTGAATGGAAAGAATGCTTTGGTGATGAATTTTCGTGGCAGAAGATCAACTACATGCATAACAATCCATGCAGCGGCAAATGGCAGTTGTGTGCAGAGCCTGCATTGTATCCTCACAGCTCAGCAAAATTTTATTTGTGTGGAGAGCAAGGCGTTTATCCTGTGCTAAATTTTAAAATGTTGAGTGATTTTGATTTTGGCATTTCGCCCTGAAACGCCGGCGAGTCCCACGGCCAGCGCTGCAAAAGC
>JAKQJG010000431.1 GCA_029561305.1 Bacteroidota bacterium | reverse complement strand
ATTTTTCCAGTGTGACACAACTTGTTTAATATTCTACTAACAATTACTGATTTTCTTTTGAAAATATTTCCAGTCAATTAATTGTTTGAATGTATTATTTTTAAAGCCGTAACAAAAAAGGAGATGAAGCTGCCTTTTTTTTTGCTGTATTACTCAATATTCCAAAACAAAATCAAACGACTGCTATGCCAAATGAACAAAAAAACCTGCTAAAGGAATCTGAATTAAAAATTAACCCCAAGAAAACCCAATGGGCTCAGTTTGGAACACTTGTTTCCGTATTCTTTTTTTGGGGGTTTGTTGCAGCCAGTAACGATATCTTAATTCCAGTATTCAAAAAAGCATTTAACCTGTCGCAGGGAGAAAGTCAGTTGGTGTCTGTTGCATTTTATGTGGCTTACACAGTGGGTTCTTTGATATATGTAGGAATCTCAAAAGTTATTGGCAGTGATTTGCTCAATAAAATAGGCTACAAAAATGGTATCGCTATTGGATTGGTCATTTCTGCCTTAGGCACTTTGTTGTTCTACCCTGCTGCTAATACCGGTTCATTTATTTTGATGATCTCTGGGTTATTCATAGTTGGGCTTGGTTTTTCTCTTCAACAAATTGCTGCCAATCCGCTGGCTATTGTTATGGGTGATCCAAAAACGGGTTCACAAAGACTTACCATGGCGGGAGGTGTAAATAATTTTGGTACTACTATCGGCCCCTTGTTAGTAAGCTTTGCCATTTTTGGAAGCGTGGCGGCAGCTAACCCGGATGCAAGTATTGAAAGCGTAAAAATTCCTTACCTTATTTTAGGCCTGGCTTTCTTAGTGGTGGCAGTATTTATTAAATTCTCTTCCGTACCAAATAAAATTGACCTGGAAGAAGTTGCAAAAAGCGAAGCTGATGAAGATGGAAAATTACTGCAGCGGTCTTCCGCTTTTAAATATCCCCAACTGGTAATGGGCATGATTGCCATTTTTGTTTATGTTGGTGTGGAAGTATCTACCGCAAGTAACCTGCCAGACTATCTTCAAAAGCATTTAAACATTGAAACAAAAGATGTGGCTCCTTATATTTCTTTGTATTGGGCGAGTTTAATGATTGGCCGGTGGACGGGTGCAGTGGGAGCATTTGATGTAAGTAAAGGAGCCAAACAAATGCTGAGTTTCTTTATGCCGTACCTGGCATTTGCCGTTTTTTTATTGGTTAACTCCATTGCCAAACACGATATATCTCAATTTTATATTTATGCAGTAGTGATTGCTGCTATGATCGTTTGTGACATCGCCAGCAAAGGAAACCCTGCAAGAATGCTTTTGATATTTTCTGTGGCGGGTATCGCCGCTCTATTGGTTGGAATGTTATCTTCCGGTATCGTAAGTGCGTATGCTTTTACAAGTGTAGGATTATTCTGCAGTACATTATGGCCATGCATTTTTACCATTGCTGTTGCAGGGCTGGGCAAGAATACCAACCAGGGCAGCAGTCTTTTGATAATGATGATCATGGGCGGTGGTATTGTAAGCTGGCTGCAGGGTGTGCTGGCAGATACTATCGGCATTCAATACAGTTATATTGTGGGAATAATTTGTTTTGCCTACCTGGCATTTTATGCTATCAGGGCAAAGTCTGTATTGCAATCCCAGGGTATTGACTTTGATAAATTAAATGCAGAAGGCGGTCATTAATTTTCAACCTCAATTTTTTAACGATGAGTAAATATGTTATAGGAATAGATGTGGGGGGAACCACCTGCAAATTTGGTATTGTTGACCGGACAGGTGCTATACTCGAGCAAAGCAGGATACCCACCAACC
>JAKQJG010000416.1 GCA_029561305.1 Bacteroidota bacterium | reverse complement strand
CCCATTTCAATTTTAAGAGTATAGTTGCCTGGTGCAAGTGCACTGATATTGGCAGTAGCTGTATTGCTTCCCCTGGACGCAAGAAGTCTGTTATTAAAAACAAGTTTTCCGTTCATATCATAGATGCTGATCACTACAGGTGAAATCTTTTCCGAAACAAACCAGATATCAATTTTACCGGCTGACGGATTGGGGAAAATATCCAGCTCACCTGTAAGTTCATTTTTTACAGATACAATGTTGCTGTACCGGGAACTATTATCAGTATTCACCATTTGCAGGCGGTAAAAATTAGTGCCCTGTAATGCCAACTGATCTGTAAATGAATAATTAACTGTGCCGTTACTGTTACCCCTGGCTTTCGCATTACCGATGGTTTCAAAATCAATGCCATTACCGCTTCTCTCAATTATAAATTCCTTGCTGTTTACTTCCTGCGTTGTTGTCCATGATAGTTTGTTTTTCGACTTTCCTTTTTCTGCCTCAAACCTCAACAGGCTTACAGGAACCGGTGAAAGGGGCCTTGTATAAAACTGCAAAGCCAATGGTGAACCAAATACAGGTCCCCCGCTGCCGTTGAGCCGGTACAAAATTCCTTTTGTTCCATCTGCATTTTCAATGCCCACACTGCAAAAATTAGTTATCATGCTTACAGCAGGCGCAGTACTTTCTGTATCGTTATACTGCACCAGGATATCTCCATTCACTTTTAAAATGATCTGGAAAGTGATGTAATCAGCAACCGAACCAAAAAGATGCGCATGATGAAAAGTAATAACAAATCCCGTTGCATCATTCCCGTAAAATGTTTGTGCGTCACTGTAAGCTGCAGCCGTATTATCCAGGTTAGCAAATACAGCAGCAATATAATTGGCAGGTCCGCCCGCGGCAGGGATATTTACAGGTGTTCTTATTTCCGCCGGGTTTAATGCTGATGGGTCGCTAAAACTTATCCAGCCATTGCTGCACACCCATAACTGGTTGTAAGTATTGCCAAAAAATTTGAAAGGGAATGGAATCGAAAGCGGAATTGCCAGCACACTATCATCGCCATTGGCTCCCCAATTTATTTGATTATCCGTTTGTGTTATCCAGTTATACATTGGCCTTAATGGTGCCAGGCTGGCACAAAAAGTGGAATTAGCATACGAATAACCATCACTGTTAGCAGTAGAGTCTGAATAACTATACACAGCAGTTGTAAACCGGTTCACAACGGTATCATTGTTACGGCCACCATCACCCGCAAGCAGTGTGGTAACAAAAGCAGAATCAACACCCGATACTGAGTTGCTGAATGGATCAAAATATACTGACTTTGATTCACCCGAATTAACCACCACCTGCTGCGTATCTGAATAAACTACTGTACCTGCCTGCTTAATCTGGAAGGTAACATCAAAGGGGGTTGTTTGATCATTGCTGCCAAAATTGCTGATGACCGCCTGGGGCAGGATACCACAGTTATCAATTGACGAAGCACCAAGTGGATTACTGATACTTGCCACACCCACATCATTTGCTATGGTCAGCCTTGGTTCGATCATAAACTTAAACGGATTGGATGGAGCAAAATCCGTCCAGGCAGGATTGCCGCTTGGAGTGGTAAAAAAGAAAGTACGGGGACGTATCGGGGATTCTATTTGATAAGCAAACTGCACACTGGTGGTGGTAGTTTGTCTTACGCCAATATAAAATGTATCGGTTATAGTAACAGGCGGGTTAACAGGCAGGGTAAACACTCCCGCAGTAGTCAGTTGGTCAGTGGATTCCCATAAAAGGGTGCCGGGTGTGCCACTTCCGGATTTGTCCCAGATACCTATCCGGAACGCTTGTCCGTTTTGTGCAAAGTTTATTCCCACCTGGTTAACAGAAGTTGGGCTGCTGCTGGTGAACATGGCAACAAAATCCCCCGTTGCTCCTGTTACACCCACTACATTTGAAGGAACATTTCCATACGCATAGGTGTAAGCGTTAGTTGTAACTTCCTGTCCCACCGATCTGCTGTTGTCATCACTAAAATCATCTGCCGGTAACGAAACGGTAACGGTATTAAAACCTGTTGCTGCCGGCGTAAACGCATTAAATGTTACAACCGCAGATGCACCAGGGGGCAGGGAAGCGATGGTTTGCGCATCTGAAAATGTATTGGCACCGGTAATATCGAGATTGATGTTGAGGTTGGTAAGTGTGCCGGACCCGTTATTTACCACGTTGGCAGAAATGGAGTGCGGCGCTGCAAAAGGTATCGGCAGTTTTCCGAGGGTATACACAGCCGTTAGCGCAGCATCATTTGCATTGATGTGCCTTAGCTGTATTTGGGGCCTGAAAGCCGTTGCTGTATTAAGAAACGTTACGCCCGGTATGGGTTTCGTAGTTATGTTTCCCCTTCTTGAGGTTAATAAGGCAGCACCAGTTTCATTGCCCCTTGTAGCATTAAATGAAGAAGCACCATGTAAAACACTGTCTTTTCTTTCAATCATCAGTTGTAAATTATTACCGGCAGTCCGGGTAAATGGAGTGGAGAGGTCAAAACCAATCCATCCTGTACCTGGTATATTGTAGGTACCGCTAAAAACCAGTGTATAACCTGCTGTGTCATACACACCTGTTGTAAATGTGGTGGTGGTTAATGGTACTTCTTTCAGGTACACATTAAAGCTGTCTACTGTAAATGGCGCACTAATCGCAAACACACTAAAATCGATATGGGTGATACTGGTGGCAGCCGTGGTAAAATTGGAAGCTCCGATCTCCGCTTCCGTGTAAATATTTTCACTTACATGGCCAAAGTTTGGCCCCACAACTATATTAGTGGTTTGCCCGGGGTTTGCTGTGATTTGAACCGTTTGTGAGTAAGAATTATGAAATACCAGTAAGAATACAAATACATTAAAAATCCAGGTTGTAGAATTTTTTTTCATTGCAGGGGTTTTGATTACCGGGTAAGATAAGATTTTTCTTGAATATATGCGTTAAGTTTTATCCGCAATTGTTTAAATAACAGTTGCCGGTACGGGTGTAACTTGCGGTTATGGCAACACATACCAATCAACTCATACATGAAACGAGTCCTTATCTTTTGCAGCATGCACATAACCCGGTTAACTGGCATCCATGGGGTAAAGCAGCGCTTGACATAGCAAAGCAGGAAGATAAAATGATACTGGTGAGTATTGGGTATTCTGCCTGTCACTGGTGTCATGTGATGGAAAGAGAAAGTTTCGAAAATGAAGATACTGCTGCCATTATGAATGAACATTTCGTCAATATCAAAATCGACAGGGAAGAAAGGCCAGACCTGGATCACATTTATATGGATGCAGTACAGGCAATATCCGGCAGCGGAGGCTGGCCTTTAAATGTTTTTCTTACGCCCGATACAAAACCATTTTATGGGGGTACTTATTTTCCACCAGTAAGGGCATTTAACCGGGCGTCCTGGAAAGAGGTATTGCAAAATATTGTTCATTCCTGGAAGGAAAAACGGAACGAGATTGAAGCGCAGGCCGAAAACCTGACTGATTATATTGGAAAGGCCGGGGACTTTTCCGCAGGTAAAAAAAACGTTTTTGAGCTGTCTTTCCATTCTGAAATGGACGTGTCCACGACTGAAAAAATATTTTCAGCTATTATGAAATCTGCTGATACAACCTGGGGCGGTTTTGGCAAAGCACCAAAATTCCCTCAAACATTTTCTATTCAATACTTGCTGGAGTTTTATCATAATTATAAAAGCGAAGAGGCGTTAACCCAGGCATTGCTTTCAATAGATAAAATGTTGCAGGGTGGAATTTATGACCAGGCAGGGGGCGGATTTGCCAGGTATAGTACGGATGAGCAATGGCTGGCCCCGCACTTTGAAAAAATGTTGTACGATAATGCATTGCTGTTGCAGGTACTCTGCGATGTTTTTCAAATTACAAAGCACAAAAAATATGAAGCGGGCATCCGGCAAACCATTGCGTTTCTTCAAAATGAAATGATGCATTCCCAGGGAGCCTTTTATGCTGCATTGGATGCGGACAGCGAAGGGGAGGAGGGGAAATTTTACGTGTGGGATAAGGCAGAAGTGGACGAAATACTCGGAGACGGAGCAGCTTTATTTTGTGCATTTTTTGATGTAACAGCAAACGGCAACTGGGAAGGAAAAAATATTCTGAGGATTTTAAAACCGGAAGAAGATTTTATCAGGGATAATAGTCTTGATGCTGCTGAATTTGCGGCATACAAAAATAGTTGCCTCGAGAAATTGTACAGGAGCCGTTGCAAGCGTACCAGACCCGGGCTCGACGACAAGATCATCCTCGGGTGGAATGCGCTGGCGGTAAAGGCAATAGCCAGCTCTGCGATGGTTTTGCAAGATGCGGATTATAGGCTGATGGCAGTAAAGGCATTTAATTTTTTAATCAGTCATTTTTCAACGGGTAAAGATGAAGTTGACATGTTGCATACCTGGAAAGAAGGAAAGGCAAAATACCCTGCATTTCTTGATGACTATGCTTACATGATAGATGCAGGCATGGCAATATATGAACTTACTTTCGACACAGGTTACCTTCTAAAGGCAAAGGAGTTTTGCGGCCATGTGATAAAAAACTTCGGTGACAAGGAGGATTTGTTTTTTTATTTCACCAGCAGCGTTCAGCAGGACGTTATAATAAGAAAAAAAGAAATATATGATGGTGCCACACCTTCAGCTAATGCTGTAATGGCAAGAAACCTGCACAGGCTTTCCATTCTTTTAGAGGAGCCGGCATGGGGCCTTAGAGCTGAAAATATGCTCCTTTCTATTTCCGACGCAATAATAAATTATCCCACTTCGTTTGGAGTATGGGCTTCCCTGCTGCTTGAAAAAACCGGTGGTACTAAAGAGATCGCCATTCTGGGTAAAGGAGCATTTTCTTCAGCTGCTGCATTGCAGGCTGGGCATTATCTGCCCGGGAAAGTATTGATGGCTACTGAAACAATGAACAACCATTTCCCACTGTTTAAAAACAGGCTGGCAGGCGATTTTACACAGATTTTTCTTTGCCGGAATTATATTTGCCAACAACCGTTCACTACGGAAGGTGAATTAATACTGGCGATCCATAAGCCGTAAAGCACTAAAATATACACTGTTATTAACACAATATTCTAACTGACCGAGCGTTTTTGATGATGTGTTTTGCTATTTTTACGAAAATTTTGTCCGTAAAAATGCACATGGTGTGCATAAATCAAAATAATCATTACATTTGCCCAATACCCTCAAAGTTAAAAACAATGAAAAACACGTTAAGTATTTTTTTAGCTGTTGCAGCTATTGCATCATTGACTGGTTGCAGTAAAAAAAACAAAGGAAGCATGCTGCCAAATGATGGGCAGTTGCATGGCGTTGCACCAAGTGCAAAAGGCGCTATGTCCAGGCCAATCGGCATGGTGTATGTTCCTTCTGGCACTTTCCATATGGGCCCCAGCGATGAAGATGTTAACTACGCTTACACCGCAAGGAACAAGCAGGTTAGTATCAGTGGGTTCTGGATGGATGCCACAGAGATCACTAACAACGAATACCGCCAGTTCTCCTATTGGGTAAGAGACTCAATAGCTGCCAAAATGATGGGTTTCATCAAGCAAGGCAAAGATGGTAACGAGTATATCGACTGGAAGAAAGCCAGTACTATCAAATGGGGAGACAAAGCCACCCTGGAAAAGATCGATGCAATGATCTTTACTCCCGACAACCGTATCTTCAACAAAAAGGAAATTGACCCAAGTAAACTGGTTTACCATTCTGAAACTTTCGATTACAAAGAAGCTTCAAAAAGGGAAAATGCCGGTGTACAACGCAGCAAATTCATTGTAAAAAAAGACATACAAATATACCCTGATACATTATGCTGGGTAAGGGATTTCTCTTATGCTTACAATGAGCCAATGTCTAAAAAATATTATGGTCACCCTGCATTTGGAAACTATCCAGTAGTAGGTGTAAGCTGGAAACAAGCTACAGCATTTTGCGAGTGGAGGACTATCTACCTTAACTCTTTCCTCGAAAGTAAAAATAAAGCCTCTGAATCTGATTTCAGGCTACCAACCGAAGCACAGTGGGAATATGCAGCCCGTGGCGGCCGTTCGCAATCTCCTTATCCATGGGGTGGTCCTTACTTAAGGAACCGTAAAGGATGTTTGCTTGCCAACTTCAAACCTGGTCGTGGTAATTACCCTGAAGATGGAGGTTTTTATACAGTAAGAGCTGACGCTTACTGGCCAAATGATTTTGGTTTATACAACATGTCAGGCAACGTTGCAGAATGGACTTCTTCACTATACTACGAAGGTGGTTACAGCTTTCAGCATGATATGAACCCGGATATCCGCTGGAATGCAAAAGATTCAGATCCTCCAAGGATGAAAAGAAAAGTTATCCGTGGCGGAAGCTGGAAAGATGTGGGTTATTTCCTTCAAACCAGCACCCGTAATTACGAATACCAGGATACATCAAAATCATATATTGGCTTCCGTTGTGTAATTGACTTGCCTGCAATGGCTAAGCGTAAATAAGAACCAGTTCAAATATTTTCCTTCCCTTAACTAATTGTTTCAAGAAAATGCTCATTACAATTTAAACAAATTGTAATGAGCTTATAAAATCGTGTTCTCAAAAATTAATATAACCTCCAAATCAAAACATCTAAATTTTAAAAATCATGGCTGCTAGAAAAAGAACCTTTTTGACCCTCATCGACGTATTAGTAAGTGCCGGTGCTGCGGTAATCATCTTCGCCGCTTGGGCAAAAATCACTCACCAGTCTTACGCTAACACAATGCTTACGATCGGTATGTGGACGGAAACGGCTATCTTCCTGGTTTACGCAATTATTGAGTGGGTGAAACCAAAATCTCATGAAGAGGACGTGCCTGCCGCAGCAGCAGCACCTGCAGGAAACCCTGCCCTCAAATCTCTTGACAAAATGATCCAGGAGGCTGATATCACTCCAACCAACCTTAAAAAATTGGGCGAAGGTTTTCAAAAATTGGGAACAACTGTAAATGGTCTTTCTGATGTAAGTGATGTGGTTAAATCTACTGGCGACTTTGGTGCTAAAACCAAAGAAGCAACTGCAGCCATCGGTTCTATGGCTACAGCATTTAACAGCAGTGCAGCTACGATGTCGTCCTTTAATAATGCATCTGAAAGTGCGAGGGGTTTCCACGAACAAGTACAGGTGCTTACAAAAAATCTGGGTTCATTAAATACAATTTATGAACTGGAATTAAAAGAAAGCAACAATCACTTAAAAGCTTTGAATTCGTTTTATGGTAAAATGGCTGAAGCCAGCCAGGCGATGATGGGCAGTGTTGAAGATGCACAAAAAGCAAAAGAACAAATTGGTGCATTGGCAAACAACCTTGGTAAATTGAATTCAGTGTATGGTAATATGCTGAGCGCAATGCAAGGCACAAAATAAGCCTGCACTAAAGTAGTGTTAAATAGCGTTATGTTGTGAACACTGCACGAATCCAAACTTTAATTTTATAAAATACCATAAAACAAAAATACTATGGCTTTACCTAAAGAGCCCCGGCAAAAGATGATCAACATCATGTATCTGGTGTTGACAGCAATTCTTGCCCTGAACGTATCTGCTGAGATTTTGAATGCCTTTAAAGTGGTTGACGCCAGTTTGCTTAAATCTAATGCTGCTATCGATGCTTCCAACACCACGCTGTTTGCATCTTTAAAAGCAAAGATGGATGATCCTGCCAACAAGGAAAAGGCAACATTATGGAATGACAAAGCAGAGCAGGCAAAGAAAATGGCCGACGGGTTATTTGCAAAACTTGAAGTTTTCAAAGACAGTTTAAAAAGAGCATCGGGTTATAATCCAGAAAAAAACCTGATGACTTATAAAGAAGATGACCTCGATGCAGCAACCCGTCTTTTCATAGTTAATGGCAAAGGCCCGCAATTATTGAAAGATTTGGAAACATTTAAAAACGGTCTTCTGAATATCGATCCATTAATTAAGAAGGAGTTTGATAATAAACTTCCAATTGACTTGTCAGTTCCTCCTTCTACTACCGGTGGCGGTTCAAATACATGGGAATACAACTATTTCCATATGACACCAACTGTTGCTGCTTTAACTATTCTCAGCAAGTTTGAGAACGACGTTAAAAATGCAGAGAACCAGGTAATAACTTATTGTCAGAACCAGGTTGGAGCCGTGGTTTTCAAATTAAACAAGTTTGAGCCAATCGCAAGTGCCAACTCAACATATCTTATGCCCGGACAGGAAATGATTATCCAGGCTGGTGTGGGAGCGTTCAATGATCAGTCAAAACCTACTATAAGTATTGGCGGAACACCCATTACTTTGAATGAAAGAGGTGTTGCTGAAAAGAAATTTAATGTTTCTGGTGGTGGTAACCAAAAGGTGAATGTAAATATTAAATACACTAACCCAAATACAGGTGCTATTGAAACATTGAATAAAGAAATCGAATACACAGTTGGTACTCCAGGTGGTGTAGCAGCTTCTGCAGACAAAATGAATGTATTTTATATTGGCGTTGACAATCCAATCACAGTTGGATCACCAACCGGATGGGACAGAACAAGTGTTTCTATTTCAGGTGCTGGTGCTACTCTTTCTGGTAGCAATGGAAAATTTGTTGTGAAAGCAACAACGATCGGTACTGCCACTTTAAATGTAACAGCTGATGGAAAAACAACACCGTTCACTTTCCGTGTAAAAAGAATTCCCGATCCTATTTTTAAAGTGGGACCAAGTTCAGGGGGTGCAATTCAGGCGGCTGTATTTAAAGCTCAGCAATTCTGCCGTGCAGACCTGGAGAACTTCGACTTTGAAGCTCGTTACCAGGTTGTAGGTGGCACAGTTTACTTTACTGGTGCAGGCTTTAATGTGCCTCAGTCTGTGCAGTTAACCGGTAACAATTTGGGAGCTATTGCACAGATGTCTAAATGCCAGCCAGGTACTTCTGTAATTTTTGACCAGATAAAAGTGGTAGGTCCAGATGGCAGTCAAAGGACAATCCAGGCGCCAGGTTTCCTATTAAAATAAAATTAATTTTATATCTATGAAAAAGAGTTTAATCAGGGTCTCCCTACTTGTCTTTTTCTTTGTTGCTATCAGCAATGTGGCAGATGCACAGAAAAAGAAGCGTAGTTCTACCAAACGGGGAAATACCAGTGTTAAAAAAACAACCAAGAGCAAAACAAAAACAAAAACTGTAACTCCTGAGGCAGAAAGTGTGGCTGTGGCTGCTCCTGCAAAGGATACCACACCTATAAAGGTATCAGACAGTTTACCTGTTCCTAAGATCAAAAAGTCGCTTCGTCCGGATGAAGCTGTAGACAGGAGGGATATCCTTGACAGGAATCCGCTTGCTTACGAGCACCTGAGAGTGGATGATGCGGTTTACCGTCACAAGATCTGGCGTGAAATTGATGCAAGGGAAAAAGTAAATCTTCCTTTCCGTTATACAGCAGATGAAAACAATGGTAACCAGCGTTTCATCTCCATATTAATGAAAGCAATACAGGATGGTGAAGTGACAGCATTTAGCAATATTGATGACCGCTTTACAACACCGCTTACACTTGATGATGTTTCAAAAGTGGTAACAGGTGGTTCTATTGTTGTAAAATTGTATGACTCAGTTGGTAACGAGATTGGCGAGAAAACAGTTCAGAATGAAGTGAATCTCGATTCGTTTTATAAGTTCCAGATTAAAGAAGAAGTGATCTTTGATAAAGAAGCTTCAAGATTGTTCTGG
This sequence comes from Bacteroidota bacterium, assembly GCA_029561305.1. Taxonomy (GTDB): domain Bacteria; phylum Bacteroidota; class Bacteroidia; order Chitinophagales; family Chitinophagaceae; genus Ferruginibacter. Next base: position 2,957 of record JAKQJG010000416.1, on the reverse strand, counting down.
AGAATATTAGGAATTGCACCAGTTAAAAAACTAATGACATCAAGTGGTGTTCAGATCGGTGACCAGGCTTATCCTTTATTCTGGGTTTACTATCCTGATCTTCGCCCCATTTTTGCCAAATACGAAGTGTACAATGGTAAAAACTATGGTCAGCGTATGACATGGGAAGAGCTTTTTGAGAGCCGTATGTTCAGTGGACGTATCATTAAGAGCACAATCGACAACCCAATGGATATTCCTATATCTCAACAACCTGGATTGAAAGATAACGGTGTGTTTCAGTTGCTGGAGGGAGAAAGGTTGAAAGAGAAAGTATTCAATTACGAACTCGATCTCTGGAGCTACTAATAAACTCTTTTTCGAAAAATATAAAAATCGTCCCCAACTCAGTTGGGGACGATTTTTTTTGTACTCCTGTACCAAAATTTTGGAGAATACATTGTTAAGCAAAACGAAGTTATTTGTGCATACTTAGTATTTATACAGTTTGCACGCATAGTTTGCCCATGGCAGAATAATACGCAGCGCTGTTTATGCAGCAGCGATATGTGTTCCATAACTATCTCCATTCAGAGATGCGTAGGCCGCAGGGAACAGCAACTTCGTTGTTGGTTCATTCTGAAAATTAGAGAATGCCAAACAGTGCCACTTATAATTTGATCTGGTTGATCATTAAATCTATTCCAGGCAGAGATGCAGAGGCCTCAGGCAAAAGCAACTTCATGGTTTTATAATTTTAGTGTAATGCACTACAGCTCACCGCTGACAAGTTTTTCCGTGGCAATTTTCTGAATTTGGTAAACCTCTGAATAAATAAAGGAAATGCCCAGTTGCAAAACTTCAAATGCAGTTACGCAATAGCAGGCGAAAAAAAAGAGGCACTTTTAATATGCCTCTTTGTACTTATTATGTTTCAAAAACTTATTGAATCAACAATTTAAAAATATTGCTGCTTCCGTCCCTGGATGTTATTTCCAGTTGGTAAGAACCTTTTGCCAATGTCTCATTGGGTGTTATAATTTGTGTACTGTTACCTCCTGGATGTATAATTTGTTTTACCAGAACCAGTTGGCCGGCTTCATTATAAAGGGAAGCTTTGTAGTTGCCTTGTTCCATATCCGACAGCATTACATGTACTACATTGTCAGTAACCGGGTTGGGATATACACTGATGGCAGGTTTTCCTTTACCTACACGTATCCTTACAATTTGGCTGTACTGGATACGGCCGGTATTATCAACACTCCTGATACGGTAATAATTATACCCCATCGCAGGGTCCACATCCAATGCAGTATACATAACATTACCTCCCCTGGCATTTGTATTGGCAATATTGCTAAAATTCCTGCCGTCCAGTGATCTTTCTATTACATAACTCACAATATTGATCTCATTTTGCACAGTCCATTCCACTACAATATCATGGTTCTGTTCGTATGCTGTTATATTGGTAAATGTAACCGGCACTACGGTAGCGGGAGCAATCACTATTCTAAACCGGCCTTGCGCAGAAGTAGCCGCTTCAGAGGTTATGTCAAAACCTATCCGGTTGGTATCGGCCTGGCTGAGAATCGTTTTTTGCTGCAGGTAACTGTCTTCAAACCAGGCGAAATAGCCAGCGGGTATTTCAACATCGGTTAACGCTATTTCAAATTCATAATGCCGTTGCTGCATGTTCCATATTTTATAAAATATAGTATCATTCGCCTGCAAAGCGTTCCTGAATTCAATGGCTATTTTTTGTCCTGATTTAAATATGGCAAGGTTCTCCCTCACGTTGTTCACTTTAATTACTTCTTCATTATTCACTTCATTGCTGGCTGCATCGTTAAATAAAATAAGGGCGCCATCATTGATACCCATCGTGCCATCGGTCTCCCTTCCATAAAGACTCATACGCAGAGAGGAGATAGAGTTACCACCGGCAGGTCTGAATAAGTAAGAATTGCCATACACCACCGTGTCTTTATCCGGTTCTTCAATTGCGATAGTACCATTGGGATCCTGGTTTACCATAAAGGCGGCACTGGAAGGTATGGAGCCATTTGTACTAATATTGGATGAACCAGCTCCGGTAACTACTGAGCTTGAATAAGAAGTACTGTTCCATGCAAATGCTACAAATGCACCAACACCGCTGCTGCCACCAAGAGCAGGGTCCCACAAAATGTAAGCATTATTGCCACCCAGTCCGCCGAGTACACCCGTACGGGTTATATTTTTAAAATTGATCGGTGCCGGGTAAGGGTTGCCAACAACCATATAGCCGCCTGCAACATTCGTGATAGTGGGTTGTGTTCCAAATTTTATAGCTCCTTTTGGCCTTAGGATGGTATTATCCGGAACAGTAGAAGGAGTGGAAAGCGGGAGGTTGATTGCTCTTGATCCTCTTACAAACAACATCCAACCTTGCCTGCTGGTAACCATTTCGGTAGTAGCAGCGGGTATATAATTCCAGCCAGTTGCAGTGTGACCATAAATAGAAGAATTGAATGGACCCTGGTCAAAACCCTGTGTAGTATTTCTTGCTGGTCCGCCAGTAACATGTGTTCCATACCCCGGTGCCGGATTCAATGCCCAGTTTCCCGCCGTGCTTTCCTGCCAGGCCTGGTTAATGGTTTGTGCGCCTGCAGCCAGCGGGGCCGTCATTAAGCGCCATGCTCTTCTTGCAGGTATATAACGGTTCACCTGGAAACTGCCAGTAAAAGTATTACCACTGCTGGTACCGTTATTGGTGATATCGGCCACCATTGCCGTACCTGCAACAGTAGATGCCAGTATTACATTGTTGCCTGAATTAAACACCCGGTTATTCCCACCAAATGAAAGCACACCCGTTATTTTTAAAGAATCGTTGGCAGTGGAGGAAACATTTACATTGTTACTTGCTTTTAAGTTCCGGATGGAGCGGCTTGTAAAGCTGCTGCCAGAAATTGCTTGTGCGGTGGAGCCGG
>JAKQJG010000408.1 GCA_029561305.1 Bacteroidota bacterium | reverse complement strand
GTATTTCTTCTTTTGTATGAAAGTTATAGTGTACAATTTCAGAGCAAGAAAGGATCTTATCTGCGCTATTAATAAAAAAGGTCGGCAGTTTTTCTTCACACAATTCCACTAAGTGAGAAGTATTGCTGCTGTTATAGCCACCAACAACCACCGCCAGGTCTGCGGGTGTTTGCAACATGCCATACACTGCGGTCTGGTTATCATTGGTGGCATAACATAGCGTATCCCTGGTATCAGCAAAACGTTCTTCAGCAGTAGCAGCAGTTAACTGGTAGTGATCCATTATCACTTGTTTCAAATAGTCTGCGATGGCCTGTGTGTCGCTTGCCAGCATAGTGGTTTGATTTACCACACCAATTCGTTGCAGGTCTTTTGCAGCATCAAAGCCTTCACTAAACCGGCCTTTGAATTCAACATAAAAATCACCAGCCTGTTTTTCGCCGGTAATGTATTTGCCCAGTTCAATGGCTTCGGTCATATTATTCACCACTACGGTGGGAGTATGAAAAGCAGCATGAGAAAAAGTAGCCCTTGTTTCTTCATGTGTTGGTTTACCATGTACCACAATGCTGTATTCTTTTTTTGCGATCTGTTCACTGCGGTTCCACACTTTTTCTACAAAGGGGCAGGTGGTATTGTATTTTTCTGTTGGTATACCGATGTGGTTGAGTTTTTCTTCGATTGCCAGGGTGGTGCCAAAAGCAGGAATGATCACCACATCTTCTTTGGTAAGTGATTCCACCGGTATGATCTGTTTACCATATGTATCCTGTAAAAATTGCACGCCTCTTTGCTGAAGGTCTGCATTTACCTGCGGATTATGTATCATTTCACTTAATAAAAAAATTCTTTTACCAGGGTTTTCTTCCACCGTTCTAAAGGCAATATCGATTGCATTCTCCACACCATAGCAAAAACCAAAATGCCGGGCAAGGTACACCTGCACTTTGCCAAAATCAAGCAGCGTAGGGCTGAAATCTTTTTTCATTTTATCAGCTTCCTTCCGTTTATTTTTTACAGCACTGATCAACGTGCTGCGGTATTTACCAGGTACATTAAATTTTTTCATTGCAGCGCAAAGTTACGGGTTGAACTCCAGTCTGACCGTCCCGGTCTGACTGGAGTTGTGTATCAGTTTGAAACCAAAGCTATCTGATTGCGAAGCAACTCTGCGACCTCTGCACCTCAGCGTGCCAACGTCCCACGCAGACTTGCCTGCCGGCAGGCAGGGATGAGGGGAACGCAGGGAAAGACAACTTCGTTGTCATATTTTCAAAATGAGACACTACCTTGACAAACGTTAACTGGCGTTAATCGTCCCGGTCTTACTGGAGTTTAAACGTACCGGTCTTACTGGAGTTCCTGTCTTTGTCTTTTCAGAAAAACCAGCATACATTTGAACAAACCAATTGAGGTATGAGTTTCAAAAAAGCATCCTGGATAAATAATACCAATGTGTATGAAGTAAACCTGCGGCAGTACAGTGCAGCGGGAACCATCAAAGCATTTGAAAAAGAATTGCCGAGATTAAAGGAAATGGGAGTACATGTATTATGGTTTATGCCCATTACACCCATTGCCCAAAAAAATAAAAAAGGAAGTCTCGGCAGTTATTATGCCTGCAGCGACTATACCAGTGTGAGTGATGAGTTTGGCACGCTGGCGGATTTTAGATCTTTCGTGGTACAAGCACATGAAATGGGGTTTAAAGTTATCATCGACTGGGTGGCCAATCATACAGGCTGGGACCATGTGTGGACGAAAACTAACCCTGAATATTATAAACAGGAAAATGGTGATTTTAAAATTGCCAGTGGCATGGATGATATTATTGAACTGGATTATGGCAACACAGCCATGCGCAAAGCCATGATCGCTGCTATGCAATTCTGGATAGAGGAATGCGATATTGACGGCTTCCGTTGCGACCTGGCTGCATGGGTGCAACTTGATTTTTGGATAGAGGCCAGAACCGACCTGGAGAAAGTTAAGACCTTGTTTTGGCTGGCAGAATGTGATGGTATTGAAAACTTCAATTACTATGAAGCTTTTGATGCCTGCTATTGCTGGACCTGGATGCATAAGTCTGCTGAGTTTTATAAACACAATGGTTCAAAAAAAACGCTGGAAGCATTGCTTTACCAATACAGTCATTGCACCGGCGATCATAACCAGGTGCTTTGGTACACCAGCAACCATGATGAAAATTCATGGAATGGTACAGAGTATGAAAAATACGGCGATGCAGCAAAAGCTTTTGCGGTGCATAGTTTCACCTGGAACGGTATTCCGCTGATCTATAGCGGCCAGGAATTGCCCAATCATAAACGGCTGGCTTTTTTTGATAAGGATGTAATAGAATGGAACGGCGAATATGAAATGCAGGATTTTTATGCAACACTATTGAAACTGCATTCAAACAATACAGCCCTGAGAGGTGGTGATGCTGCTGTGTCGACACATATGCTGCATACCAGTGCTGATGATAAAGTGCTGGCTTACCTGCGAAAAAATAGCAATGATGAAGTGATGGTGCTGCTGAACATGTGCAATGAAAAAACAGCTTGCACTTTATATGATGATAAAGTGAACGGACATTTTAAGAATGTGTTTACGGGCGCTATCATCAATGCAAATGAGCAGAAGCATTTTGACATGCAGCCCTGGGATTATTTAGTGTTTGAAAAATCATATCAATAAAATCTTGTACAGTGAAAAAATTATTGTTTGTTGTAATGCTTGCCAGTTGTATGAATCAATCCTTTTCTCAAACAGATTATGCAGGCTATCCTGTTTATTTTGAAAAGGATCTTGGTCTTACTTACTCAAAAGATTTCTCCATCTTTAAAATATGGGCACCCACTGCAGAAGCCGGGGAACTGTTGTTTTATAAGGAGGGAGATGGGGGAGAACCTTTTAAAGTTGGTAAGCTTGAAAAAGGAATAAGGGGAACCCTTCATTCACAGGTGGAAGGAGACATGAAAGGAGTCTTTTATACTTTTCGTGTAAGCATCAACGGTAAGTGGAGCAATGAGATCCCGGACCCCTATGCCAAAGCGGTTGGTGTAAATGGCAAGCGGGCCATGGTGGTTGACCTGCAGGAAACCAATCCTGCTGGCTGGGCTGCTGATAAAAGTCCATCTTTCTCAAAAAATAACCAGGCAACGGATGCAGTCATTTACGAACTGCATGTACGGGATGCCAGCATTCACCAAAGTTCAGGCATAGAGCATAAAGGAAAGTTTCTGGGACTGGCAGAGGAGAACACCAGGAGTGCGGAGGGTTTACCCACCGGTCTGTCACATTTAAAAGAGCTGGGTGTAACGCATATTCACCTGTTACCTTTTTATGATTACAATTCGGTTGATGAAAGTAAACTGGATAAGCCCCAATACAATTGGGGCTACGATCCACTGAATTATAATGTGCCTGATGGCAGTTACAGTACCAATCCATATGATGGGGTTACCAGGATCAAAGAGTTAAAACAAATGATCGCTGCTTTTCATAAAAATGGATTGAGGGTAGTGATGGATGTGGTGTATAACCATGTGGCTGATGCAGGGTCATCCAACTTTGAACAACTGGTGCCGGGCTATTATTTCAGGCATAAACCTGATGGTTCATTTTCAGATGCCACCGCTTGTGGTAATGAAACAGCGAGTGAAATGCCGATGATGAGAAAGTTTATTTTGGAAAGTGTGATGTACTGGGTAAAAGAATATCACATCGATGGTTTTCGTTTTGACCTGATGGGCGTGCATGATATAGAGACCATGAACCTGATCGCTGCGGAATTGAGAAAAATAAAACCTGATATTTTATTGTATGGAGAAGGATGGACTGCCGGTGCATCTCCCTTACCAGAAAATAAAAGAGCATTGAAAGCCAATGCAGCAAGGCTCAGTCATATTGCTGTTTTTAGTGATGATATACGAGATGGAATTAAAGGAAGTGTGTTTGATATAAAAGACAGAGGTTTTGCCAGTGGTAAACCCGGCATGGAAGAAAGTGTAAAGTTTGGCGTGGTGGCTTCCTGCAATCATCCGCAGGTGAATATGAAAAAAGTGAACTACTCTAAAAAAGCCTATGCAAAAGAACCGTGGAATACAGTGACCTACACTGAATGTCATGATAACAATGTACTCTGGGATAAACTTTATTTAAGTTCCCCGGAAGCATCCCGGATGGAGCTCATAAAAATGCAGCAACTGGCTTTGTCGATCGTACTTACATCGCAGGGTATTTCTTTTTTACATGCAGGTACTGAGTTTTTACGGGATAAAAAAGAAGTAGAAAATTCTTACAATGCTGGCGACAGCGTGAATGCCATCAACTGGGAATTAAAAAAAGAAAATACAACTGTATTTGAGTACATAAAAAAACTGGTTCAGTTACGTAAACAGCACCCCGCTTTCCGTATGGCCAGCAGTCAGCAGATCAGGCAGCATATAAAGTTCGACAGCAAGGCCCCTGCAGGAACCATTATTTATACAATCAATGGAATGGCAGTAAAAGATAAATGGAAAAAGATTCTGGTGGCTCATAACGGTAACAGGGAGCCGAAAAAAATCACCCTGCCATTAGGGAAATGGAAAAATGCCTTCGACAGCTTTGGTAAAACAGTGTCAGGAACGATTGATCTTCCTGTAATTGGGTCATTAATTTTATACCAGGAGTAGCATGAACCTGAGGGAAGCAGTATTGGCCAGATATTCCAAAGAAAATTGTGCAGCCATTGTGAAATGGGTAGGTCAATCGCAGCAACGTTTTGATCAGTTGTTTGCGCTCTACCTGGATGAAGACAGCCGGGTTTCTCAAATGGCATCCTGGCCATTGAGTTACTGCGTGGAGAACAGCCCGTGTTTTATGAATGCAAAATACCCACGCCTGCTGGCGCATCTGCAAAAACCCGGCTTACATGATTCTGTAAAAAGAAATGCTGCAAGATTACTGCAGTTTGTTAATATACCCGAACAATACCAGGGCGAGGTAATGAATATTTGTTTTCAGTATGTAGAAAGCCCAACGGAAACCGTCGGTATTAAAGCTTTTTCACTAACGGTACTTAGTAAGCTGGCAAAAAAATATCCTGATATAATTCCTGAAGTAGTGATATTAATCGAGGACCAGCTGCCCCGGCAATCGCCGGCATTTAAAGTGCGGGCAAAGGCTTTTTTCAAATCGGTGCGGTCATAATTTTCTTTTGTGTAATATCGCTACAGCTGAGCCCTTAGCCACAAAAACGGAACTTGGCCTGGCTATTTCAAGAAACGAAAATTGATCTCCATAAAGATCACCAAACCTGCATCGTATGGTGTAAGACCTTACTGGATATACTTCCCATGAAGGATGATCAACGGTGTATTCATAGGTAATAGCTGAGTTATACCGGGAATATCCGTAATAGTGTTCTGCAATAAATTCTTCTTCGCTTCCTTTTTGCATGGGTATGGTTGTATTGTGCGTTACAGCTGCTATCTTATTCCAGTGATTCTGAAAGTTCCATTGATAATCCAGGTGCAGTTCTTCCCCGTTAATGACAGTAGTATGCTTCATCGGCATCGCTTCATACTTTTCTTTGTATAATGTATTCGCCACCATCACAATTGCTGGTTTTGGAACGATCTCTTTTATAAAAACCACACCTCTTTTCCAAACGCTCTTGTCCAAATGCCGTACATAAAACCGAAGATTTACTTCTTCAAAATTGATGTGCCAGGGAATTTTCATGCCAAGCAGCCTTGTATTGGCGAACATGAATCCCACCAGGCTCACAAAGGCTTTCCCATTAAAAAGATCGATCTCGGTTTTATTGGGCAACCAGGGCAGGAGCAAACCAGGGTCAATTGCATAGTTTGCCATGATCAGGTTCTTCCATTCTGCTGTCAAAAATTTTTGCGGCATATCAGGCTGGATTATTTGTTGGTTTGGTACGGTCCCGGTAAAACTGTTTAAAAATCAACCGCAGGTTTTGATCATAGGTAAAGTAGTTGTATAACCAGTTGCTGAAAACAAAGAAGCGGTTCTTCACGCCCAGTATGAGCATCAGGTGAAGCCCCATCCATATCATCCAGGCAAAAAAACCACCAAAGTGTAGTTTCGGTTTGGGTACATCCACCACGGCAAGATTTCTTCCAACAGTTGCCATGCTTCCTTTATCATGGTATTCAAATTCTTTAATCGATTTTTTGCTGCTTTTCATTTCAATCATCTTCAGGTTTGCTGAGATCAGGTCGGCCTGCTGCGTGGCAACAGGGGCCACTTGCGGGTGACCGTTAGGCCAGGCAGGCTCTTCCATATAAGCAACATCGCCAACGGCAAAAACGTTTTCAAAACCCTGCACCCGGCATTGACGGTCAATTTTTATCCTGTTGCCTCTTGCAACCAGGTCTTTATTGATACCTGCTGGCACATTGCCCTTGATACCGGCAGCCCAGATAACCATTTTGGTGTTGATACTGCTGCCATCTTTCATGCTGATTTTTTCTCCATCATAATCCTGTAGCAGGGTATTGGTTAAAACAGTTACGCCTAAACGCTCTAAATATTCTTTTGAACTGCTGCTTGATTTTTCGCTCATGGCAGCCAGTATTTTTGAGGAGCCTTCCAGTAAGTAAATATTCATTTTGCTGAAATCAATTTCAGGATAGTCTTTGGGCAACTGGAAACGTTTCATATCGGCAATGGCACCGCTAAGTTCTACGCCCGTAGGTCCGCCACCCACTACTACAATATTCAGCAGGCTTTCGAGTTTGGCCGGATCTTTTTCAATGGTGGCTTCTTCAAAATTATTCAGCAGGCTGTTGCGTATCTGCAAGGCTTCCACGGTACTTTTCATGGGAAAGGCATTGGTGCCAAGGTTGCTGTTACCAAAAAAGTTGGTATCTGCGCCGGTGGCAATTACCAGCATGTCATAGTCAAACACACCAATTGCGGTCACCACTTTATTTTCCTGCGTTTGAATTTCCAGCACTTCCGCCAGCCTGATCTTTACGTTTTTGCTGTTCTGAAACACTTTACGCAGGGGAAAAGAAATATTACTGGCATCCAGGCCGGCTGTAGCCACCTGGTAAAACAGGGGCTGAAACTGGTGATAGTTGTTCCGGTCTATCAGGGTGATGTCAAAGCCAGGTTTATTGTTCAGGTTGCGGGCCAGTTTTAAACCGCCAAATCCGCCTCCAATGATAACTAGTTTCATAGTGAAAATTTTTTACGGTACAAATATACAGAGTTTTCAAAAAATATTGAAAATTGAGAAAATTAAAATGCTGCCGTTCGTGTAAAATATTTCTCTCTTTGCGAGGTTACATCCTTTATCTTCAGGTATTAATAGTTGCCAACCCTTTTTATCATCCTGAACTTCACGTTATGAAGCGGCTACAACTTTTGCCCGTATTGGCTATATTTCTTTTTTGCGCCTGCAGTCAACCCAATACCGGTATTCTAAAAACGACCAATCTTCCCGGCAGTTTTATTACGATCGATCCGGTAAAAGATAACACACTAAAAACACCCAAGGGAGCAGTGATCAAAATTGCTGCCAATAGTTTTGATGTGCCGGCAGGCAGCCAGGTTTTGATTGAGATCAAAGAAGCTTACAGTATGCAGGATATATTGAGGG
>JAKQJG010000050.1 GCA_029561305.1 Bacteroidota bacterium | reverse complement strand
TGCTTTTGCAGACCATGCACTTTTTGTTATGATCCATGAATGTGCTCACAGGCTGTTGTTTAAAAAACCAGAAGCCAACAGGCTTGCAGGAATTTTTGCCAATATGCCGCAAATATTCCCAAGTTCTGTTTCGTTTGAGCGTTATCATATCAAACATCATTCATTCCAGGGTATTCACGAACTGGATGCTGATCTTCCAAACAAATGGGAAGCTAAACTGATCAACAACTACTTTATCGGCAAAGTGATATGGCTGTTGTTCTACCCGGTGTTCCAGGTATTCCGGATCAGCAGGTTGAAGGAAATAAAACCTTTTGATGGCTGGGTGGCATTGAACTGGGGTGTGCAAATTGCTTTTAGTGTGGCTATTTATGTGTTCCTCGGACCAAAAGCTTTTTTCTTTCTATTGGCCAGTTTCTTTTTCTCTGTTGGATTGCATCCGTTGGGAGCAAGGTGGATACAGGAACATTATCTTACGCACGGTGAACAGGAAACGTATAGTTATTATGGTGGGTTGAATAATGTGGCTTTTAATGTGGGTTATCATAATGAACATCACGACTTTCCCTCTATTCCTTGGAATCGTTTACCCAAGATCAGGGAAGGCGCACCTTCATTTTACAATACCTTGTATTATCATACATCCTGGACAAAATTATTCTTCCGCTTTTTATTTGATAAAGAGATCTCCCTCTATTCAAGAATTGTAAGAAAAGACAGGGGTAAGGTAAAACTGACTGATGAGTCGAAGCCTGATGCGGAGTTGGTGAATATAAACGTGTAAATAAAGTTTATCAGCTCAATCAGCTTTCCATATTCGTCTGACTTCCTGCATTCGCAGGTTTTAACATGGTACCGTTGATGAAGGAAAGTTATAATGGGAAGAAAAGAATATAAATCTACTTCCTTGCAGGGTCAAATTTACAGTGTCTGTACCATCAGGGTGCAGACACTTTTTTTTTCCTGAACTTTTCTTAAAACAGTTTAGCTGAGGTTTAACATTAAGAACTTTCTCCGCCTGCATTAGCGGGCATTCTTTTTTAATTCAACAGTAATCCTGTCCTGTTCTCTCAAGCGCCTGCAAAGGGTACGCATAATGCCTTTTAGAATATCTGTATTGGTAGCCACCACATCGTAGAATTGTTCCTGCTCAATTTTTAACAGGGTGCAGTCTGATAAAGTGGTGGCACTTGCAGACCGTGGCTCAGAGTCGAGTAAAGACAATTCACCAAATATTTCGTTATCGGCAAGTATGGCAAACTGGTGATCGCCATCATGAATAGACACTTGCCCGGAATGGATAAAATACATACAGTTACCATAATCGCCTTTATTAAAAATGGTAATTCCTTTATCAACACTTCTTTCCGAACAGATGGAAGCGATCTCTATCAGGTCAACCTCTTTACAGGTCTTGAAAATGTCTGAGTTCCGCAGCAGGAGAATTTTTTCAATGAGCAGCATATACCAGGTTTAATATGGTGAATGTAAAATAAAATCCCTTGTTTCCGACACAATAAATTCTTCTTTTACCGGAGGTGCTTTTCTGATACTTTTAACATCCTCCTGCATATTGTTTTTCCACGAACAGAACATCACCAGCGCTTTTGTCCATGAGTTGTAGGCAAAGCTGTCACTAAAATACACCTGGTTAAAAATGTTGCCGGCGCTGTACTCCAGGTTCTTTTTATTATGACCTTCGGGATCAAGCACAAAATCAAAAAGCGTAACCAGGTCTTTGGCTGTCTTCCGCGGAAGTTCCATTTCTATCATCTCAATAGCATTGTACAGCTTTTGCTGCTTTTCCACTTCAATCAATTCAAGAATGCGGTTGATCCTCTTTTTTTGGTGCAGCATGGCACAGATCTTTAAAGAAAGCACCAGGTCGCTTTTAATTTCATTCACCATGGAATGTTTCACCATTTCGTTCTCAACATAGCTGTAATGCACCTGGTGGTAATCTTCAATCTTAAGCAGGCCTTGTTTCAGGTATTTTTCGAGTATGCCTTCCAGTTTGGTCCTCATACTATCAGCAGGCTCGTAATCCTGTACCCAAAGCGAATGAATGGTCTTGCTCGTCTGTTCATTCAATTCTGAAACCACGCTTATTAAAAACTTTTTGCAAAACTCCCCTTTTATCTTGCTGCTTATTTTTATCAGGTCAGCCTTGTGTGCCTCGGCAAAAGATCCAGGCATCATGGATACGTCCTGGAAAAGTTTATCCCCGTATTGCAGTAAGGCTTTTATCACCAGGGCCCTTTCTGCAGGGCGTTTTGCCCTTTCCATCACCTGTGGCAGTAAGGAGGTGATCTTGAGTTTGCATGCCGCTACAACCGCATCTCTGCGTACAGATGCATCCTCATCATCTATTAGCTGGGCTATGTCTTTTACAAATTGTACATGTTTAAGTTCGCTGATGATGCTAATGGCTAATTTCCGCTCTTCCGGTTCACCCGAGTTCAGGAGGTTATTTATTTCATTGCCGGCGCTCAGGAGGTAATCAAATTCCTGTTGATTCAGCAGGCAAATGATCACCGTCTTCCTCACTTTAAATTCCAGCTGGTGCATCTCTGTGGCCATTTTTTCAAGAAACAACCCATCATGCCTGCAAAGAATGGCAATAGCCTTTTCCTTTACCTCATCATCTGTTTCCTTTTCCAGCATCCCCTTCACTGCCTGTACATCCATTTTGCCTGCGGCTTCTAATTGTTCCAACGCAAACTTCTTTACTTCGCTTGTACCATTTTTTAACTGGAGGTGAAGGAGGCTGTTGATTTCAGGATAAGATGTTTTGCCTAACAGGTTGAGTGCGTAGATCACTTCAGCACTTTTACCGGTGTTCACTTTATTCACCAAAATATCAATCACTTTCCTGTCATATACATACTTGTCTTCACTGCTGAAAATACCTTTTTGAATGGAAGTGTGCAGGGTATGGAGATAAGCTTTTTGAATGAGGAATACCACAGCAGCCCAAATTAATAAGTTAGCCAGGATGATCTTAATGGTGAACACAATTTCGAATGTGACGCCAAAATTAAAAAACAACAGCAACGACAGGCCCACCACAATAAGTGAAGGCGGAAGCGTATATCCTTTAGCAATGAGATGCCCCTTGAGCCGGAGCTTTTCTTTTAAAGGCTGAAACAGGATAAAAAATACGGGCTCCTGAATGGTTGATCGCAATACCTCCGTTAACATTGCCATAAGGCCAAAAATGTAAATGTTGTAATTGGTATGCCCGTCAAAGAAAAAGAAAAGCATACAGAAGAGGAACAACGCTACCGGGGTTATAAACAAACAGGAAATTATACCCAATTTTTCAATCACCCTGCTGGTAAATATCAATTTGAATACAGCTGCTATTAATCTGCCCGACGCAAAAAAGACAGCTATATAAATAGCAAGATCTGAAATAGATTCGTACCGCAATTTCACCTGCGAAATGAATGTATAATCAATGAGGATATATACATTGTAACTGAGGATAGACAGAAGTGAAATAGCAAAGATGAGCTTGTTGTCAAAGAAAAAGCTGATGATGTTTTGATGCTGGTGATTTTCGTGTGCATCGTGGTGATGAGAATGAGTGGCTTTTTTGAGAATTTGCACCCATCCCGGTTTCTTCATTTTTTTATGAAAAAGCCAAAGCCCTACGAGCAGCGACGCTACAGCCATCCAAACCAGGCTGGGCAGGCCAAAAAGCGGGATCAGCAGCGGTGATACCAGGTAACCTATAAATTTTGAAGGGATGTCACCAGCACCTACTACTGAAAAAACACGGCGGCTTTCTCTTACATTAAACAATAAAGCCACCAGGCCCCAGAAAGCATAGCCTGTAACCATGTATATAACGGTATTGCTTACCAGCAATACAAAAATAAAATTATGATGATTGCCAAATGAAAGCCCTATCCACAGCATTATCAGCAGGCCAACAGCACCACCAATTACTGTTTTAAGTACAAAGGGTGGGGAAAAAGCATGCTCAAGCTTTTCGTATAAAAAATTCAGCACTATCAAAACAACTGCTACCGCCAGGTATACCACCGGCAGTTGTGTAATATCAAATTCATTAATAAAAAGCGTAAAGGCCACTATGTTTAAGAACGCATTGGCCAACCCCATAAAAAACTGAACAGTCAGCAGATCCAGCACCTGCCCGGACTCCGAGGTCTTTATATTGAGGGTGTTGTATAAACGCTGTTTCATAAAAAATAAATGTACAAAACAAGTTGATACAATAAATTGAAAATGTTTTGCTGAAGAGTGGTAAATCTATTCCGTAAGTTAGTAATACTTTTATAAAGCCGCTGTTATGTTTGTATCACGGCCTGTTTTTAAAAGATCAATTATCCTCTTATTCGCTGCTTCATTACTTCATACAAAATAATTCCATTGGCTACGGATACATTTAAAGATTCAAAATCACCGGTCATAGGTATTTGAAATTGTTCATCACATATTTTCATCAATGCCGGGTAAATACCCTGCTCTTCTCCTCCCAGTACGATGGCGCAGGGCTCTTTTAAATCAATATCAAATACTTTTTTGTCAGCAGTCATTTCACTTGCAAAAACCCTGATACCGTTTAAATGCAGTTCATCAACGGCTTTCATCAAGCTATTTACACGGCAGATGGCCAATTTTTCCAGCGCTCCTGCAGAAGTAAGAATCGCATCTTCATTTAATGCGCCCACACCCTTATCGGGAATGATGATAGCATGCACACCAAAACAAAAAGCGCTTCTTGCTATAGCACCAATGTTGCGGATGTCGGTAATGCTGTCGAGCATTACAAACAAGGGTGTTTCTCCTTTTTCTACAGTAAATGAAATTACATCCTGCAGGTTTTGGTATTGTATCTTACTGATCACTGCCACGCATCCTTCATGGTTGCTTACATTAAAACTATTTAGTTTTTCAACCGGCACTTTATTAATGGGCACCAGGCTTTTTTCAGCCAGTAGCCTGATGGTATCAATTACATCACCATGAACTGTTGCCTGCAGGTAAATTCTCTCCAGTTGCTTCCCTCCCTCCATCGCTGCAATTACTGCCTGCCTGCCGATAACCAGGGTGTTTTTCTTTGGACGCTGCTGTTGCCTGTTTCGAAAATCTTTCATACTGCAAATGTGTGGTTATTTGAGGAAATAAAAAACCATCCCGTTAAAAGGGATGGTTTTTGCTATAACTAAAGAAGGTAGTTATTTTATACCAAAAGCTTTTTTCACTTTACTTACATAGTCGAGTTTTTCCCATGTAAACAATTCAACTTTCAACTTTTTGGTTTTACCATCGGGGCTGGTAAATGTTTTTTCAACCACTTCATTTTTGCGGCCCATATGCCCGTAAGCAGCAGTTTCACTGTACATAGGTGTACGTAATTTTAAACGCTGCTCAATAAAGTAAGGACGCATATCGAAAACACTTTCTACGATCTTACTGATCTCGCCATCAGTCATACCCACTTTGGCAGTACCGTATGTATTTACGTTGATGCTGGTAGGTTTGGCAACACCGATAGCATAAGACACCTGCACCAGCACTTCACTGCAAAGACCTGCAGCCACTAAATTTTTCGCAATATGCCTGGTGGCATAAGCGGCACTGCGGTCAACCTTGCTGGGATCTTTACCACTGAAAGCACCACCACCATGTGCACCTTTACCACCATAAGTATCAACAATGATCTTACGGCCTGTTAACCCTGTATCACCGTGTGGTCCGCCAATAACAAACTTGCCGGTTGGATTGATATGGTACTTGATATTATCGTTAAACAGTTTTGCATACTGCTTATACTTGGTCTTTACCCTTGGGATAAGAATATTGATCACATCGCTTTTTATTTTAGCCAGCATCTTACCTTCAGCATCAAAGTCATCGTGCTGTGTAGAAATAACGATAGCGTCAATACGAACGGGTTTATTGTTATCATCATATTCCAGTGTCACCTGGCTTTTGGCATCCGGCCTCAGGTAAGGCATTTTTGAATTCTTCTCCCTGCGGATAACTGCAAGCTCAATAAGAAGGTTATGTGCCAGGTCCAAAGCCAATGGCATATAATGTTCAGTTTCGTTAGTGGCATAACCAAACATCATACCCTGGTCGCCGGCTCCCTGTTCTTCTTTCTTTGCTTTGTCAACTCCCTGGTTAATATCGCCGCTTTGTTCGTGAATGGCACTTAACACACCGCATGAACTGGCTTCAAACATATATTCACTTTTGGTGTAGCCGATCTTGCGGATAACACCACGTGCAATTTCCTGCACGTCTAAATAGGCCTTACTTTTCACTTCACCTGCCAACACCACCTGTCCTGTGGTAACCAGTGTTTCGCAGGCAACTTTACTGTTGGCATCGAAAGCCAGGAAGTTATCAATTAATGCATCGCTGATCTGGTCAGCCACTTTATCCGGGTGTCCTTCACTTACGGACTCTGATGTAAATAAATAAGGCATTGAGTAATTTTTTTTGAGGTGCAAAGATATGTGTGTGATATTAAAAAAACAAAGCCTTTGAGGTAATCAAAGGCTTTTTATAAACAATGTTGAAAAATTATATTCGTGAGTAAACCACCCTCATATACATTTTGTAATTGGCATTTGTGCCACTGCCCACCTGAACACGCCCATCTGCCAATTGGTTATTATAGGGTATGCCGTACTGGCCATACCGTATCCTTGATGGCGCAAACAGGCGGAAAGGGTAATTGTAAAGACCGTTGGTTACAATATGCTGCACATGCCTTGATACATTGAAAGTGTAGTAATACGAAGGTGCTGCGCCAACATATTTCCTTCTCAGAAAGCCTCCGAAATAAGCGTAGTCTACACCTCCGCTGGGGAAGAAGAATACAGAATCATCGGGATTGTAAAAAGCATTCGGGTTTACATCGAAGTAAACTGGTTTGTATTTGTTTGCCGAGGCTGGAGTATCTACAAGATCGAGATACA
The DNA here is from genome assembly GCA_029561305.1 of Bacteroidota bacterium. Classification (GTDB taxonomy): domain Bacteria; phylum Bacteroidota; class Bacteroidia; order Chitinophagales; family Chitinophagaceae; genus Ferruginibacter. The sequence continues at coordinate 10,050 of JAKQJG010000050.1, read as the reverse complement.
GGTAAGCAGGCGGCAGTAAGAAATTGTCAAGCGGGTCAGCCGTAGGGATTTGATCAATATAAATCTCTGCCCTGTGAATGATACTGTTGTTAAATGCAGTAAGCGCTGGTATATTAAGCGTTGCAAAAGTGCCCGGCTGCGACTGTATATACACAACATCAGAACCCGGTGAACTTACAGGAAAGCCTGACCGCTCCCGAACTAAATGGGTAGCTTGAGCAGATCTTCCAGAAGTGGTTCCCAATGAAAAAGGGAAGGCAGAATAAGAGGTATCCGCAAAACCCCTGTTTGTTTTCCGGTAATGAACTTCCAGCCTGGTTGCTGCATTGGTAAGATCCACGTAAAACAAACCATTTGCCTGGCCGCCCGTGGCAATTATGGCAAAGCCCTTTATCTTATCCCTGAAAGAAGAGTCATTCCTGTAAATACTGTTACCAGCGGCAGATGTATCCCTGTTTCCCAGCAATGTATTCTGGATAAAAGAACTATTGATATCTAATGGTATCCTTACCTGGTTAGTAATAGAATCTTTCCTGCTGCCTTTAAAATAAGTGATTTTTTTTACCTCGATAGGCCGGATGGTAACACTTCCCAACTGTGCTCCCAATCCCTGGTCAGGTAAAAAATCAAGCCCGTAAGACGAATCTTTAAAATTACTGGTAGCAGGATTTATTTCGTATACCGTTAATGTTTGAGGCAAAAGGGTATCTCCATAAAAAGTCTGGTACGAAAGACATAATACGGCAGAGTCAAAATGTGTAATGGTATCACCGGCACTACCAAAATAAAATGGATAAAATGGTGGTTTTAACTGCAGGTACATATCTGCATAGGTTTTACCAAACAAAGGATCATTTGTAATAGAACCCAGCACATGCAGATCAGAATAAACAACTTTTGTACTATCGTCAAAAATTCCTTGCGATGCCGTAATGTCCAATGTGTCTGCAAAGGTATTTACGTTGTCAACGGCAGGTATAAGATCGCTGCCCAATGTTGTTGTGTCTATTTTAGTACAGCCCCAGTTAAAGAAGATGACCGCTGCAACCAATGTTGAAGCCTTTAATAAATTTCTCAGCACAGATAGAAATTAAATGAATTGTAAATTACTTTTTAAACTATTTGGCAAGGTCGGCATATAGTTGCAAATAGTCTGTTAAATCAGTTTCTGCATTAAAAGGAAGCGTTTTCTTTCCTTTTATTTTGCTGAATTCTTCCAGTAATTTTTTCTCTGGTTTTGCAGCACCAAAGGTGATGGCATCAGCAAAAGAAGCGCCTCCCCTGAACATGGCGGTATTGTTGATGTCTTTAAAATGTTCCAGTTCTTTTTTGGTCACATTATCATTAATGGCAGCCAGTTTTAAAAAGTCTGCGCCTAATTTTTCTTTGAAGGTATTTTGTCCAATGGTATACACCACTTTACAATTATTAAAAACAGGTTCTTTTTTATAAGCTGCTTTAATAAACATTGGTATCAGTCCTGTCATCCAGCCGCTGCAGTGAATGATGTCTGGCGGCCATCCAAATTTCTTTACCGTTTCTAAAGCCCCTTTGCAAAACACTGCTGTCCTTAATCCATTGTCTTCATACCATTTATCACCCTCATCCGTAAAAACCGTTTTACGTTTAAAGAAATCTTCATTGTCCAGAAAATAAACCTGTAACCGGGCGTTTGGTAATGAGGCCACTTTTATCATCAACGGATAGTCATCACCTGCTACAGACACGTTAATACCCGAAAGGCGAACCACTTCATGCAGCCGGTGCCGTCTTTCATTGATTACGCCAAACCTTGGCATAATGCACCTGACTTCCATACCGGAATCGTTGGCCTTTACAGCCAGTTTATTTATTGTATCTGCAAACTCCGTAAGCTCAACATACGGGGACATTTCATTCGCAATAAATAAAATTCTTTTCTTTGTTGACATCTGTTATTTGGTTATGTGGTAAGTCAGGATTTTCTTTGGGTGTGCAAAAGTACGGTAATTTTCCGCAAAATTTAGTGTTCACCTGTATTTCATCTAAAATGCAAGCCTCTTATGATCGTATTTAAATACATACATGATATCAGTCATTATCTTCATTCCCTGCAACAGCAAGGTAAAAAGACGGGATTTGTACCCACCATGGGAGCGCTGCACCAGGGACATATTTCTTTGATTGAAAGTGCCCATACAAAATGTGATATAGTAATAAGCAGCATCTTTGTAAACCCCACCCAGTTCAACGATCCGGGGGATTTTGACAAATATCCCATCACGATTGAGAAAGATATTGACATGCTGGAAAAAGCCGGCTGCGATGTACTGTTTCTGCCGTCTGTAAAAGAAATGTACCCTGAAGGTTTGACAGATGGCAAACAATACGAACTGGGGTATCTTGAATTGGTGCTGGATGGAGCCTACCGCCCGGGGCATTTCCAGGGTGTGTGCAGGGTGGTGGAGAAACTCCTCCGCATTGTACACCCTGATAAAATGCTGCTGGGTCAAAAAGACTACCAGCAATGCATGGTACTTGCTAAAATGGTGGAAACAGAGCGCCTTAAAACCATCATCATCATTTGCCCAACAAAAAGAGAGGCTGACGGACTAGCTATGAGCAGCCGGAATGTAAGGCTTACAAATGCATTCAGAACAAAGGCACCGCTTATATACCAGTGCCTGCAGTCAATAAAAAAAGAAATAAAACCGGGTGATATTAGCCATGTTAAACAACAGGCTATCGAAAAACTGGTTGCGGCAGGTTTTAAACCGGATTATATAGAAGTGGCCAATGCCCAAACACTTGAATTGCTTCACACCTGGGATGGTAAAACAGCATTGGTTGCTTTGGCGGCGGTTTTTGCTGGCGAAGTAAGGCTGATCGACAATTTGGTTTTTTGATGAGCAACTGGTTTATCCGGGAAAAGGTTCTTTTACTGCAACAACCAACTTTAACCCAAATCAATTAATTTACATCCATGCAGGTTATATCAATTGCCACACCATTTAATATTGATATTGAATTTGAAGTAGCTGAATTTCACAAGCGGCTGCTGGCGTACCTTATTGATTTTGTAATACTGATCGTCTATTTATTTGCCATTGATAAAATCCTGCATATTGGGGTTGGCTCTGGCGAAAGTACGCTGGGCTTCCGGATACTCATCCTGCTGCTGCCTATGCTGGGATACACTATGCTAACAGAATTATTTCTTAATGGGCAAACATTGGGCAAAAAAATCATGAACATAAAAGTAGTGAGTCTTGACGGTGGCGAGCCTACATTGGGGCAAACGATGCTTCGTTGGTTCCTTCGTTTTTACGAATGGGGTTTTATCGTGTTCACTATTTTCTGGAGCAACCCTTTTTTTGGGGTAGCCTTCCTGTTTATGGGGGGAGTAGTATCAATTATCATTATGGTGGTGTCACCCAAAAGCCAGCGTCTCGGAGATATTGTAGCCGGCACCGTGGTGGTAAATACCAAAAGCGCCCTAACCGTTCATGACACCATATTTATGCAGGTAAATGAGCCGGATTATAAAGTTACGTTTCCACAGGTAATGAAACTAAGCGACCGGGACATCAATACAATTAAAAATGTATTAACACAGGCAAAAAAGACGAATAATTTCGAGATGTGCAACCGGGTGGCTTTTAAAGTACAGGATGTATTAAAAATTCCCAGCAGCATGTACGCCATGGAATTCCTGGAAAAAATAATGGAAGATTATAATTATTTAGCCACCAGGGAATAACATCACAGGTACTGGTTCTCTACCAGCCACTTCACTATCTTCTTTAAGGTGATCCAGTTTTTATCAACACCGGCAGATGCGGCAATTATTTTGTCACCACTTGCAACGGACACTACCCTTTTCTGCGTATCCTTAACAGTAAACACTTCAACATTCTGAGCATTGTTTCCACCTGTGAAAGTCACTTTAGCAATCACAACCGTAGAAGGCAGTAAAAACTCATAGCTGTCCATCTCATTAAAAGATCCTGCCGGTTTAAAACTGCCTATCACTTTAGAATTTTGTGTTATGGTCCTGTCTTCTTTTAACTCGAGCGGCCAGGCCCTGTCTCTTGACACCATGGTATAGTCAGTTGCAATGCGTGGGCTGGCGCCTTTGCTGGCAATAAACTCTTTCACCTTATTATCCAGGGTACTATCGCCCTGAATGATACCACTGTTGCCGATCAGTTTTGCAAAAGATTTTTCCTGGCTCAGGGAAGGCACTTTAAAAATGCCCACCTGGTTAGACACCAGGAAAGTAAGCCTGTAAAATAAATAGGTATTGTCGGTTTTATCCTGCTCAAATTCTGTAGCTACTGCAGCAATGATTAGCTTTTTGCCCGCCATGGAAAACACCTCAAATGATTTGGTTAATCCAAAGTTTTCTTTTTTCACTTCCACTTTTGCATACTCGTTTCCGTCTACTGTTATAAGACCTTTTTTATATTCCACGTCCTGCGCAAATGCAAAAGGGCTGAACAGGCAGAGTGTGATGGCAAGCAGGTTCTTTTTCATACTGTAATTTTTGAGAAAGATAGGCAAAATACAAGGAGAGATGTTACACATTCCTGTAAGGTACATCTATGTTATATTCAGCACAACGCTTCCGGATGCAGCTTCAACAACGCAGCCTGGTAGAAATCCCTCTTACTCAAACAGATCTCCCTGCAACTCATCCCCTTTCTTTTTCTCCCATTCCATTTCCACGCTCTTGCTGTACTCGGTTAATTTTGCACCCACAGCTTTCCACCCCATCACTTCCACCAATTTGGTTATTTTAAATTTAGCGCTTCGCACCATTTGGCCGCGGCCACTTTGCACATGCAATACCGGTTCTTCATCAGTGGTCACTGTTTCAAGCCTGTTGTCTTTTCCTTCTTTTATAAAAAAGAATTTGCTATGCAAGGTGGTTGTTTCAATTTTAAAGCGCTTGATGTTGTACTGCAATTTTTCATTGTCAAGATATACTGCTGTAATAATTTTTTCAGGATTGAATTTCTCCATCAACAATACTTTCTCCGGGTCAAAGCGCTGTGTAAGTTCCTGGTCTGTTATCTCATAATTACCATCATTATAAATTGTGAGCAACCTGTCTTCAGCTTCAAATTTACCCAGGTACTCCCCTTTTTCTTCTGTATTTAATCTTCCAAACTTATTATCAAACCACAACTTCTTGGCATCTAATGTTGATTTACCGGCTTCTTTAAACTTAACAGACTTGATGGGATATTTTGTAACGATATTACCTATACTGCTCCGGCCTTTTATTTCCTGTTCTTCAAAATAGAAATCAAATTCTTTTATCCTGGCACTACAGTTGGGACTCAAAACAATTTTTACTACTTCCGCTTCGCCGTTGGCATTGGCAGTAAAGTAATGTACTTTGTTTTTGTCTTCGCTTTTTGCAAGATTATATTCTTTGTCCCGGGTAACACCTGTAACATTAAAACGTTTGGCAAAACTGGTTCCGCTTTTACCATCCACGTAGATCATATTATAGGTAGTGCGTTCATCATTTTTTTGAAATACTGCCACATGAATGATGTCCTTTCCAATAAAAACTTTATCAGAAACTTTTACCACCTTCATGATTCCACCTTTTGTAAAAGCAATGATATCATCAAAATCAGACACTTCCGCCACCAGTTCATCCTTCTTTAATGAAGTTCCAATAAATCCATCAGCAGCATTCATGTACAATTTGGTATTCGCAATGGCCACATGTTTTACCTGTATGGTATCAAATTCCCTTATTTCTGTTTTACGTTCCCGTCCTTTGCCATATTTCTTTAGCAGATTTTCATAATATGCAATGGCGAAATCAACAAGATTTGCCAGGTCATGCTTTACCTGTTTGATATCTGCTTCCAGGCCTTTGATCTGTGCATTCAAATCATCAATATCCAGCTTATAAATACGACGAACGGGTTTTTCTGTAAGCTTAAGTATGTCCTCTCTTGTAATATCTCTTCTTAATTGCTTCTTAAAAGGCACAAATGCCTTGTCAATGGCCTCAATCACCTTTTCCCAGGTTTCATGTTTTTTCTCCAGTTCTTTGTAAATCTTTTCTTCAAAGAATATTTTTTCTAAAGAAGTATAATGCCATTTCTCCTGTAGTTCTGCCAGCTTTATTTCCAGTTCTTTTTTTAACAGGTCTTTGGTGTTATCGGCAGAAATTTTCAGCAACTGTGTTACGCCAAGAAATTGCGGTTTGTCATTTACAATTACACAGGCGTTGGGGGAAATACTTACTTCGCAATCTGTAAACGCATACAATGCATCAATAGTGATATCGGGGGATATACCTGCTGCCAGTTCGATGATAATTTCAACGTCGGCGGCGGTGTGATCCATTACTTTCTTAATCTTTATTTTTCCCTGGTCGTTTGCTTTAACTATACTTTCCATTAAAGTGGAAGTAGTAACGCCAAAGGGTACACTTTTTATTACCAGTGTCTTTTTATCCAGTTCTTCTATCAGCGCCCTCACCCTTATTTTACCACCCCGGCTGCCGTCATTGTAATTGGATACATCAACTGCACCACCTGTTTGAAAATCAGGTACGATCTCAAATTTTCTTCCCTTTAAATATTTGATAGATGCGTCAATTAATTCACAAAAATTATGAGGCAGAATTTTAGTTGCCAGCCCAACGGCGATACCTTCCGCTCCCTGCGCCAGCAGCAAAGGGAATTTCATCGGTAAGGTTACGGGTTCATTCTTACGGCCATCATAACTCAATGCCCAGTCGGTAGTTTTGGCATTGAAAGCCACTTCCAGTGCGAACTTGCTCAGCCTCGCTTCAATATACCGGGAAGCAGCGGCATCATCTCCCGTCCTTACATCGCCCCAGTTACCCTGTGTTTCTATCAGCAAATCTTTTTGCCCCAGGTTTACCAGCGCATCTCCAATACTCATATCACCATGCGGATGATATTGCATGGTTTGCCCAATGATGTTGGCCACTTTATTAAACCTGCCGTCATCCATTTCCTTCATGGCATGAAGGATACGGCGCTGCACAGGCTTTAAGCCATCTTCAACAGCAGGCACGGCCCTTTCCAGTATCACATAGCTGGCATAATCGAGGAACCAGGTTTTATACTGACCGTCGATGCCTGAATCCTTGTGGATGTATTCTTCTTTGTTTGCTTTTGCCATTCTGTTTCTTAGTATCTAATAGATTTCAAATAAAACGTCACAGGCTCCGTAGGAGCAAAATACCGTTAGCTAATATTCATAAAAGAGGCAGAAAGAGCTGCGTAGCAGCGATATGTTTCCTCCATTAATCCCTTTAATCTTCATAAAATTCAAACAAATATTTCGGTTCGTATTCAATCCCAAATTTTTCCAGGAATTCTATATATTCTTCCCTGAATGTTTTCTTTTTATGGTGTTCAGGCTGATTTAAAATATAATTCACCACATTTTGAGCCTGTGATTTTGAATATGAAAATGCGCCAAAACCCAGTTGCCATGCAAATTCATTTACAAATTTCTTCTCTTTTATAAACGAAGATGAATTTGATTTTATATCTCTTACCAAATCAGATATAGCAATATCCGGTTTAATGCTCACCAAAATATGTGTATGGTCGGGCATACAATAGATGGCGTAGAGTTTTTGCTTTTTTTCTCTTATTATACCTGCTATATACATTTGCAATTCTTCCCTGAAATTTTCCTTCACAAAATTTCTTCTGCCCTTCACCGCAAATACTATCTGTATGTATAACTGGGAATATGTATTGGGCATAGCGTTTGTTTTTTGTGCAATATTGGAACATTTCCCTCCTACGGAGCTTTCATTTGTTTTGAATTTCCTGATGCTGCTACTGACATTTCGCTCCTACGGAGCTTTCATTTGTTTTGAATTTCCTGATGCTGCTACTGACATTTCGCTCCTACGGAGCTTTCATTTGTTTTGCATTTCCTGCTACTGCTACTACTGACATTTCGCTCCTACGGAGCTTTCATTTGTTTTGCATTTCCTGCTACTGCTACTGACATTTCGCTCCTACGGAGCTTTCATTTGTTTGCATTTCCTGCTACTGCTACTACTGACATTTCGCTCCTACGGAGCTTTCATTTGTTTTGCATTTCCTGCTGCTGCTACTAACATTTCGCTCCTACGGAGCTTTGCCAGGGGGCCAGACGATTTTTACGTTTTGTACTTCTACCATTATACTCGCCTTTGTTTCCCATTTAGGGGGCGGAGGGGGTTTTCACCTCAAAGTCCTTCATATTCTCCACCTTCCCCTGTACATCAAACATCCCCTGCGCTATCATTGTTTTCAACCGCCATAGCAGGTACATATCACCGGTAGTTTGTTTGGCCTTGCTTAAAAACTGGTGAATTACTTTAGAAGCTTTCTGCCAGTCCGGGGTGATGTATTTTTTCAACTCTGCATCATAAAAATCGTACTCCTGTTGCACCAGTTTTTTTCCACCTTCCAGCAAACGGACACCTTTGTTTTCGTTGCAGAGTTTTGTCCATTCGTCCGGATCCACTTCAAACTCACTCAAGGTAATTTCCCGGGCCAGTTTTTTGGCTTTTAAAAATTCTCTTGCAGGAATTTCATATAACCAGTTAGGATAAAAAATATGTCCTTTTTCATTGATAAAAGGCAGGTTGTTTAAATACAAAATAAATACCCTTCCCTGGAATTCCTTCATGTAATGCAACAGCCAGTAATAACCACTTACATCATGTTTATTTTGTGCGGCCCAGATCCAGATGATCTCTTCCTCATTCCTGCGCATGGTGCCAACCAATTCTGCGGCAGTTTTATAATCATCCACATTACCGTCATCTGCTTTTCCATCAGCGTCACCGCCTGCCAGCACCTCACGCCAAAACTGTTTCCGGCTTTCTATTCCGTCACCAACATAAATACTGCCCAACGGTCCCACAGCATAATCGTCTTTAATTTGTATCACATCCCCTGCCAGTGACTCATCCAATTCAATGGCCTGCGTTAATACTTTTACGTCTGCTTCGTTAAAAACTATGTGGATCATGTTTGTAAATATTTAGCTAGAAGCTTAAAAAAGAAAAGAAGCAAAAAAGAGGAAATACATGTTTTATTCACTTTTATTCTTTTTTATGCTTACGCTTATTTTTTCAACTACTTTCTATAAACCTATTAGTATTCCTTTTTTTCTTCTTTATCCTTATAGCCCATTCTTATTCTATCTTTTTTTCTTCATTTTCCTTTTAGCCCATTCTTATTCTACCTTTTTTTCTTCTTTACCCTTTTAGCCCATTCCCCGGAGTAATCAAATAATACACACAAGTAGTAAAAAAATTTCTCACCCATGGTATGGCGCTTATAACCCCCAGTTGCTTTTTAGGTTTCCATCCAAATTTGTATGTATAGATGGGGTTTATAAAATAATGTGTTTTGTTCACTACTTTATATCCTGTTTCTTCACTAATCTTTTCAAACCTTTCAATTGATATGCCTGTCTCTTTAATTTCTGCAAAAGCATCAACATCCTGCCTGCCTTTTTTTAGTATCCATTTATACAAACCCATCGGTAATAAATGATAGTAGGGTGTTTTTGCCAGCCATTTTTTTGTCATCAATTGCTGGTGACCGCCAAAAGGCATTTGCCATGGTGGAAAACCAAAAAAAATCACGCCTCCCGGGTGTAAAAAACTCTTCATCCAGGCAATTAGTTTTTTTTGATCATGAATATGTTCAATTACATCTTTTAATACAATGATGTCAAATTTTCCATTGAGCTCAGTTTCAATATCCACTTTATAAATATCCTTCGACACAAAACTGATCAACCCTTTGTTCAGTTCTTCCTTCATAAATTCCCTCGCCAGTTCTAATCTCGATTCCTCCAGCTCCACTCCCACTGCTATACAACCTTTTTCAATAAATGCTTTTAGCACACCTGCTTCTGCACAGCCTATTTCCAGCACCCTCATACCCGGTATTATTTTTTTATACTTTTCAATAAAGGGTACTACATACTGGCGGGCATTATCTGCCTGCATATTAAAGTAGCGTGGTTTATCGGTGTGAAATTCGAACA
>JAKQJG010000295.1 GCA_029561305.1 Bacteroidota bacterium | reverse complement strand
ACACCGGGTTCGGTAACTATCTCCGGTTCTGTTGCAACAATCGGTACACCCAATGTTAGCGCAACCCAAACATTGAACCTCCTTTCGGTAAGTAAAGGCAATTGTTCACAAAACATCAGCGGCTCATCAGAAATAACACTGGCTAAAATTTGGTCCGGGGGTTCAGGCAACTGGAATGAAGCGGCCAACTGGTGCGATAATACCATTCCCGTTAGTACCGATCAAATCGTTATCAGTTCGGGTACACCACAACTCAATGTTGACTTCTCAGTGGCTGGAACATTAACCATCAACGGAACGGGATCTCTTGTTGTTGATCCTGCAAAAACGCTGGATATAACCGGCACTGGTATGGTCAATTTTGGCAACAGGCCCGTAACATTCAGGTCAGCCGCTGCAGGTACTGCATCATTAGGCAAGGTGCTGGGCACATTAGATGGTGCTACCAATGTTTCGGTTGAGCGGTTTATTCCTGACAATGGTTTCAGATCATGGAGACTGCTATCTGTACCTACTTACGGTAACGGTCAAACGATCAGGCAGGCATGGCAGGAAGGAAATGCCAATCCAAATCCGGGTAACAATAACCTGCCCGGTTTTGGCACGCAAATCACGGGCACAGGATCGGCGCAAACCGCACAAACCGCAGGCTTTGATAACACATCTGCGTCTTCGTCCATCTTAACCTGGAACGGAGCAGGATGGTCAGGTGTAACAACCACCCATACCCCCATTGCGAACAATAAAACTTATTTTTTATATGTACGTGGCGAACGCAGCAAAGGTGTAACCGGAGCCACAACCAATTCCTCTGCCACCACGTTACGTACCAACGGATCTGTTTACACAGGAAACCAGGCAACGCCCACTATACCGGCGAACAGCGTTGCACTCGTGGGTAACCCATACCCGTCAGCCATTGACTTTACACAACTTATCCGTTCATCCAGTGTAAGCAATAGGTTCTATACCTGGGATTCAAAGAAAAAATCCGGTAACAGCCTGGGTGTATACCAGGTGTTTGATGCAGACCTTGATTTTAAATGCCTGATATCCGGCGGCAGTTATTCAACAAATGAGGCCAATACAACTATTGAAAGCGGGCAGGGATTCTTTGTATCAACCGACAACAGCGGACCGGGTTCAGTTACATTAACTGAAAACAGTAAAGTGAGCGGTACTAACGGCAACCTTGGTTTAAGACCAGCCAGTCCAGGTGCTCTTGCAAAACTATATTGCAGGCTATACAGTGTAAACATTGCTGCAGTGGCTGATGTGAATGTGGTGAAATTTGACAATGCTTATGCCCGTGGGGAAGACAGGCATGATGCCCTTAAAATGAGTAATACGGGTGAAAACTTTGCCATACAAGAAGGCAACCGAAGCCTTGTTATAGAAGGAAGACCTTTGATAACTGGAACGGATACACTTTATTTTAGAATGTGGAATATGCAGCAGCAGGCGTACCAGTTACAGTTTGAACCGTTCCAGCTGGGCAACAATGGATTGACAGCCGTGCTGGAAGACAACTACCTGCACAGTGCCACCCTGGTTGATCTGTCGGCAAATACCCATGTGAATTTTACCGTGGATGCCAATGCAGGATCTGCTGCAACAGGCAGGTTCAGGATCGTGTTCAGGCAGGCAGCACCACTTCCTGTTAGTTTTACCAGCATCAGTGCAGGCCGCATCGAGGGAACTGTGCAGGTAGACTGGAATGTTACCGGCGAAATTGCCATTCTCAGATACGAAGTGGAACGCTCTCTTGATGGCAGAAACTTTACCAGCGTGGGAAAACTCAATGCAACCGGTAATGGTTCGGCAACATTGCAATACAGTTTTACAGACATTACTGCACCTGCAGGCACTATCTTTTACCGTGTAAAGAGCCTGGGATCAGCCGGTGAAACGAAGTATACCGGTATTGTGAAAGTTATTTCGGGCAATGTACAACCTTCCTTTACTATCTATCCAAATCCTGCAGAAGGAGGTATAATCAACGTACAGTTTAACAAACAGCCTGCAGGCGTATATTCCATAACGTTATTGAGTAACAACGGGCAGTTGGTTTTATCAAGAACCGTAAAACATACAGGAAACAACAGTACACAAGTGCTGGATCTGCCGGCAGGTATTTCCAATGGCGCATACCAGTTAGTGCTGCTATCACATGATAAAACGAAAACCGTGCAGCCTGTACTGATCAATACTAAATATTAAACTAACCAGTAAAACAAAAAAACAGCAAACAAGGCTGTATCAAAATGAGTGGTTGAAGCATGATAAAGAAATAGCACTCTCATGAACAGTTAAAAAAAAGCCACGCAGTCTGTGCGTGGCTTTTTAATAGTTTAACCTCATTATTTTTTATCCAGCTGCGTCATGGCCATCAATTGCTCCATTGTCTTTTGCATTCCCGTGGCGCTGCCATCCAGGAATATCACATTGCCTTTTCCATACTCTGCAAAATTCTTAATTGCTTCTGTCCACATACTAAACAGGATAACATTGGTATCCAGATTGGCCTGCTTCATTTGTTCGGCAGCCTGGCTCATACCCTTGGCCACTTCTTCACGGAACAATGCCACACCCTGACCTCTTAGTTGAGCAGCCTGTCTTTCTGCTTCTGCTGCAATTTTGATGGCGTTACCTTCTGCTTCAGCTGCTTTTGTTTTGGTGATCAGCAATGCCTGCCCTTCATTTTCTGCAGCGGCTTTTAAGTTGGTACTGGCCACCACCTTGCTCATACTTTCTATAATGGCCTGGTCAAAAGTGATATCATTTATTTGCAGATCCAATAAATGGTAGCCCCACTCTTCCAGGGAAGCATCCACATGTTCCTTTACAAATTCAACAATATCCCTTCTCAAACCTAAAATTTCACTTTGCCGTTTGGTAGCAACAAAGGCACGGATATTCCCTTCAATAGTTCTTACGAGCGCCTGCATCAGGTCTTTATCACTGATGAATTTGAAAGCCACTTTTCTTATCGTGTCTTCATTTTCATTTTGTACTGCATACAGCAGCATGCTTTTAAAATACACATTTGCCTGGTCAATGGTTACAGCCTGGAACTCCAGTTCCACCGAACGGTTTTGAATACTTACCCTTTTGTAGATCTGGTCAATAAAGGGGATCTTCCAGTTTAACCCGGCACGTTTTACACCGGCATATTTTCCCAGTCGTGTAATAACACCAATGGTGCCCTGGTTGATGGTGAAGAGGCCGCTTGACACAATCAATACAATTGGTACAAGCCACCAATAATCTTTTAAAAATTCCATTGTTTAAAGTTTTAGGAAATGAAGATAGCGGTTTTTATATTAGCAGGAAGTTCGTACTCCATTATTAAGAAGCAAGTGCAAATTTTATATTGTGTTTTACAAGCAGGTCAACAATAATTTTGGGATGCACGCCAATACCTACATTAAAAAACTGGTTCTCTTCCACCTTCTTTTTATTGATCTCCACCGTACCTAAAAAGCCTAAAGGAATGGTGAGGTTCTGCGATTGTACAGCATATATATTTCCTTCTGTATCACAAATAGGTCCGCCGCTTTGCCCTTTTAATCCTGGTGAGGAGGTTTCTAAAAACAAAATTTCTCTCTGCTGGTCCTGCGTTTTACCCATCAGCATATTTCTTGTGTAAATGCCCTCTATTGGAAAGAAAGGAACGGGCAGCAAATTAGCCGGTAGGTCAAATTGGTTGCTGGCGATATTAAAATTTGCTTTAACTTCTACAAAGGGATAACCAAACTTACACAAGCTGGTTCCGGGATTTATTTTTGATGGGTCGATGATCTTAGGAAAAACAAGCTGCCCTTTTATGAAATTCTTATCTACTCTCATAAAAGCGATATCATTTTCCTGGTAAAAAAAATGCTCGAGTACTTCAATACGCTGACCGGCCAGCATTACTGCAAAATCCGTTATCCATTTTGGATTGGGTTTTAATGCCTGCGCCAATACCTTTCTTTGGTGTTCTTTTATTTGCGTATTAGCATTTATTTTCTCCGCCTTTTCGTTGAATTGTGCCAGTTCCTGCTGGTGCTGGCCAAATGCAAAAGCGGCCCCAAAATTATGTGCCGCCGTCATCAGCCAGCCATCTTCATTCAGCACCACAAAAGCACCGAGGCCGCTTTCAACAGTTTTATCATGGTAACGCATGGCCACCACTAAAGGATGGGTGAATGATTTGGCAAGGTTGTATGCTTTGGAAAACATAAGTCAATTTTAAAATGATCGCTGCTGCAAGTTAGGTGAAAGTTTTCCGTACCCGTGAGGGTTTTAAATCAATGAACAGTTAATGATATAATGATAACATAAAAAATAATAGCAGCATTATACTAATAGAAGTTGTAAAACATTATTTTACCGCATTTCGATAGCTGGAGAAATCTGCCTCAAAAAGCCAGATTTCTCCAAAGATGACTTTAAGCAAAGTGAAAACTACATCACATACTCAAATAATTTGTCCATTGTTATTTCATTTTCCACTTCATCCAGGTAATACTTATTTTGTATGGCCGGATACGTGGTCAGCAAAGTGGTGAAGGTGGCTTTCTTTGTTTGGCTCACCTGCCTGAAAATTGATTTCTTCAGTTTTAATTGTGTTGCATACTTTTTTGTAATGACAAAATTGTCCTGTGTAAATTTTGCTTCGCACAGGTTAATGGTATTATCAGCCCGGTCAATTATCATATCAATTTGTGTACCTGGCAATCCATTGCTGGCCCTGAATACCCACGAATTAGTCATGGTATGCACACCCTGTATGCCTAATGCTGCTTTCACCTGTTGTATATGCATCATACAGATATTTTCAAAAGCATAGCCGCTCCATGCTGCAAAGCTGCTGCTTTGTAACAGGCGCTGCCAGGCTCCCTTTCCATTTATTTTATTTGGCTTTATAAACTTCAGGTAAAACAGCGAATACAAGTCGGTGAGTTTATAAACAGACTCTTTCTTTTTGTTAATGTATGGATCGTACACCGTTATAAAATCACAATCCACCAGCTCTTCAAGCGCCCTTGATAAACTACCCTCACTTAATTTTGTCCTGGCTGCCAGCGCCTGCCTTATGATGCCCTGTGGATGAGCAGCCAGAGCTGATATAATAGCTTCATGGTGGTCTGCATTCTTAAAAAGCGAATGATACAGTTGTTCATATTCGCTGTGCAGCAGCCCGGTTTTTGAAAAACAAATGGCATCTATTATTTGGGAGGCGCTTTTCCCTTTTGTGGCCTGGTTAAGGTAAAAGGGTATACCGCCCATCGCCATATATATTTCCAAAAGTTGATAGTGCGGAAGATCAAGACCTTTTTTCTTCAAAAACAATGCTGTTTCATGCAGGTTGAAAGGCAGCAGTTTTATACGCTGCGTTACCCTGTTGTGCAGGCCGCCCCTTGCATTGATCAGTTTCTTTTTTATCCAGGAAGAGGCAGAGCCGCATGCAATCAGCAGCACATTGTTCATTTTGGAAGCATGCTGGTTCCAGAAAAATTCAAGCGCTGTAATGAATGATGATTTGGGGGTGTCCATCCAGGGCATTTCATCAATGAATACTACTTGCTTTGTTTTTAGCCGCTGCAGACTTTTAAGGTAGGTTGCCAAACACTCAAATGCCTGGTGCCAGTTAACAGGAACGGTTGCACGCTTTCTATTTTTTACCCTTCCCCTGTATTCATCAAAAAAATGGTGAAGCTGCAGCTCCCTGCTGCCATTTTGTGTACCGGTAATATCAAATACGATGTGATTTTTTAAGTACGCTCTTACCAGGTATGTTTTACCAACCCTGCGCCTGCCGTACACTGCTAAAAATTCTGCCTGCGGCGATTGCAGCAAAGCATCCAGTTTGGCAATTTCTTCTTCTCTTCCAATAAGACGGGCTGTATTTTTCATAAAACGATAGCTGGAGAAATGTAGGTAAATATACCACATTTCTCCAGCTATCAAATTTTTACTTTATAAGAAATCAATCGCCTATACCAGCTCAATCACCGTTATCTCCGGCAATATCCCCACCCTGCCAGGGTAACCAATAAAACCAAACCCCCTGTTCACATATAGTTTTTGCTTCTCGTTTTCATACAAACCTGCCCATTGCTTGTACATATATTGCACCGGGCTCCATTTAAAACCGGGCACTTCTATTCCAAACTGCATGCCGTGTGTATGGCCGCTCAGCATCAGATCAATATCACTATAATGAGGTTGTACCTGTGCTTCCCAATGGCTGGGATCATGGCTCATTAAAATCTTAAAAGGATAAGTATGGGTGTCTTTATGCGCCAGGTCGAGCCGGCCATGCTTAGGAAACCTGCCTTTGGCACTCCAGTTCTCAATACCAAGCAAAGCAATTTTATCGCCATTTCTTTCTAGTGACACATGCTCATTCATCAGCAGGCGCCAGCCCATATTGGCATGAACCGCTTTCAGGTTTTCCAAATTCTGCTCTTTGGTTAGCCCGTCTTGCGGCCAGCGTACATAATCGCCGTAGTCGTGGTTACCTAATGTAGAATACACGCCCAAAGGAGCTTTCAACCTGCCAAAAATCTGGTGGTAATCATCCATCTCAATTGCCATATCATTCACCAGGTCGCCGGTAAACAAAATAAGATCAGGTTTTTCCCTCAATATCTTCTCCACCCCCAATTCCACTGCTCTGGCATCTGTAAAACTGCCGGAATGAACATCGCTGATCTGTACAATTTTTAGTCCTTTAAATCCTGCTGGCAGGTTGTCAAAAGCAAGCTGCACTTTATTAATGTGGTATTTGTATTTATTAGAAAAACCATACAATAAACTTCCAAATAAAGTGGTGCCGGCCGCCAAACTAAACCAACTTAAAAATGCAGAGCGGGTGATACCTTCTGTCTCCGCTGTATCAACATTCTTAGCGCTGTACATTATTTTTAAAATAATCCATTGAAACAACCTCCGTATATCATCGATTAAAACAAAAAAGACCATGGTCAGCTTTGCAAGGAACAAACCGATGATGATGGCGAAAAGAGTGTTCCTTACAGGCTTTGGCATAAAATCCATGCGACTAAACGCCAGCGTTAGAAAGGTGGCGATAGCCAAAACAGTTACAGTCCAGTAAATTATATTAATGATTGTTTTTGTTCTTGAGGAACTGTTGATGCTCACTGCCCTGAATGCCTGGAAAGCATACAGATCAACCAGCAGCAGGATGGCAACAAATATAAAAGCACCAAATGGTGTACGCATACGATAAAGAAGTTTGGAATATTATTGAATGAAGATACCCGTTTAAGTACTTCGCAAAGATGCAGCCTTGTTAATTATCAATTGTACCATTCAACGAAATTATCTAATTGTTTATGAATGGCAGCTATAGTGCCTGGATCTGTAAACCTCCCGTTTGTATCCATCAGCTTATCAACCGTTGAAATGGGCAGTAGTTCGGGAAAAACAGTGATCTTTAAGTAATTCATCACACCGTTGAAATGCTCCATGCCCCTGATATTGCCGCCCCGGCCAGTGGATACACCTGCTAACAGTGCCTTTTTATACCACCAAACAGAATGAGATTTTCCCCCATCAAACAGCAGTTTTAAAATCCCGGGATAACTGCCGTTATATTCCGGAACAATAAAAAGAAATTTTTGAGTGGGGATCACAATATCCTGTTCTATTTCAGCTATCCTTTTTTTATCGTTTAACAGATCAAGCCCTTCAAGGGATAAAATATTGGCTGCTACTCCTTTTTCCTGCAGAAACCGTTGGTATTCTTTTGCCACTTTAAGGGTATTACTGCCGGCACGGTTAGTACCGGCTACAATTGTGTACATGAATTGGTGTTTTGTTTAATACTATTACAACAAAGGTGCTGGATTGTTCCCATTTTTATGCTGAATGGCTAAATTTGCCCCGACAGGACATCATCGGTTTTTTATACATGAATGTTGCGGGGCAAACAGTACCTTTGGCGGCGTTTGAACCTTAAACTTTCAACGTCAAACTTTAGACTTTACAATGGCAAGAATAATAGGAATCGCTAACCAGAAGGGGGGCGTGGGCAAAACGACAACGGCTATTAACCTGGCCGCAAGCCTGGCCGTGCTGGAATTTAAAACCCTGCTGGTAGATGCCGATCCCCAGGCCAACAGCACCACGGGTGTGGGATTTGACCTGCATAATGTAACCCAAAGCCTGTACGACTGCATGGTGAATGAAACACCTGCCAAAGATGTGTTGTTAAAAACAGACGTTCCCAACCTCGACCTCATACCGTCCCATATTGACCTGGTAGGAGCCGAAATTGAAATGATCAATTACCCAAGCAGGGAAGCCGTGCTGAAAAAAATACTGGAACCTATTGAAGCTGACTATGACTTTGTAATTATCGACTGCTCTCCATCGCTGGGCTTAATAACAGTAAATGCCCTTGTGGCTTCCAATAGCGTAGTGGTACCGGTTCAAACAGAATTTTTTGCGTTGGAAGGGCTGGGTAAATTATTGAATACGATAAAAATTGTGCAGAGCAGGTTGAATCCTGAGCTGCAGATAGAAGGCATATTGATGACAATGTATGATGGACGCCTTCGCCTGTGCAACCAGGTGGTAGCTGAAGTAAGAAGACATTTTGAAGAACTGGTGTTTAACAGTATGATCCATCGAAATACAAGGCTGAGTGAAGCACCTAGCTTTGGCAAGCCGGTAATATTATATGATGCAGACAGTAAGGGTTCGGTAAACTATTTAAACCTGGCGAAAGAAGTGCTGCAGAAAAATAACATGACTAAAATTAAGCAGGAAGATAAAGTGATGAATTGATTTGATGATTTGATGATTTGAAAATGAAGCATTTCTTTTTTTCTGACCATCATCAAATCACCAAATTTCCAAATTATCAAATTGATTTATGAACGCTCCAAATAAAAAAGACGCATTAGGAAAAGGTATCCGCAGCCTGTTGCAGAATATTGATGCAGACCTGAAAAATACATCGGGTGCATTAAAAACAGATGTAGTTGAAAAAACCGCTGCCGCCAGCCGGGTTGCCCTTGACCAGATTGAAGTAAATCCCAAACAACCCCGGAAGGATTTTGATGAAACTGCTTTAAGCGAACTGGCAGCTTCTTTAAAACTGCATGACATTATTCAGCCCCTTACCGTAAGCAAACTACCGAACGGAAAATACAGACTCATTGCTGGCGAAAGACGTTTTCGTGCCGCTAAAATAGCCGGCCTAAAAGATGTGCCGGTGTATATACGCCAGGCCAATGATGCTGAATTGCTGGAACTGGCCTTGCTCGAAAATCTGCAAAGAGAAAATCTTAATGCAATAGAAGTTGCCCTTAGCTATAAACGCCTGATGGATGAACTGGATTATACCCAGGAACAGGTGGCCGAAAGAATGGGCAAAGAAAGAACCACTGTAACAAACTATATCCGCTTATTGAAATTACCACCCGATATACAGGTAGCGGTAAGAACAGGCGTGATCAGCATGGGCCATGCCAGGGCATTGATCAATGTGGATGTGGTGGATAAGCAGCTGTTTATTTTTGCAGAGATAAAAAGCAAGGGTCTTTCTGTAAGACAAACAGAAGAGCTTGTACGCAAAATGTACACCAGTGACGGCGCTGTTAAACATTCTGTAAAAGCACAACTGGCTCCCGCCTTTAAAAAGATAGAAGATAATTTAGCATCACAGTTTAATACCAAGGTAAAACTGAACCACAGTAAAAAAGGTTCCGGCTCAGTTACGTTTGAATATTATTCACTGGAAGAACTTAACGGCCTGCTGGATAAACTGAATGTAAACGTGAGTTGATGAAACATCTGCTGCTTATTATTTGCTGTTTTTGCTCTACCATATCAAAGGCACAAATGCCCGATAGCGTGGCAAAAACAATACGGCCTGCAAAAGACGCTTCTTCAAAAAAAACAGTACCACTATTTGAGCCCCGTAAAGCAACGATCCGCTCTGCTATTGCACCGGGTTGGGGCCAGATTTACAATAAAAAATACTGGAAACTGCCATTGGTATGGGGCGCTTTGGGAACCACGGCCGGTATCTATTTTTACAATGTAAAATATTACCGCTCCCTCAAACAGGCATATATATACCGGTCAGACAACGATCCAACCAATGATATTTTAGTTGACCAGGAATACAGGAACCTTTCTGCAGAATCAATCAGAAGTTACCGGAACAGCTTTCGCCAGAGTGTTGACTATTCTGTATTGTTTTTTATTTTATTTTGGGGGTTGAATGTGGTGGATGCAACAGTGGATGCACACCTGAAAGCATTTGATGTAAGTGACGACCTCAGTTTGCAATTAAAACCGGGTTACAGCCAAATGTCAAATACAGCTGGTATTAGTTTGGTGCTGAACATTGGCAAGCGTAAATGATTATTGATTACTGAATTATTTATTATTAATGTACCCTGGCAGAACAAATTACACATTTTAAAACTTTATTATTTTTTAGGAACACTATATGAATATCGCATTGATTGGTTACGGTAAAATGGGCAAAGCAATCGAACAAATTGCTATTGAAAGAGGACATTCCATTGTATTAAAAATTGATTATGATAACCTGCAGGATCTCACAAAGGAAAACCTGCAAAAGGCTGACGCGGCCATTGAATTTACAGGTCCACATAGTGCCTTTGACAACGTAATAAAATGCCTTCAACTGGGCGTTCCTTTAGTATGCGGCAGCACTGGATGGCTTGATCAATGGTCTGCTGCAAAAAAAATATGTGAAGAAGTAAATGGCACGCTGCTCTATGCAAGTAATTTTAGTGTTGGTGTTAATTTATTTTTCGAGATAAACAAATATGTGGCAGCATTGATGAATAAACATCCGGAATACAATATCAGTATGGAAGAGATTCATCACACTCAAAAAAAAGATGCTCCCAGCGGCACAGCTATTACACTGGCCGAACAGATTTTGGCCAGCAACCAGCTTAAAAAAAGCTGGGTGAATGAAACACCCCAGTCGGCAGATGAATTACCCATCATCAGTAAACGCATAGACCCTGCCCCTGGCACCCACAGCATCAAATACGCCTCTGCCATTGATGATATTGAGATAACACATACCGCACACAGCCGTACCGGTTTTGCAACCGGTGCTGTACTGGCAGCCGAATTTTTAAAGGGCAAAAAAGGTATTTTCAGCATGAAGGAAGTATTGGGATTATAAGCCTCCCACCTGGCAATTTGGTCATCCTTGAATGACAGTAATTCCTTATTTCACAACTACAATACACAAGCGGCAGGTTTGCAGGCATCAATAAATGCTAACTTGCAGTACTAAATTTCATTGTGTATGAACATTGCGATTGTTTGTTATCCTACGTTTGGTGGCAGCGGAGTGCTGGCAACTGAATTAGGTAAAGCCCTGGCAGATAAAGGCCACAACGTTCATTTCATTACGTATCAGCAGCCGGTAAGGCTTAGCGGTTTTCATGCCAATATATTTTACCATGAGGTACGGGTGCCAACCTATCCTTTATTTGATTTCCCCCCCTACGAAACTGCCTTGGCAAGCACGATGGTGGATGTGATCACTAACAATAACATTGAACTACTGCATGTACACTATGCAATTCCGCATGCTGCTGCGGCCTATATGGCAAAACAAATTTTGCTAAAACAGGGTAAGTACATTCCTGTTATCACCACTTTACACGGTACAGATATCACATTGGTAGGTAGAGATAAAACCTACAAACCGGTGGTTACTTTCTCTATGATGGAAAGTGATGTGTTGACTGCGGTGTCAGAAAATTTAAAAGAAGAAACCTATAAAAATTTCGACATCAACAAAGAAATTGAAGTGATTCACAATTTTGTGGACGTTACCCGTTTTAATAAAAAGCCGGTGGATGCTTTCAGGAAACTGATAGCACCCAATGGAGAAAAAATTATTGTTCATGCTTCCAACTTCAGAAAGGTGAAAAGAGTGGAGGATGTGATCAATGCTTTTTTGCTGATCAATGAAAAATTGCCATCAAAATTATTGCTGTTGGGTGATGGTCCCGAAAGACCTGCAGCTGAATCCATCTGCAGGGATTGTATTGCCATCAACAACATTAAGTTTTTAGGCAAGCAGGAACAGATGGAAGATATACTACCACTGGCAGACTTGTTTTTGCTGACCAGCGAATACGAAAGTTTTGGATTAGCTGCATTAGAAGCCATGGCCGCAGAAGTGCCCGTGATCTCTACTAATGCCGGTGGTCTTCCTGAAATAAATATCAATGGCGTTACCGGCTACATGAGCAACGTGGGTGACATTGAAGATATGTGTGAGAAAGCCATCGCCATTTTAAGCGATACAGAAACACATAATAAATTCAAAGCAAACGCACTGGAGCAGGCGAGAAAATTTGACATTGAAACAATTGTTCCGGTGTATGAAAAGTTGTATGAGCGGCTTTTAAATAAGGTTACCGCCTCAACAGCCATGCTTCAGGATTAAGGTCCTGGTTTTTATCGTTGCTGATCTGCATATCCACGGCACCCACACCATCCAGGTTGGCGGCCACTTTTCCAATGACGTGTCCTTTTTTAATATTTTGACCTTTTGAAACACTAACATCTCTCAGGTTGCTATAGCCAGTGAAATAACGCCCGTGCTTTATTACCACCATCTGTACGTCATCATAGTTATTTACCAGCAATACCTCTCCGTCAAAAATTGTTTTTACAGGCGTACCCACATTGCTTGCAATGGAAATACCTTGTGAACTTACCACTACCCCATTGGGCAATTTATTCTCTCCATAGTGTAACAATAAATATCCGCTGCCAACCGGCCAGGGCAAACTGCCCCGGTTGCGTTCAAAATTGGCATTGAGTGTTACATCGTCCGGCGATGCAAGTAATACGCTTTCTTGTGGTTTTGTTGTTTTGTCTTTTATCGCCTTTTTTGGTTTGGTTGTGCCGCCAAGGTTTCCTGGATTTTCCTTTTTAGCGGCTGCTGCAAGATCTGATTTTTCCTTTTTAGCCCGGTCATTTGCTTCTTTTATTGCCCGTTTAATAGCAGCTGTAATCGCATCATTCACCTTCTTCATCTGCTTTTTCTTGGCTGCTATCTGGTTGTTCAGTTCTTTTCCTTCTGCTTTCAGTTTGGATACGATCTTGTTTTTTTCTTCCTGTTGTGCCTGCAGGGCTTCTGCTTCTTTACTCTTCACAGTCAATACCTCGCTCTTTTTTTTCTTGCTTTGTCCCAGCTCTCCTATCCTTGTTTTAAGCAATACCTGTGTCCGCAAAATATTATCGCCCTGCATCTCTCTGTAACTCCGGTAACTCTTCAGGTAATTAATGCGCTTGATGGCATCATTGAAACTGGAGGCTGAAAAAATAAAGTTTAAGAAATCAGAATTGCTCCTGTTCTTATACGCATACACCATACTCTTGGCATATTCCTGTTTTAATGTATCCAGCAGTAACTGTAGTTTATTGATATCCCGCTGGCTTTTATAGATCGTATTGTCCACCAGGTTTATTTCCCTGTTTATATTAGAAACAATATTTTCCTGGATACTAAGTTTGCGGTTGATAATCCCCAGCATACTCATATTTTCCTTGGTAACTTTTTGATTGGCCTTCAAAAGATTCTGCGCCTGTTCCAGTTCCTTTTTTAATTGCTGGCGCTCTTTCTCCAGCTCCTGCTGTTCTTTAGAAGATTGTGGCTGGGCAAATAAAGCCATTGATATAAATAAACACGTAATGGTTACAATTATCCTGTGCATGTACCAAAATTTTGGGGATTAGTAAACTGGTTCAGGGTAAAATTTTATCCAGGTGTGTAAATTAAAGGATTATTAATAATAACCACTTTATAAAAATATACACTTACCTGCTTTTATAGTTCTTAGGAATGTTAAAATTTACCTGTACTTCTTTATCAAATTCATATTGTTTATACTTGAGCTGTATATCCAGTTTGTTTTTTTCTGAAACAGTTATCTCTCTTTCTTTCGAAAACACCCGTCCATTGGTTTCTTCAAAATCAGCATAGGTAATGTCAGCAGTCCGGTTTCTTGTTATATCAAGGTCATCCAGTTTACTGTGTGTGATATTGTTTTGTGGCTTAGTGATAGTAAGCAGGTGTTTAAAATTCACATCCAGTGTGGCCAATAAAATTTGTGCATCGGTTTCCTTGTAAGAAACAACGCTGTCTGTTAAAAAAATGGGGTTACCAATAAGAAGATCCTGGAGTGTACTGAAATCAAAAGGTATCTGGGTTACTTCCTGTAAATAATCAATGGAGCGCCGCTGTACTTCCTTATTTATTTTATCGATCACTATCACACTGTCTGGAGTAATCTTAGTACGGAAGGCTTCAATATTAAAAACTGTGGCATAACCGGATATCCAGATAATACTGTCCTTTACCATACGTACGAACGCTGTTATACCAGGCTGCTTGCCTTTGCTGTCTTCGTAGTCAACTTTTATTTTGGCCGAAAAGGTTTTAAAGTCTGTATGTTTTTTATGAATTGTGGCAACAGCCTCACGGATTATATTCAGCGAATCTTCGTTACTGGTTTCTTTAATAACAACTGCGCTGGTATCTTTTTTTGCAATAGCAGCCTGTATTGTTTTTGTTGATTTACAACTGCTGAATAATACAGCAAACCCGATGACCGTAATGAACACCCAGGATATATTGCGCTGAACACTTATTTTTTTCATCAGATTGCTTTAACGTTTACCAGTATGCCCGAATCCACCTTCACCCCTTTCTGTTTCATTCAAATTCTGCACCAATTGCAGCGCCGCCTGTTCCACTTTGCAAATAACCATTTGTGCTATCCGGTCGCCATGCTTTATTTGCTGCGCTTCATTACTAAGGTTGATCAATATTACTTTGATCTCTCCGCGGTAATCACTGTCAACCGTTCCGGGAGAATTAAGACAGGTGATTCCCTGGTTAATGGCCATTCCGCTTCTTGGTCTTATTTGCGCTTCATATCCCTTTGGCAATTCGATAAACAAGCCTGTTGGAACGAGTTGTCTTTCTAATGATTCAAGGGTAACCGGAGCTGTAATATTTGCTCTGAGATCCATACCTGCCGAACCTGCTGTTGCATAAGCCGGTAAAGGGTTAGAAGAATTGTTAACTATATTAACCTCAATTTTATGCATGGCAGCAAAGGTAATGATGTGAAAAAAATAATGGGGCAGCGTTTATTTGAATGACGTGAAAATATGGCTAATTTTTTTGCAGCAGCACGGTAGCATAAGCCACCAGCCCCTCTTCTCTGCCAACAAAACCCATCTTTTCGGTGGTGGTCGCTTTAATGCTGATGGCATTCTTGTCAACAGCAAGCACAGCAGCAATTACTTCCTGCATTTGGGGTATATAGTCCTTTATTTTGGGCGCTTGCAAACAAAGCGTTGTATCAGCATTCACCAAAGAATATCCATTCTCTTTTATCAGCGCAGCAGTTTTTGCCAGCAGTATCTTACTATCAATATTTTTAAGGGAGGCATCTGTATCCGGAAAATGCACGCCAATATCACCCAGGCAGGCAGCGCCCAGCATCGCATCGCACAGCGCATGGAGCAGCACATCTGCATCACTATGGCCAAGTGCTCCTTTCGTGTGTTCAATTTTAATTCCGCCCAGCCAAAAATCCCGTTCTTCCACCAATTGATGATAATCAACTCCAAACCCGATCCGTAAATTCATAGTCAGTTTTTTGGCAAATGTATAAAATGAAAACGTCCCGATGTTATCGGGACGTTTTTCGAAAAATGTATGTCTTATTTTGTGGCGGTTGTTCCTGTGCCATCAAAATCGAAGAATAAGCTAAAACGTAAGGTATTTGACAATGGGTTACGGTTAGTACCATTACCAGAAGGAAGCAGGTAAGAGAAATTTAAACCGAAGTTGTTATACTTTAAACCAGCTCCCAAAGTGAAATATTTCCTGTTGCCTTTTACCGGATTTTCGTAGAAATAACCAGCCCTGAACGCAAACTGATCGTTGTACCAGTATTCTGCACCTAAAGAAGCGGAAATCTCTTTGATTTCTTCAGAAAAACCACCTGGTGCATCACCAAATGATTTGAACCAGCTGTTCACAACACCCTGGCTCCTGTAGTTAGATAAACCAGCACTATCAAAAAGTCTTGGAGGAGTTGGTACCAGTAATTTGTGAAGGTCAACACCAAAAGTAAGCTTGTTCGCTTCGTCTATAACTTTTGTGTATGCCATCCCGATACCTAAATTGGCAGGAATATAATCTTTCTGGTTGGCATCACTTGTGTAGGATATTTTAGCACCAAGGTTAGATAAAACAACACCCCAATTAAATCCAGAACCATCAGCTTTACCGCTTGTATGGAACATGCTGATATCACCTGCTACAGATGAACCTGCTTTGTAAGAAACGCCATTGATAGCGCCGTTAGCAAGGTTTGAATTGATATAACGCAGCGCAACACCTAATGATAATTTTTTGGAGAGTTTTCTTGCATAACCTGCATCAAATGCAAATTCACGTGGACGGAAAGAACTCAGGTCATTTCCCAATGCATCAGTGAATTGAATATTACCAAGGCTGAAATAACGGATTGAACCGGAAAGAGCTTCCTCATCGCTTAATTTAAAAAAGCCACTTAAAGAAGCAAGGTAAACATCATTTAAACCAAGATCTTTTAACCAGGGGGTATATGTTACCGCTAAACCACCTTTTGTAGTACTGAAAGCAGATTTAGACAGGTTCCAAAAAGCAGAACTTGCATCAGGAGAAGTTGCAATACCTAAGTCACCCATTGCACCGCCACGGGCATCAGGAGAAATCCGTAAAAACGGAACAGCGGATGTAACCACATTTATTTCATCTACCTGGGTTGACTGGGCCTTTACATAGCCCCCGGTACCCCCTATCATTAATAATAAAGCAGTTAATTTAACAGTTACTTTTTTCATGCGTTTTTGTCTTGGTTAAGTAGACTTACTCTATAAACTTTTTAATTTTTGTTAAGGTTGTAAAAATAAGGGTTTTGTTGAAACCAACAACCAAAGGACAATTTCTTCTAAAAATAATGCCTTTATGAGCCTTGAAGGTGCTATTTTACCAGCAAGAAACTTATTATTTACAAATCACTTTATTGAACGATTGCTGATGGCCGGTTATTGCCCCTTATCGATATTGTTGCCGCCCGCTCATTGTTCATTTTCAAAAAAACGTATATATATAAAATAATAATTCACATTTATGCGTTTTTGTTAAAAATCGTAACGGCGAAAGATGTTTATCGCATAAAGTATTTATATTCGCAACCTGTGTGTCCCCACACAATATAAAAGAAAACCTTTCGTTAAAACATTTGCTAAACGAACGCACAATGCAAAACACAATTTCCATGAAAAATCTGGTGCTCCTGATGGTGGTTGCCGGAGCAGTTGCCTCCTGTAAAAGTAATAAGAGCGGAAAAAGCTCCGTTACAGGCTGGAACTACGACGACAAGAAAATGGGTAACTACCATGTAAACAAAATGAAATATCCCAAAGCAGGACCAGGTCTTGTATTTGTACAGGGTGGTACATTTGTAATGGGTGCAAAAGATGAAGATGTAATGGGCGACTGGAACAATGTTCCCCGCCGTGTTACTGTTCCTTCGTTTTTTATAGATGAAACCGAAGTGGCCAATGTTCACTACCGTGAATATATCTACTGGCTCGAAAATACCTTTAGCGGTGATACAAATATCATGAGGAAGGCACTGCCCGATACGCTTTGCTGGCGTGAAGAGCTTGCTTACAACGAGCCTTACGTGGAATATTATTTCCGTTACCCTGCCTATAACTTCTACCCTGTGGTAGGTGTTAACTGGGAGCAGGCGCACGATTTCTGTATGTGGAGAACAGACAGGGTAAATGAACTGGCGCTTGTTAGCAAAGGATATCTTAAAAAAGATTTCACTGCCAAATCAATGAAAGGTGGCGGAGCTGATGCAACTTTCAACACGGAAACTTATATCATGAATCCTGAACTGATCCAGGGCAGGGCAAAACCAAAGAAGTCTGAATTTAAAGATGTTAGCGGCAAGCCAAGATCTATTGTAAAG
Source organism: Bacteroidota bacterium (assembly GCA_029561305.1). GTDB lineage: Bacteria > Bacteroidota > Bacteroidia > Chitinophagales > Chitinophagaceae > Ferruginibacter. The sequence continues at coordinate 2,320 of JAKQJG010000295.1, read as the reverse complement.
ATGGAAGATGGTATCCTTAACATGGGCTATCGCCTGCCAACAGAAGCAGAATGGGAATATGCGGCTTATGGTTTACTTGATCAGAACCCTAATCCGAGAGCTAAAGAAAGCAAATCAGGTGAAGAGTTGATATCAAACCAACAAATCTATTCCTGGAGCAATAACACCAATGGTCTTCGTGACAACCGCCGCAGTGCATGGCAGGGTAAATTCCTGGCCAACTTTAAGCGTGGCGCTGGTGATAACATGGGTGTTGCAGGCGGTTTGAATGACCGTAGTGCTATACCTGGTGCCATCAAAGCATTTTATCCTAACTCCTTTGGTTTATATAACATGAGCGGTAACGTTAGCGAATGGGTACAGGATACTTACAGGGCTTTAACGCCGTCTGATGGTGAGGATTTCAACTATTTCCGTGGTAATAAATTCCAGAAGTTTTATAAAAACAGTTCTGGAGATTATGAGAGGGATTCAATGGGTCACCTGAAGAAAAGTGATATCAGTGATGAAGAAGTTAAAAACCGCCGTAACTACCAGCACAATTATGCCATTAACCATTTGGATGGTGATTCTGCAAGCCAGGCATTTTACGAGTCAGGTACAACAACGCTGATCAGTGATAAGTCAAAAGTATTTAAAGGTGGCAGCTGGAACGACAGAGCTTACTGGTTATCTCCAGGCGCACGCCGTTTCTTAGACCAGGACCAGTCTTCAAGTACTATAGGTTTCAGGTGTGCTCAAACTTATATGGGTGCTCCGGAAGGACCAGGCTTTAGAGAAGGTAATATCTTTGGTAAGCGTAAGCAAAACAAGAAAAAGAAAAGGTAATAACTCCTGATAAAATTGAAACCCTCCCTTGCGGAGGGTTTTTTGTTTTGGGCCACGAAGGATTTACCACAGACACCGTCGGCTAATGCCTTTGGCGTCGGACGATTGCACGGATGAACACAGAAAGGACTCGCCACGAATTAGACTAATTAAACACGAATGTATTTCCTGTGAATAGCTGTACCATTTGCGGCCTGTTGTTATTCGTGACCATTCGTGTAATTCGTGGCTAACTATAATTTGTGGTTTTCGCTTATTTTTGAAACATGCAGCTACCTGATCTATACGATATCTATTTACAATATCCATCTGTTCAAACAGACACAAGGAAATTAAAACCCGGCGATATTTACTTTGCCCTAAAAGGTCCGAGTTATAATGGCAACCAATTTGCCCGGCAGGCACTGGATGCAGGTGCGGCCTATGCAGTGGTGGACGAACCCGTAAATTTTTCTGACGAAAGATTGATCGCCACCGAAGATGTTTTGCAAACTTTACAGCAACTGGCAAAATACCACCGTGAGCAATTTGAAATTCCTTTTATTGCCATTACCGGCAGCAATGGAAAAACCACCACAAAAGAACTGGTGCATGAAGTATTAAGCAGCACCTTCACTACCTACACCACCAAAGGAAATCTCAATAATCATATTGGTATACCGCTTACCATTTTATCTGTTGGAATGGATGCAGATATGGCGGTAATAGAAATGGGAGCCAATCATCAGAAAGAAATTGAAAGTTATTGTGTTTATACAAATCCAACTCACGGGATAATTACCAACTGTGGCAAAGCACATCTCGAAGGATTTGGTGGCATTGAAGGTGTGAGAAAAGGGAAAGGTGAACTGTATGATCATATCAGGGCCAACAACGGCACTTTATTCCTGATGAAAGATTATGATTATTTGGTGGAAATGAGTAAGGGTATCTCAAATATCATCACCTATGGTACAACAGGTGCTATGATCACTGGCATAACAGACAGCAGCAAAGAAATGCTGGAAGTACGTATGCTGAGTGGAACAGGCATAAAAAAAATCCAAACACAGCTGGTGGGTGAGTACAACCTGCCGAATGTACTCGTGGCTGTGGCCGTAGGTAAATATTTTAATGTGCCGGATGAAAAAATAAAAGCAGCATTGGAAAATTACAGCCCATCCAACAGCCGTTCACAGCTGGTTGAAATAGATGGTAATAAAATTATCCTGGATGCTTACAATGCTAACCCTACCAGCATGAAAGCGGCCATAGAAAATATTGCAAAAATGAACGGCGATAAAGTACTGATGCTGGGTGGCATGATGGAAATGGGTGAAGAGAGTTTGAAAGAACACCAGGCGCTGGTCGATCTTATCAATATGTATGACTGGAAAGAGGTGGTATTGGTTGGTGGAGACTTCATTAAAGTGAACAATCCATTTACAACATTTGCAACCTCAACAGAAGCAGGTAAATGGTTAAAAGAAAAACACTTCACTAACACCACTAT
>JAKQJG010000350.1 GCA_029561305.1 Bacteroidota bacterium | reverse complement strand
AACTCAGGATATACATCAAAGATATTAGCGCCACCAACGGTTACGGATACCTTATCACTTGCTTCGTAATTGAAAGAAAGATCTGTCACCGTTCTGCCTTTAAAGGTTTCTTGTTTTGGATCGTAATCAATTAACGTGATAGAGGCAAAATTGGTGAACCTGAGGTTGGTTGCAAACTTGTTGAGCTTGTATTCAAAATTGAAACTGTGTTTGTGATTGGGAGCAGAAGCCTGCAGGAAATACCTTTCTCTTTCGGAGAAATAAATATCTTCTTTTCCTTTGAGTGCTTCCGCAGTTTTTACAGCGCCGATTTTGAGACTGTTGAAATTGCCAGCATAGGTTGCATTCAATTTACCATGACCTATCCTGAATGAATAAGTTGTAATAATGTCAAGACCTTTTGTTCTTGTGTCCACCGCATTGGTAAAGAATTGTGCAGAGCCAATATTACGGTCGGCCAGTATTTGCCCGATCACATCATCGCTTTGATCAAAATAACCCGTGAGTACAATACGGTCATTAATATTTACCATATAACCATCAATAGTTACGGTAAGGTTACGGGCAGGCTTAGCTGTAAAACCAAGACTGAAGTTGGTAGACGTTTCCTGTTTCAAAGCTGGTAGTCCCACGAGTTTGGCCAGTTCACCACTATTGGGTGCGATCACCACTTCGGAAGTAATGCCGGCGGCTACGTTCGTAAACGTGTTGCTGAAATTGATCTGTGGTAAAGAGGGTGCCCTGAAGCCGGTGCTGGCAGAACCACGGATAACAACCTTGTCGGTTACTTTCACTCTTGAAGCCAGTTTCCAGTTTCCGGTCCATCCAAAGTCGCTGTACTTTTCAACACGGGTAGCCACATTCACCATAAATGCTTTGGTAATATCCAGTTCTGCATCAGCATAAGCTCCCCAGTTATTTCTTTGCTGGTTTGTTTCATCAGCAGGCTGAAAACCAGGAAAGCCCTGTGAGCCACCGGGAGCATCATCCGGATTGGGGTATTGTTTGTAGGAACCAATTTCTCCAGCAAAAATTTTGTACTGGTCCTGGCGCACTTCTGTACCCACAGCAATGTTCAATCCCTGCAATCCTTTTAAAGATTTATTTAAGTGAACACCAATTATGTTTTGTACTAACTGAAATCCGCCTGCTTTAAATTCTCTTGGAGATGCAGCGCCCAAAGAAGTATTCAGTGTGTTGCTCACATCGTAGTTCATTCGGTTGCTGCCCAAAGTGGCATTAAAATCTGCATTCCATCCGCCAAATTTTGTTTTGATACCAAAAGAAGCAGACCGGTCTGTTATTTTAGAACCGATCAGGGGATCAAAACCATCAGGATAAATGGAGGGAACATTTCTTGAGCTGGTAGCCGACCTTGTATATGCATAAGCGCTTCCCCTGCGGTAACTATAGCCACCAAAAGCATAAAAGCTTGTTTGCCCTTTTATAGGGAAACTGCTGTTGAAAAATAAACCAGCATTATCCAACGAAGCATCACCGGCTTTGCGGCGCGGATCTCCATCGGTTGGCTCAATAAAGTTTGGCCTCAGTGTTCTTGATTTTTTTAGAAAATCGCCTGTAACGTTAAAGAAACCACCATCCTTTAAAGCGAAGCCATAGTTTACATTGGCATTCACAGTCAGTCCATCGCTGCGGCTTTCCATTATTTTATTACCATCAGCATCTTTCAAAGATTTGCCATAGCCAGTCATAAATTGAGAAACAGCCACATTCGCTGAACCTTTATTGACTGCAGATTTTAGTACCACATTGATCACACCTGCGATAGCATCCGAGCCATATTGTGCTGCAGCGCCATCTCTTAATATCTCTATTCTTTCAATAGCAGCAGCAGGAATGGTGTTCAGGTCAGTGCCAGTGTTACCACGTCCGCGGCTGCCAAATAAATTTACCAATGAAGACTGGTGCCAGCGTTTGCCATTTACCAGTACGAGGGTTTGATCTGGCCCCAGCCCTCTCAGGGATGCCGGGTCAATATGATCAGCACCATCACTGCCGCTTTGCCTGTTGCTGTTAAAGGAAGGAGCAACGTACTGCAATATCTGGTTCAGGTCAACCTGTCCAACGGTGTTGACTACCCTGGAAACAGGAATGATATCAATAGGAACGGCCGTTTCAGTGGCCGAGCGTTTTAAACTACGGGAGCCAACTATTTCAACTGCACCTAATAATATGGTGGAAGTAGTCATAGAAACATCTGCATACCCGCCGGCAGCTGGCACTTCCTGCCCGGCAAGACCGGCACCACTAAATAGAATTGTTGTTTCTGGATTGCTTACGGTAAGGCTATAGTTACCATCCCTGTCGGTTGTTGTACCGCCGGTTCCACCTTTTTCCCTTACGGTTACATTTTCCAATGGCTGGCCGTTACGGTCGGTTACTTTTCCTTTGATGGTTTTTTGAGCGTAGGTGCACAACGTGCAAATCATCACAGCAATAAAGCTGGTGAAGCATTTTCTCATGTTTGTCAGTTTTGATTTATTGGCGGCTAATTTATGAATTATAATTGCTATAAGTATAAAAAAGAGAAGAAGCTTACAAAGGAAGGACACTATAACATGTCACCTGCTTACTGATTATTTTAATTTTATTAGCCTCCTGGTTTGATTCCTTACATCAATGCCCCCAATGAATCAGTTGCGCTATGCTGGTTTGTCACTTAGCCTCCTTACTCTTTTTGCATATTTACTTTTTGCTTGCTTGCCTTTTTTTCTTCTTTTATCTTTTAGCCCTCTTTCCTCCTTGCTTCTTTGCCCTCCTTCTCTCTTTATCCTCTTAGCTCCTCCCAGGATATTCCTTCAAAGCCACCTCCAGGCAATCCATCGCTTTATTGATACGCTCCACATTTAATACATAGGCTAGTCTAACTTCCTGTTTGCCTAAGCCGGGTGTGCTGTAAAATCCGGTAGCGGGTGCCAGCATCACTGTTTGATTGTTGTGTGAAAAAGATTCGAGCAGCCATTGGCAAAATGTATCCGAATCATCAATGGGTAGTTTGGCCATTGCATAAAATGCGCCGCCGGGGTTGGGACAAAATACGCCTTCCATTGCGTTCAGTCTTGATACAATGGTATCCCTTCTTTTCTTATACTCTGCTTTGGTGGTATCAAAATAATTGGCTGGAAGATCTACCGCTGCCTCACCTAAAATTTGTGCAAAGCTGGGTGGGCTCAACCTGGCCTGGGCAAATTTCATGGCGGCATTCAGGAGGTCCTGGTTTTTGGTAACAAATGCACCGATCCTTCCGCCACAGGCGCTGTATCTTTTGCTGATGGTGTCCATTAATACCACGTGTTCCTCCACGCCTGTTAAGTGCATGGCGCTGGTATGGGTGCCTTCATAGCAAAACTCACGGTAAGCTTCATCTGCAAATAAAAACAGGTTATGCTTAAGGATGATCTGTTTTAACACCTCCATCTCTTCCTGGCTGTATAAATAACCGGTGGGGTTATTGGGATTGCAGATAACGATGGCTTTTGTTTTGGGCGTAATGGCTTTTTCAAAATCTTCTATTGGGGGTAGTGCAAAACCTGATTCAATGGAAGAAGTGATGGGTTTTACAATGACACCGGCTTCTACTGCAAAGCCATTGTAGTTGGCATAAAAAGGTTCTGGTATAATCACTTCATCCCCGGCATCCATACAGGCCATAAAACCAAACAGGATGGCTTCGCTGCCACCGGTGGTGACGATAATTTGTTCTGCAGTAACCTGTATACCCACCTGCTGGTAATATTCCACCAATTTTTTGCGGTAGCTTTCATTGCCTGCACTGTGACTGTATTCTAATACTTTAAAATCACTGTTTCTCACGGCGTCCAGGATGGTTTCCGGTGTGGCAATATCCGGCTGGCCAATATTGAGGTGATATACGGTGGTTCCTTTCTTTTTTGCAGCTTCTGCAAATGGAACCAGTTTCCTGATGGGGGAGGAGGGCATCTCGTTGCCACGTTTACTGATGTTAAGCATGAGCAAATATAGGCAGCTGTTTGCTAGTTGCAAAGGGAGTGATAAATCCGGACTTTGTTAATAGGTAGATAACAGGTAAAAATATTTTGTGTAAAATGTACACATTTGAAATTTTTGGCTATTTTTGCCATCGATTGCGAAAAAGATTGCTGCCGCCACCTTATCCAAAACTTCCATTTAAAGTTCCGTACTTAATTTTTTTTATATTCTATACAACACTTGTGTTGTAAAATTGTATTTATACTACTTGCCAAAATTGATTGCTTGCTTATGAACAAATGTTACGCACATTTCTCCATTGGAATTAATACCTCTCAATATTTTATTAAACTAAATTCAACAGTAATGAAAAACTTATTACTCTTATTTGGAGTGTGCACGATTGCACTCTTTTCACAAACAAATGTACAGGCGCAGAACATTTTCAGCGGCGAACGAGTGCAGGTAGTTGGCACTTTTAATAGTTTTAGCACTGTTCCTTATGGTTCTGACTACCGGACCACAACTTTTCGCAGGGTATCAGTATCATCTGGTAATCCTACAGACGGAAGAGGTCAATGGGCAACCACCTTTAACGTACAAAGCTCCGGTGGAGATGTTACCCCCATCAATATGACAGGTGGCGGTGCTGGTGGATTTCTTTTTATTTCAGGCCCGCAATCACCTGGAAACCCTTTTCAAAACAAATGGGCTTTTAGTGGAATAGGATCGGGTGCGGTGAATGCAATTAATGGCATTTCTGCTTATAACAGTGGTAATGATATGGGTCTGAATATGAGTACCGCCGGTCGTTATACTTTTGTATTTAATGATTGTGGTTACACACAGACCAACGCCAGGTATTATGTTGGTTACACAGTCAATGCACCTGTAACAGTAAGCCGGACAGGCCAAACATTCAGCGGCGGACAGGCTGTTGTTAGTATTACAACCAGTGCCACACCCTCTGCTGGTGAAAATGTGTATGTACGTTACAGGGTAACCAATAATGACTTCACTACCGGTACTTCCGTGGTACAGGCTACAGGTTCAGGCACATCATGGAGTGCTGCTATTCCTTCCTTGACTTGCGGCGCAACCTATTATTATTATGTTTATACCAGCACCCGTTCGATTTCTCAAATAAATGGAGACAGCGAAACGGACCGCTCACTGGCAACTTTACGGTATGATGATAATTCGGGATCAAATTATTCCTTTACAGTTTCACCTGTTCCAACGGCAGGTATTACTAACAATACTGGTTCCTCACTTTTAACTTGTGCAGTTACATCTATCAGTGTAACAGCCACTGGTGGTGACACCTATGCCTGGGATAATGGATTGGGTAGCGGTGCTTCAAAAAATATCACTGCCCCCGGAACCTATACAGTTACTGCAACTGCTGCTAATGGCTGTACCGACCAGGAAAGTATTGTGATCACGCAGGATATTGCCACTCCCACTGCTGGTATTACTAACAACAGCGGTACAACAATTCTTACTTGTGCTGCACCTTCAATTAGTGTAACCGCAACAGGTGGCAGCAGCTACTCATGGGATAATGGCTTAGGAAATTCAGCTGCTGCGTCTATCACTGCTCCAGGTACTTATACAGTTACTGTTGTTGCAGATAATGGCTGTAGCGACCAGGAAAGTATTATTATTACACAAGATCTTTCTGAGAACACATTTAGTGGTACAGGCGACTGGACCGATGGTACAAAATGGAGTTGTGGAACCCCGCCCGGTTCTGGCAGCATCATCACCATTGCAGCTGGTGCCAATGTTACATTGAATACAGACTTTACAGTGGCTGGCAGCCTTGTTATGACAGCCACCAGCACACTAACGGTAAACCCCACACGCACATTAACAGTGAGTGGCTCAGCCAACTTTGCTGGTCAGTCTGTAACCTTTAAATCAGATAACACCGGTACCGCCTCTTTGGGCCAGGTAACAGGATCTGTTACGGGTGCTACCAATGTTACTGTTGAGAGATACATACCCAACAATAACTTCCGCAGCTGGAGATTGCTGAGTGTGCCAGTTACCACTTCACAAAGCATCCGCCAGGCATGGCAGGAAGGTGATGCGAACCCATTGCCTAAACAAAATAACGCACCCGGCTATGGTACGCAGATAACAGGTGTGTATAATACACAGGCAGCCGCAGCAGCAGCCGGCTTCGACAGTACTTCGGTACAGGCAGCCATGTTAAGATGGAATGGAGC
>JAKQJG010000348.1 GCA_029561305.1 Bacteroidota bacterium | reverse complement strand
AACGCCAGCCGGGATGTTATTGCAGGATATACTGGATATGATTTTTAGGTTATTTTTTACGCCGTTTTATATGAATTTTGCCGGCAGTCGCTGCAGTTACTATCTTTAAAACAATATCAGGTATTGGTTGTTGTTTATTTTTTTGATTAGCTACCCAATTAAAAACAATGTTTTACATCCCTAAGCTATTTTGCAAATATTATTTTCTGCTCTGTATTTTTTTATCGTGTGTATGGACTGCGGGCGCACAGGAAAAAATCAAATCATTTACTAAGAAATTTATTCAAAATGTATTTACGGACACCAATTCATCTGATAAAGCCAGCTTCCGGATGTATCCTTCACTCGCTTTTGCACCCGAAACAAGTTTTGAATTAGGTGCCTCTTCCCTTCTGTTGTACAAAGCAAAAAACGATACTAATAACAGGCTGAGTGAGCTGCAGGCATTTTCCTTTGTTACCCTGAAAGGGCAATACGGGCTATGGATAGACAATGCGCTTTATGGTCACCAGGACAATTGGTTCTTTCTTGGAAAGATCCGCTTTCAGCGTTTTCCTTTATTGTATTTTGGTATCGGCCCCAACGCAGATGGAAGTGAAGAATCAATAGTAGATGCCAATTATTTCCTGCTGCGTCAGCGGGTATTAAAAAAAATTGCACCCGATTTTTTTGCAGGTGCCGAACTGGATATTCAAACCCTTTTCAACACTTCTTACACCAGCGTGCATGGCAACCTTACCCCACCTGAAGGCATTGGCGGCAGTACCAATACAGGTATCGGCGCCTCCTTGGTGTACGACAACCGGCAAAATGTACTCAATGTGCGGAAAGGATTTTTTGCAGAACTGGCCTGGTTGAATTACGGAGGAATTATCAACGGTCCATACCGTTTCAATACCTTACTCACAGATATCCGTGGCTATCATCAACTAAAAACCAACCGTGTATTTGCCTGGCAGTTAGCCGGCAGCGTTATAAACGGCCCTGCTCCTTTCAATATGAAATCCCTGCTTGGTGGAGAAAACCTGATGCGTGGGTACTATTATGGCCGTTACCGGGATAATGTACTGATGGCCGCACAGGCAGAATACAGGATACTTCCTTTTTCTTTTAGTAAGCGCTGGGGTGCAGCAGCATTTGCAGGTGCAGGTACCGTGGCACCTTCTGTTGGCACATTGCAACTGAAACATACGAAATTTGCAGCCGGAGCAGGTGTGCGCTACCTGCTGTTTGTAAAAAAAGATATTTTCCTGCGTTTTGATGTTGGCGTTACTAGGGAAGGTGTAAATTTCTATTTATTTACAGGAGAAGCTTTCTGACACCCGCTGGCGTGCAACATGAAGGAAGAAAAAGCCAGCAGGATTAGCTTGCAGTTTTTTTTGAAATATCCTTCCTAAAACAACATCCCCCCGAATACCCCATAATAAATTTAGTCGCTTAAGTTAATTCAATAGTATGACTGGGCCTTAATTTGCAGCGTATATCGAGGGTAACTAATTTCTGCCCGGTTGAGCCTGTTATTGGTAACGTTAATGAAATAAGATAAATATGGATCAGTACGAAAAGGAAATACATGTTGTATTACTCAACTGGCAGAAAGAAATGCTGCGGCGGCCGTCGTTGTTAAACAAATTATCTAAAAAACTGCAGACAAAAATTAATACCTGGATTCCAGAAAAAGTACACACTGCCATAACAGCCACGATTAAACAGATGATCCGTGCTGTTCTTTTTGGGGCCACCTATACCAGTCCGAACCCCACTATCGGCAAAAATCTTGAATTAAAAGAAGCGGCCATCCAGGAACGAATAAGAAATTATAGAAATACCGCGGCGATAGAAGGAGGAATAACAGGAGCTGGCGGTCTGTTACTCGGCCTGGCTGATTTTCCCGTCCTTCTGGGAATCAAATTAAAACTACTCTTTGATATTGCCGCCATGTATGGTTATGACGTTAAAAATTATAAGGAACGTGTGTATATACTTCACATATTTGAACTGGCGTTTTCGAGCCATCAACATAGAAAAGAAGTATATCTTAAAATGATTGACTGGGACGAAAAAAGTAAAAGCCTGCCAGATGACATAGAAAAATTTGATTGGCGGAATTTTCAACAAGAGTACAGGGATTATATTGACCTTGCTAAGATGGCACAACTCATTCCCGTTATCGGTGCGCCGGTTGGAGCAGTGGCAAACTACCATCTCATAAAGAAGTTAGGCATAACAGCGATGAATGCTTACCGCATGAGACTGATGAAATGATCGTTAATCTGCCCTGAATTGATTGCACCTGCATTCAAAAACGGGCAAATATTGTAAGCCAGTTTATAAATCATATAACAACTGCAGGTTCCGTATACTCCAACTTTGCTAATGACAATGAGTGTCAAATACTGAGTTTAAACAATCATAAATAAAAAAATTATGAGCCAGGCATTTGTAAAAGAAAGTGATGAAAATGGGCTGCTTCACCATGTGACCCCCACCATACCGGCATTGGTAAATTATATAAAGGCCGAGAATAATGGCAACCCGGTATTTGTAAAGAAAATAAATAATGAAGATGGCAGGGAGCTGATCTATATGAGCAACGGCTTCATCTATTTTATTAACCCCGATAACCAGTGGGAAATGTACTTATAACGAAACTGCTATGACAAGTTGGGTTGAAAGGATACTGTTACTTTTGAAAGCAGCATCCCAGTTCTGCATACCTATTCAACATTGTGTCCTGCAAGGAAAGCTTTATGGTTAAATCGTTTAACTACATCCGGCATGCTATACAGATGCGGAAAGAAAAAACATTCGCTTTTAAACTTCTATCCATCTCTGGCTTCTTCAATTTTATAGAGAGAATAATTCTTAATAAAAACATAATATCAATTTTATGGTACTTCGGGTTTCTTTCGCTCATTTCAGGCGATGGAGTATAAACAACAAGCATCAAATCCCTGGTTTATTTGCTTCCTGGCTATGCTTATATCCTGTTCTGCGGATAACAACACCATTAAAATAAAAGGATCAGACACCGAAGTAAATCTTGCCGTTCAGTTGGCAGAATCCTTTCATACTTTTGAACCGGGAATATTTGTATCCATTTCTGGTGGCGGCTCAGGCCTCGGCATTTCATCATTATTAAATGGAACAGGAGATATTGCCAATTCTTCCAGGAGTATTAATACCGGGGAAACCCTTTTGTTTAAAAAACGAGACATCAAGATCGACTCATTTATTTTTGCCCAGGATGCCATTGCTTTTGTGGTTGCGGCAGATCTTCCCATAGATTCAATCAGCATTAATGATCTTACTCATCTGCTCAATGGAGATTACAAGAACTGGTCTGTTATCACTGGTAAAGACATGCCGGTAAATATTTACGGGAGGCAAAGCAATTCTGGCACACACGATTTTATCAAAAAGAAATTGGGCATTGATTTTAGCCGTTACGCTAAACAAATGAACGGCAATGCGCAAATACTGGAAGCCATCAAAACAGATCATTCTGGGGTCGGGTACGTTGGTGCAGGCTATGTGGCACACGGTGGCATGCATGGCATCAAAGTACTCAGTATCTATTCCAAAATAAACGAAAAATCCGTTTCTCCTTTAAACGCCAGGGTGATCGCATCAGGTGACTATTTCTTTCAGCGTCCCCTCTTTCAGTATTACAAAGCAGGATCCTTTGAAAAAATAAAACCTTTTATTGATTTTGAAAAAAGTGATTTGGGTAAAAAAATAATTGAGTCAGCAGGGTATTACCCGGTAAATAAATAACCATGACGATCAAACGACGTGAGTACACAGACCGGTTGATGTAGCAGGTATTTAAAGCTGCCGGTGTTATCACCATTGCTTTATTGGCAGGTATATTTTTTATGCTGTTGTATAACAGTGCAGCTTTTTTTGCTGATGTAAAGCCCGTCGATTTTTTTACCGGGTCGCAGTGGGATCCAGAAAGTGCGAAAGGAAAATACAGTATAGCTCCATTGCTGGTGAGCACCGGGCTTGTTACCCTTGGCGCTATGCTGATTGCAGTGCCACTGGGAATATTTACCGCAGCATTTCTATCTGAATTGGCGCATCCCAAATTAAAAAATATACTAAAGCCATTTATAGAAATGCTGGCTGCTATTCCATCTGTAGCCATTGGTTTTTTAGGAATTGTGCTGGTGGGACCAGGTATTGCAAAAATTTTCGGGCTTGCCAACGGATTGAATGCCCTGAACGGTGCGGTACTCCTGTCGGTAATGGCGCTGCCAACAATCATTACTATCAGTGAAGATGCTATCAATGCAGTGCCGCAAAGCCACCGGGAAGCTTCACTTGCATTGGTTGCAAATAAATGGGAGACTTTATTTAAGGTAACCATTCCGGCAGCCCTTCCGGGGTTAATAGCAGCCGTTATGCTGGGACTTGGTCGGGCGCTTGGTGAAACAATGACGGTATTAATGGCCACGGGCAATGCAGCTGTTTTACCCACGGGCTTTTTGGATTCGGTGCGTACGATCACTGCCACCATTGCGATAGAAATGGGCGAAGTGCCTTTTCAAACCACCCATTATTTTGCGCTTTTCGCAATCGCAGTGGTACTATTTCTTATAACACTGGCGATCAATCTGGCTGGAGAATATTTTGTAAACAGGCTGAGAAAATTTCATGCATGATAAAAAAGCTGAAATATATTGTTGACTGGATCTTATTAACCGGAAGTACAGTTATCGTATGCGTGATACTGGGAATTATCCTTGGAGATATTTTCTCAAAAGGTGCATCTGCCATTTCCTGGGACTTCATCACAGGGTTACCAACCGATGGAATGACAAAAGGGGGTATACTTCCCGCCGTTGCCGGAACATTGGTACTAACGCTTATAACTACCCTTTTTTCTGTTCCCTTTGGTGTTGCCTGTGCTATCTACCTGAATGAATATGCAAAACCATCTGTTTTTACCAATATTATCAGGGCCTCTATCCGCAACCTTGCCGGCATCCCCTCCATCATTTATGGATTATTTGGTCTTGCTCTATTTGTACAGTCGCTAAGGCTTGGCACTTCTGTTTTATCAGCAGGATTAACTTTAGGACTTTTATCGCTCCCCTACATCATCACTACAACCGAAGAAGCACTAAAAAGGATACCCAACAGCATGAGAGAGGCAACGCTTGCCCTCGGAGCTACCCAGTTTGAAACCATTAAGGATGTGGTGCTGCCCAAAGCATTGCCGGGCATATTAACCGGCGTAATACTTACTATGTCGAGGGCCGCTGGTGAAACAGCACCTATCCTGTTTACCGGTGTGGCATTTTATATCAATGACGTTGGCACTTCCGTTAACCAGGAATTTATGGCATTACCTTACCATCTTTACATGCTGAGCACACAACACCAGGCCATAGAACAGGTAAGACCATTGGCTTATGCAACGGCAGGAGTATTGATCCTACTGGTGTTTTTACTGAATATCATTGCGTTTTATATCAGGTACAAATACAGAACAAAAGATTGATATGGATAAAATAAAATTATCAGCACACCGGCTCAATTTACACTTTGGGAAAAAGCATGTTCTTAAAAACATTCATATTGATTTCCCCAACAACAAAGTCACCTCTTTGATTGGACCTTCTGGTTGTGGAAAATCAACCTTATTGCGTTCCTTTAACCGCATGCATGACCTGTCGCCGGATGTAAAAATAGAAGGTGATATTCAACTGGACGGCAATAATATCTATGATAAGAAGGTGTCCGTAACAGCCATGCGTAAACGAATAGGTATGGTGTTTCAAAAACCCAACCCGCTTCCTAAAAGTATCTATGAAAATCTTTCCTATGCATTGAAACTTCATGCCTTCCCAAAGAATGAAATACCAGGCTTAATTGAAATGGCATTAAAAGAAAGTTATCTATGGGATGAAGTAAAAGATGAATTAAAAAAGCCTGCAGTAAAACTTTCAGGCGGACAACAGCAAAGATTGTGCATTGCAAGAACAGTGGTATTAAGGCCTGAAGTAATCCTGATGGATGAACCCTGTTCAGCACTGGATCCGATTAGTTCGCATAAAATTGAAGAGCTGATCATGAGTTTAAAATCAAACTATACAATCGTGATCGTAACACACAATATGCAGCAGGCCCAGCGTATTTCAGATAAAGTTGCATTTATGTACCTGGGTGAATTGGTGGAATTTGACAGCAGTGAAAATATATTTAAGGATCCGCAAAAAGAGCTGACAAGGAACTATGTAAATGGACATTTTGGCTAACTGATTGTCCTGAACATAACTGCCGTAAAGGGGCAATATGAACCATTTGACAATGAATATCCAGTGTACGAAAGCTCCATCATTCCCTGTCCGCCATTATTGTAGTTGAATAAGCTGAAGGATCGGGCCTGAAGTGTTGCCAGTTTCTATTTTTTCTTTACAAGCGTCTTTCTCTTCTTAAGTCCTCTTGCAACACATACTGGCACTTCATCGTGTAATTTGCACAGGTCAGTTTTTATCCGCTTCATGTCATCCTCTGTTATCACATCCTCTTTGTTGCTGATGTGTTCGGACATTTTAAGGTAGGTTTTCAGATCTTTTATCGATCGGCTTTTTTGCAGCATGGTAATTATATTGGAATGCGCAAATTAATACCTTTTACCTTTGGAAAGAAAAATCCTTTGAAAATCAATTTGTCATAATTCTTATTGTTTGTTTCTCTTGTTCTTATAACTGGCAATTGACA
>JAKQJG010000328.1 GCA_029561305.1 Bacteroidota bacterium | reverse complement strand
CCAGTCTGTAAATAGATTAAATGAACTGATCAGCGAATTGCTGGATGTGAGTAAGATAAGGCTGGGCAAACTCAATTACAGCATCACGCAATTTAATTTTAATGAACTGGTCAATAGCACCATTGAACACCTGCAACTTACATCCACCACCCATTCCATTATAAAGTCGGGTACAGTAAAGGATGAAGTAAGAGGAGATAAAGACAGGCTGCAACAGGTGATCGTGAACCTGCTGACCAATGCCATTAAATATTCCCCCGGTACCCAGCAGGTTTTTATCACGATATCGCAGGAACACGATACAATAACAGTGGCGGTGAGAGATACGGGTATTGGAATAGCCAAACAAAGCCTTGAAAAAATATTTGACAAATACCATCGGGTGGAAGAGCACGCCATTCATTTCCAGGGGCTGGGAATTGGTTTGTTCATTTCACATGAGATCATACAACGTCATCACGGAAAATTATGGGCAGAAAGTGAACCGGGAAAGGGAAGTACTTTTTATTTTACAATACCTGTAGATTACGAACAGTCTATTTAAAAAATAACCATGCAGGAAAATAACCAGGAAAAATGCATTCTGATTTACGAAGATGATGAAGAGATATTATTTCTATGCAAAACAATTTTACAGAAAAATTCCTACCGCGTAGAAACGATGTCAAGATGTGAAGATGTGATCGCTGATATCAGCCGCATTCAACCACACCTTATTTTAATGGACCTGTGGATACCCGAAATTGGGGGTGAGCAAGCGATCGCTATAATAAAAGAAAATGCTGCAACAAAACATATGCCGGTGCTGGTATTTTCTGCCAATGCTGAACTGAAAGAAATCTGCAAAAAAATTGGCGCGGATGGATACATTCAAAAGCCATTCGACATTCATCTTTTTAAACAGATCATTGAAACGCATGTGCTGCCCCATTGATCATAAAATGCAGGGCCCGAAAAATTATTTGAAAAGATATCATTGTCATTGACTGACAGCCGGCTCCTTTTCTGTCTTATTCACGGCTTCGGCATCTATTTCACTCACTACATTTACGGGAGGATACGCTTCCATTTTTACCCCCAATATTTTACCCCATGGTTTTAACCCGTCGATCCTGTCGAAGATGATCTTACAGATGGCGATCAAGGGTATAGAAAGAAACATTCCCGATACCCCCCACATGGCACCTCCCATCAATATGACGATGATGGACATGAACGCATTCACATCCACTTTAGAGGAAACAATGCGTGGCACCAGTAAATTATTATCGATGAACTGGATCAAGAGGTAGCTTCCTGCAACCAGCAAGGGAATGGTAAGATCCCCAGGATTATCAACCAAAGAAATGATAACTGGTAAGGAAATCGCCACCAATCCGCCAATATAGGGAATCAGGTTCAGCAGGGCGCCAATTACACCTAACAGTAATGCATACCTTACACCGATGATCAGGAGCGCTGACGTGTTCAATACAGCTACTACCACCGTCTCTATCAACAGCCCGGAAACATATTTCTGAATGGCCATCTTGGTCTCTCCAAGTATCTCTGCCACTTTACCGCCATATTTGTCTTCAAATACTTCATAGAAAAAATTCAGAAACAAGGGCTTGTAATAGAGGATCAGGAAAATATAGATCGGCAGTAATACAAAAACACCTAAACCACCAAAAACCGATACAACCATTCCTGTTAACATGGGCTGAACATCTCCCTGCGCTTTTTGTAAGGCTGCTGCCTGTTTTGCTTTTGGATAATTAAAGGTTGTGTCCACCCATGCCTGCAGTTTTTCCAGCATTTGCGTGCCTGTTTGTTTCAGCTGTGGCAGGAATTCTGAAAACTGGCTCAGCTGCGATATGATAAAGAACATCACGCCTGCAAATAAGACGGCCGCCAGCAGCACCGCCAGCAATATACTAACTGCTTTGGGTATACGCCACTTCATCAAACGGTTCACAACCGGATTCAGCAATATAGCGATCAGGGAAGCAAAACAAACGGGCACCAATACATCCCTGAGTACAATCATTATAAATACCAGCAATGATAATCCCAGCAGGATCAATGGAGCTTTTATAAAAAATGGCCAGCTGTCCGTTGGTTGCAGTGGTACCGCCGCCATTGAATTGTCCTGCTTGCTTTTTTTTGAAAATAATAAACTCAGTATACCCATTTAAATATTGTATTAACCGTTTATATCCACTACATGATTCTCCTAACACCTCCACATACTTATC
>JAKQJG010000326.1 GCA_029561305.1 Bacteroidota bacterium | reverse complement strand
CCGTGAGCAGTTTTTGGCAACAAATAATATTTCTTTTCCGGCGCAGTTATTTTATCGAAATATTCTTTTGTTTTTTCCTTGGGAGTTAAAATGTCTTCACTGCCCTGTATCAGGTAAACTGGTATTTGAAATGTCACATTGTCCTTCAGCAGGTTGATGCCTGCACACATGGATGGCACACCCAGCACACTGTCACCACAATAATTTACAAACGAATAATCATCGCCATCACTGCGGTTTTTATTGTCCGCTTCATTATCGTAAGCAGATGTAATGGTAAACCAGGATTCGGGAGCAGGTTCCGAATGAGCTCTTTCAAATTGTTTTAGAACAGAGAATAATTTTCCCATTTTATTTGCCCGGTTGTAGGGAGGCTTGCCAATGCTGTTTAAAACTTCCAGGGCTTTCGGGTTGTTTTCACTTTCTGCCATTGTATAGATTTTATCATACAGAGAGAGGTCAACTACAGGATGTACAATTTGTGAATGCCCTACGTATGCATAAAAAAGACCTGGCTGCATCGTGGCCATTTTTACGCCCAGGACCGAACCCCAGGAAGTACCAAAAAGTATCATTTTTTGTTTGCTAAACTGCTTTAAAAGATATGCCGACAATGCAATACCATCATTGGTCATCTGCTCAAGCGATAAAGGATTGGCTTTTAAATATCCGGGAGTCAATTCTTCAGGTGCAATTTTCCCATAAGTTCTTCCAGTGCCCCGTTGATCCCATTGTACCAGCAGGAAATCTTTTTCCCAACTTTTGTAAAGATTATCTGAATAGGGACTCATTGGGCTGCCAGGTCCGCCATGAAGAAACAGTATCATTGGTTTGGACCGGTCGCCTTTTATAGTAACCCAATGTTCGATACCATTTAACAGGATAAAATTTTCTTCTGCAATTGCTCTGCCTGCCAGCGTATCGGACTTTTTTATGCCCGTTTGAGCAGCAGCAAATCCTGGAACGGTGATCCAGATAAATGAGATATAAACCCGAATCCTTGAAATAAAATTGCTGCAGGTTCTGTTGTTCTTCATGTGTATATATTTTTTTGAGGGCAGTACTGCTTATCAGTAAGGCAAAAATTAAAGTGCAAGTTAGAAAAGGACGTACCGAAAGTGGCTGGAAACTTTCAAATTAAAAATATATCGTTTGCGATATGTAAAAAGCCGCAGAAAGAGTAAGCCGTAAAAAGACCTTCAACAATTCATACTATAGCCAAATGTGAAAAGAGATTTTTAAAAAAATTAAAAGTGCGGCCGGTTAAGCTTTCCTGCCTTGCTTTTACACAACTATTCATTTTGTTGTGCTTGATTTTATTAATTTCTTCTGTACATCCCACTATTGCGCCTTCACACATTTTAGTACGGTTTGGGTTGAGCCATTTTTTATTTTTACAAAATAAATCCCAGCTGAAAACGCAGCCATATCAACCTTTTGTTGATGTTGCCCTGTTGGGAAATTGACAAACAGGTGTTTCACCGTACTGCCGGATGCGTCGGTGATCAAAATTTCTCCTTTGTTATTTTGTGTACTGTTTACGGTAATATTTAATTCGTTATTGACCGGGTTGGGCAGGATGCTTACCGGTATTTTGGAAAATTTCAGCCGCACAACAGCCACTGAACTGTAAGTTTTGGCACCATTTATATCAACCGCTTTTATGCGATAGTAAATGGTTCCCGTATTGCCAGGGTTCTTATCACTAAACGCATATTTTTTTTCTACAGCAACGTTGGTCATGGCTCTTACAACACCAATTGTATAATAATTCCTTCCATCCGTACTTTTTTCTATTTCATAAGTGGATACATTTTCTTCCGTCACAGCTTTCCAGTTTAAATTGACCTGGCTACCAGCAAGGGTAGAAGTGAAATCCACCAGTTTCACCGGAAGCACACAATTGAGATTAGCGGGGAAATTAAATAGTACGCTGGCAGATGCGGTAATGCTTCCCGTCATCCTGAAAGCAAAAGGATTCCATTGCATAAGGTTTCCCTGTACAGTGTAGTATTGTCCGCCCGGGTTTTGCCAGTTGGAAGCCTTGATGTCTATTGTATGCAGACCAGGCGCAAGAGAAACGGTTTGATTAAAAAACACCCTGGGATTCACACTGTATTGGTTAATTGTCCATGTAGTGGTTTCATCTAAGCGGATCGTTTGAATATAATCATCGCATAGAATATCAAAGGCCAGGTTTACATCCACTGAAGTATTGCCACAAATAAAAAAGCTTCGCCTGAATGTTGCTGTATAATTGGTAACATTAGTAAAACTTACATAGGGTGTATATATTGTATTGAAAGGGAAACAACTTAATCCGTTAAATACTACATAAGCAGGCTGGGGACCATTTGTTAAATCAACAGGCGGAACAGGCTGCAAGCCCGGGGTGGGTGCCTGGCCGGATGTAGTGCTTTGATAACAGGGCGCTGTTTGCATGTCCGGCGACATGTCAATAATTTGCCAGGCATTAAACACAGACGTGGGTTCTATTACTGTTTGTAAAGAAGAGCTAATGTTTAGATTATTCGTTTGGGCATTAATATTTGCTGCCAGAAACAATAGTCCGATACCAATTAATGTCTTTTTCATACCGTTACTATGATTGTATAGGTTTAAGAGTGGTAAGGTGGGAGCGCCTTTGGTTAGTAATGCGAAGATATTAAAAAAGGCCTTCCAACAGGTTCTTACTGCTAAATTATCTCCTGCATGGTTAACTGGAAATGCAGATCACTTGATTCCGATATACATTCCAGGTAACACAGTTTCGGATCCATGCAATTATCTGTTGTCTCAAAGTCATATTGGACGCTGATGTTCATCATAATGCAATGTTGACTGAAACATACATTTGCTATATAAAAAAACTTATCATTTTCACATGAAGCCTGGTCCACTCAAAAACATGCAGCATCAGTTGCTGGAACTGGAGAAAAAGATGTTGCTGGCAGGTAAGACAAAAGAGTTACAGTTTAAAAACATTCATCCTTCTCAACTGAACGCAGCAAAAAACCTGGTGCATTATTTAGTATTAAGAAATGAAGACATACGTGACCTGCAGAATAACCTGCATATACATGGACTTTCTTCGCTTGCCAGTTCCGAAAGCCATATCCACAGCCAGTTACAGTCTATTTTACAGCGATTGGGTAAGCAATATACTGCTGCAGAACTGGATAACTGCACATGGCAGTATAACCAGCAGCAGTTAGCTGAAAAAAACAAATTACTGTTTGGCGAAAAAAAAGATACAGGCATTCCTTTCATCATGGTAACATTCGACGCTTCCTTTGCCGATAATTATGCGTTGATAAAAAACCTGCTGCAAAACGGAATGAACGTGGCAAGGATCAATTGTGCGCATGACGACGAAGGCACCTGGGCAAAAATGATCCATCATCTCAGAAGCGCCTGCCTGCATACGGGTCTTACCTGTAAAATCTATATGGATCTTGCAGGCCCTAAGATCAGGACAAAATTATTGAACAAAGGGAAAGACAAGGGAAAAGTAAAAGTAAAGGAAGGTGATATCGTTTGGTTAGCCGAAGATATGAAGGGATTTAAGGAAGGCGATATTGTTATAAGTCCCAATGAACCCGGTATCATTAAGATGTTGAAAAAGGGTGAAAGGGTTTTTATAGATGAAGGAATAATCAAAGGCTTTATTGAAACAACAAAAAGAAACAAAGCGGCGATGCGCATTGTACGGATTTCTTCTGTTAAGCAACAGATCAAAGAAGCCAAAGGCATTAATTTCCCCGATTCTGACATCTCCATTTCCTCTCTCACTGAATATGATAAAGCCTGTTTGCCTTTTATTTGTGAGTATGCAGATATGGTGGGTTATTCTTTTGTACGGTATCCATCTGATCTGTCAGGATTGCAGGAAGCATTAAAAAACAGCACATCAAAACCGCCGCATATCATCATTAAAATTGAAACCACCGAGGCGGTTAAAAATCTTCCGCAACTTTTACTATGTGGTATGCAGGAACAAGCCTTTGGCCTGATGATAGCCCGGGGAGACCTGGCAGTTGAAATTGGATTTGAAAGAATGGGAGAAATACAGGAAGAGATCTTGTGGATATGTGAAGCAGCACATGTACCGGTAGTTTGGGCTACACAGGTATTAGAAACGCTCAATAAATCCGGTATGGCCACCCGGTCAGAAATTACGGATGCAACTCATGCTGCTATGGCTGAATGTATAATGATCAATAAGGGCGATCATACAATAGAAGTGATTGAAACGCTCCGTGATATTCTACAGCGCACAGGAGGGCATCGCAATAAAAAGAGGTTCACATTCCGTCCGCTGAGCATTGCACAAAATTTTATCAATGAGGAGTTGAATTAGCGGCTTATTATTTTAAAATCCAGGCCCTATTGAGAGATAGCCGTTGCCGTTATCTCCTCTTCCGGTTGCCAGTTCGGGTCAATGTTTCACCGTTACACTGATGCCCGGTTTTACCGTAATGTTTACACCGTTCCTCACGGTCAAGCTTCGGCAGATAACGTTCGTGCCTACTATGATGTTGCCGCTGATAATCTCTGCGTCCGTATAGGCATCTGGTACAATTTCCATTGTCCAGTTTGCTGGATTTTCCCATGCCGAAGTAGCTGGAGATATCCCCTCACCCTTCCAGGTGTTCCTGTACGACACAACATTGCCCAGCCCGATTCTAAGCTTGAAAGATATTTTTTCATTCAGGTTGCCAGAGGGTTCTGCTGATCTTCTAACGTTTATGTCTGAACGAATGGCACCTACATTAAAATAAAAAGTGGTATCTGGATAGCTCTCATATTCCCTTGCTAAAAAAATACTGTCACCCCGGATCACAAAATCAGCATTGGCGATTTCTGCTCCACTGCTGTCAGTAAAAAAATACCTGATTGTATTAAGCGTTGTGTCAACATCAGGAATAAAATGACCAATGAAAGTGTACGGTGCTGGCTGGATGACGATATCCGATGCAGGCACAAAAATGACATTGGTAGTTCTGAAGCAACTGCCGGCAAAGTCTGTATTTCCATTGTTGCGTATTAAATAATATGGCTCGCTTACGTTGCCGGGACGGATCCGTACAATGTCGCATAAATCGAGCAACTCAAGGGATGAATGACCATAAACGTATAAATAGTTGGTCACAGTTCTTAAAACGGGAGCGTTTAGTTGGGAGAGTGACAGGTTTTGATGAAAATAAAAATAATCGCCGCAACTGTCCAGCAGCGGGAACTCCACACTCACCAGGTTTACGTTCTGGTGAAAATAGATAAGTCCCGTTACCTGCCTCAGATTGGGAAATACGAGTTTGGTGGGTGTTGCAAAGTTCACCTGGTGATAATGAACAGTAGAAAGTACAGTGTCATTTATCCTGATGGTAACCGTGTCTTCCACCGCCATATCACTCACCACTACAGTGGTGTCGAAAAATGTAGATTCACCCAACTGGTTAAAAGCGCCAATATGCAGGCGATATTCATTTTTCACTTCATAATCGAAAGTGGTTGCGGTAAGCAGTTGATGGCCCTGTATTCGAAAAGCGTTGTTATCTGCTGCATGCCAGTCTGGTAAAAAGTAATGTACGCTGTCCGACGGGTTGCTGGTTACCAACGTACCAACGACGCTGTTGGATGGCAGGTTTTCGCTTACCGTATTATTCAGCAATTGCAGATTTTGAGGTGCGCCAATACTAAAGCAGAACGGTGTTTGATCCACTGCCGGCGTGTTATTGACAATGGCATAATAAGGAATCATTGCGAAATTATTACCCGGTAATATTTGCTGCAGGTTACAAACATCCAGGTATATGAGCGAGGTATTTCCGTTAACATAAAGGTACTGGCTCACCGTGTGCAGGTTGGGTGCGCTTAGCTTTTTGAGCGCAAGGTTTTGATGAAAATAAAAAATGTCGCCGCAACTGTCCAGCAGCGGGAACTCCACACTTACCAGGTTTACGTTCTGGTGAAAATAGATAAGTCCCGTTACCTGCCTCAGATTGGGAAATACGAGTTTGGTGGGTGTTGCAAAGTTCACCTGGTGATAATGAACGGAAGATAGTACAGTGTCAGTTATCATGATAGTAACTGTGTCTTCCGACGCTATGTCATTCACCAATACTGTGGTGTCAAGGAATGTTGATTCGCCTAATTGGTTAAATGCGCCGATATGCAGGATATATTCATTTTTCACTTCATAATTGAAAGTGGTTGCGGTAAACAGTTGATTGCCCTGTATTCGAAAAGCGTTATTATCTGTCCCATGCCCGTCGGGTAAAAAGTAATGTATGCTGTCCGTTGGGTTACTGGTTACCAACGTACCAACGACACTATTGGGTGGCAGGTTTTCGCTTACCGTATTATTCAGCAACTGCAGGTTTTGGGGTGCTCCAATACTGAAGCAGAATGGTGTTTGATCCACGCCCGGCGTATTATTGACAATGGCATAATAAGGAATTATTGCGAAATTATTACCCGGTAATATTTGCTGCAGGTTACAAACATCCAGGTATATGAGCGAGGTATTACCGTTAACATACAGGTATTGGCTCACTGTGTGCAGGTTAGGAGCGTTTAGCCTTTTTAGCGCAAGGTTTTGATGAAAATAAAAAATGTCGCCGCAACTGTCCAGCAGCGGGAACTCCACCCCTACCAGGTTTATATTCTTGTGAAAATAAATTAGCCCGGTTACCTGCCTCAGGTTGGGGAATACGAGTTTGGTGGGTGTCGCAAAATTCACCTGGTGATAATAAACAGAAGAAAGTACTTGCTCACTTATTACAACAGTTGCGGTATCGGTTGCCCTTGTGAAAAACGGGGCCAAAAAGAAAAGCACCGTAATCAAAAAATTTCTTTTCCGTAAATATGATCTAAGCATAGGTAAAGTTTTAAAACAGGGTGGTGAGCGGCAGTTATTCCCAACAAGATACTTAAAAACGGGCAATCGTTGCCGGTCAGTTTCTTTATTCACAAAATAGAACAAAGCAGGTCTGCGGGTTAAATCTGCGTATGCGCTGATCCATTGCTATTTTAAATTGCGCTCTTTTAAAATAGCTTCCAGTTCTTTATTATTGTGTGCCGGCTTTTTAATCAATTTATAAGCAATATACAGGGGAACCAGGGTCACCAACCCCCAGGTATTTTTCACCAGGCTGTAGAATACAATGCCTAAAAGAAATCCAATTAGTACAGCATTCAGTATGTTGTTGGATTTTATTTTTTTTACTTCCTGTAACAATTCCTCGTCTGTTAATTCGGATAGGTCTTTTTGAGTCATTTTTTTTTGAATATGATTTATTACCCAGTTGATTCTGTTCATCTTGATCAATGCAGGGCTTTTTAAAACAGCAGGAACTTACTTTACTTAACCTTTATGTATGGCTGGTTTGTTGTACATTGAACACCGTGCCGGCCGGGTCCATGATCCAGTGCATATTGCCCGGTAGTTCCTCAATCTCATCGCAGGTTTCCACGCCTTTTGATTTTAAATAGTCAGTGGCTGTCACTACATCCGGAACCGTTAGTTGCAGCCATGTTTCAGCGTGGGTGTAATTGTCAACACAATCAAGCCAGATAATATTATGCCCAAATTTTACCTGGTGGGTTCTTGAAACTGTTGGATTGTCAATTGGTTTTTCTTCCACCTCCAGTTTCAGGATGCAACGGTAAAAAGCAACCGTCTGTTCATATTTGCTTTTGGGTATTTTGATCGCAATATTGATACCTGCTTTAAACGTTGTTTCCATGATAAACCTTGTTTAAAAAGTGATTTGATAAGGGGAGTATTGAAAAGCACTTTACCCAAATATACATAGTAAGTGAATAGTGAGGGCGTTGTTTGATTGCTGGCTGGTATAACGTGTAAAAAACTGACAATGGAGCTGTTGTTCCTCTTCGATCTCTTAGTCTCTGTTGGGGAATTATTGTTAAAAAGCTGCCTGCTGTTGTTTGGTGAGAATTAGTAGCTAACTCTAGCGATGTTTTCTAATTAAAAGGCTAATTCAAAGATTGGCATCGATAACAATTCGCTTGATTTTATTTTGAATAACGTTTTGCTCTTACCAACTCAACTTCTTTCGTAATCTCACCAAGTGCAGGGGCTGATATAGCTTTCGAACATAACTTTTTTTAATACAGCTGCAAAGCCGTTTTTAGTCGTGTCTTTAACGGTCATGAAGTTTAAAGCCGCTAGAACCTTTAATAGCTTCGGAACTATTGGATTTGATATATGAATTTCCATTGTGTTCATGTTTTAACTTAGAGAAAAGGGGTAAAAATTTGAATTCTGATGACAACTAAGACCGCCTGGCTTCTCGTCGAGTTCAGCAAAGGTACAATGATGTATGACCCGTTTTGCAATAATGGTTGGTGTAACGATGACCCCATGTTAGCGGCAGCTTTTTTTAAAGCAAAAAAAACCTGCAAAAATTGCAGGGCTTAAAATTGTCAACAGTGACAAAATCGAGTTTATATTAATTTTATCAGGTGGCTTCGATAAAACATAAGCTATTGCTTGTTTTACCAAGTCATTTAAACTTATATTCTTAATAGACGCATAGTGAGCTGCTTCCCTATGTAATTCAGAGGGAATGCGAACATTAAAACTTCCTTTGTATGCCTTTTCAGGATGCTTCTCCAGCATTTTACAAGTTTCTAAATAATCTTCAACGGCATCTTGAAAAGCTTCCTTTAAATCTTTTACACTTGTTCCTTCGAAACTTATTAAATCATTAATGCCTATTATTTTTCCATGAAAAACTTCATCTTCGGCATTAAAATGTACCGTAGCAAAATAACTTTTATACTCTAAAATATCATTCATTTTTTAACTTTCCTTTTTCAGTTAGCGCAAGTATTACATCGTTTATTTGATAGCGCTTTAAAACATTTCCGGGATGTGGTTTATGAAGACTAATTATATGGTTGGTTTTATCTACAAATTTCCTTCTTGATCCACCTGTTTTACCGGTTTTTAATTCTTCATAATCAAAATGTCTCAATAGTTTTAATAGTTCATCCCAAGTAAAATCTACTGGATTTGATAATAATTTTGCAATTAGCTTTTCAATCTTAGCCATCTAATCAATTTGTTTCTGTTACCGATTTTTTTCATTTTACAATTTTTATTGTTAAAGTTTAATGGTTGGATTTGCAACTAAAATTCAGTTGCAAATTAGTGACAAATGGGGATAATGGCAAATAAACTTTAGAATGATTTCTGAGTGCTCATTATATATTTATACAGGCTAATATACCTTCCTTTCACACAAATACAATTTTCGTACAAGTCTCGGCTTGATTCCGATTTAAAAAAAGTAAAAGCAGTTGTTGAGTAGCGAAACTTTTGGGGCGCTTTGTTGACGGTAATGCTGCTCTCAGTTATGGTTTTCTTCTTCGGCCTCCACCCCTGTATCAAAACAGTATACTGTTTGTATCGTAACCGAACAGCTTTATTTCTAAGACTTTCGAAACGCATTGATTATCAATGATTATTTTTCTGGCACATTGTTCCTTATCATGTATACCGTATAGCGAAAACAACTTAAAAAATTTAAAAGTAGCAGTCATGAAAAAGCAAAACCAAGGTTACCTTTTATATGTAACCAAAATGGAACTCCTCAACTTAACAAACATTGTTGAAGAGCGATTGGATGTGAACTACAAAGTAGCAGGCAAAAAGCCATCTTTTACATCTGCTGAATTGTGGAATATGCAACGCCAGCGCAGGTCCTTTGTTCAGCGGAGGGGAATTATGTAACACTGTACGCTGTTGACACAGAAGGTTTTACAAAAGTGAACGGTGTTCGAAACCGGACAGTTTTTGTATCAATAGCGTACAGTTTATTTCAAAAATTCGTCATAACCTTTTGAAAAACAATTGTTTATAATTTGGCACCCGTTTTACTTTACCAGCCATGCCAGTAAGTAAACACAGCCAGGCAGTATTAAAATTTACAACAACAACACATGGACAGGGTAATAGAAAAGAAATTCTGGAATAAAAAGAAGATTTGGACGATCGCTGGTATTGCTGGTCTTGGTTTGCTGGCTTTTGCCAGCTTTTATCTTACCTCGGGTAATGCTAAACTGAATGTAGAATCAGACAGGATCACCATCAGCGAAATTAAAGAAGGTCCGTTCCAGGAATTTATTCCAGTGAATGGCGTGGTGATGCCACTGAGTACCATCTATCTTGATGCCATGGAAGGTGGCCGTGTGGAAGAGAAGTTTGTTGAAGATGGTGCTATGATGAAAAAAGACCAGCCGATTTTAAGATTGAGCAATACCGACCTGGAACTGCAACTGGCCAACCAGGAAACACAGGTATTCAATGTGCTTACACAAATGCAGATCAGTAAGAACAATGCAGAACAAAATTCCATCAACCGCCAAAACCAGGATGCAGAAGTGGATAACGCACTAAAAGAAGCAGAACGCCTGTACAATGTAAACAAGAAACTCTACGATAAAAAGGCCATTGGGTTGCAGGAATACCAAAGCAGTAAAAATTTATACGATTACCAGCAGCGGAGAAAGAAGCTGACAGAGGATATTATGAAGACAGATGCAGTGAGTATGAAACAGCAGGTGAACCAGATGGGAGAGAGCTACGACCAGATGAAAAGAACACTGGCGCTGATGCGCAAAAAAGTGGGTGACCTTATTGTAAGGGCACCGGTAGATGGACAACTGACATCATTAGACGCAGAAATAGGACAGAACAAAAACAAAGGTGAAAGACTGGGCCAGATTGACGTGACCAATGGTTTTAAAGTGCGGGTGGATATTGATGAGCATTATTTATCAAGGGTGTTTACTGATCTCAAAGGCGAAGCGGTGGTAGCAGGTAAGAATTACACCCTTACTATCAGGAAAGTATACACGCAGGTAACCGGCGGTCGTTTCCAGGTAGATATGATGTTTGCCGACAGTGTTCCTGCTGGTATCCGCCGCGGACAAACATTGCAGATACGGCTGGCCCTGAGTGATGAAAGAAAAGCCATCTTACTCGCCAAGGGCGGTTTTTACCAGCAAACAGGCGGCAACTGGATCTTTAAAGTAAATGATAACGGAACGGTGGCATACAAAATTGATATCCAGTTGGGCAGCCAAAACCCCGATTACTACGAAGTGATGCAGGGATTGAAAGTGGGTGACAAAGTGATCACCAGCAGTTATGAGAATTATGGAAATATACAGGAGCTCGTTTTAAAAAAGGGAAACCCCTAAATCCCCTAAAGGGGACTTTGCAAGAGTTATTAGATTTAAGTTGCCGCTAATATTTAATAGAAAGCTTGCTGAATTGCTTTAAACGATTTAAATAATAAACAACACTAAAGGCTCTTTTTAAATTGGGGCTTTTTAAAAAAATTAAGAATATGAAATTAAAAATACTCCAACTGCTGCTGTTATTTTTAAGCACCGGTTTACTGGTTTCTTCAAAAGGAACAGTTAGTAAAAGCAAAAAGAATTGTTCGATAAAATGTACGGAAGCTAAAAGCCGGCCAGTAGAGAAGAAAGTGAAAAAGAAAAAACAGTCTGCCAGTTATCCCTATGCATTGGCACCGGGTAGTTATATTTTTTATTACTAAGCCATTTATAATCAGTCTAAACATCTCAATTTATAGCTATGATCAAGATCAGCAACTTAGAAAAAACCTACCGCACCGAAGAAGTGGAAACAGTGGCGCTCAGCAAATTAACCATTGACATTAAAGAAGGCGAATTTGTTGCCATTATGGGCCCATCGGGTTGTGGTAAAAGTACATTGCTTAATATACTGGGTTTGCTCGATGACCTGGACAGTGGCACGTTTGTTTTTAATGGTACGGATGTATCCAAATTCAATGAACGCAAAAGAGCTGACCTGCGCAAACACAATATTGGTTTTGTATTCCAGAGTTTTAACCTGATTGATGAACTCACAGTTTTTGAAAATGTTGAACTGCCCTTGATCTACACCGGTGTAAAAACGGCGGATAGAAAAAAACGGGTGGAAGAAGTGTTGGATAAAATGCAGATCATGCACCGCCGCAATCACTATCCGCAGCAACTGAGCGGTGGACAGCAGCAACGTGTTGCCGTAGCAAGAGCCGTGGTAAATAAACCCAAAATAATTTTAGCGGATGAACCAACAGGTAACCTTGATTCAAGCAATGGTAATGAAGTAATGCAGTTACTCACAGAATTAAACGAACAAGGCACCACCGTTATCATGGTTACGCATAGTGAACATGATGCCCGGTACAGTCACCGCATCATTCGTATGCTGGATGGACAGACGGTGACGGAGAATATTTTAGTGTAATAGTGTCAACAGGCAATTGTGAACAGGCAATAGCCAAGAGGTAGATATGTAAAAAGACAATTGGCAATTAGCAACAAGGCAAAAGGGGCAAGATGATAATAGTGGCAATTGTGAACAGGCAATTGTCGATAGTCATAGTGGCTAAGAGTCAATGGGGTAATTGACAACCGGTAATAACAAGAAGGAAAAGTAAAACGCAACTGTGTAAGAGGGGCAATAGGTAAATTGTCACTTTACAAAAGAAGCAATAGGTGACAATCCGCTATTCGCCATTAACATTCACTATTCACCATTGACAATTCACCATTCACCCTTCACCAATCACCACTACAGCCATGATAAAAAACTATATAACCATTGCCTGGCGTAATCTTCGGCGCAACAAAGGCTTTTCTTTTATTAATATAGCAGGTTTAGCAATGGGCATTGCGGCAGCATCACTCATTCTAATCTGGTTGCTGAATGAAGTTAGTGTTGATCGTTTTCATGTCAACAGCAACAGGATCTATAATGTATTTAATTCCGACAAGCACGATGGAAAAATATATACGTGGAACACCACTCCTAAAGTGATGGCCAAAGCTATCCAGCAGGATTATCCCGAAGTGGAATCTGTAGTTAGAGTAAACTGGCCGCAACCTTTACTGTTTACAGCAGGTGACAAAAAGCTAAAAGCAAAAGGAAGCTGTGTCGATTCCGGTTTCCTGGCCATGTTTAGTTTCCCGCTTGTAAAAGGCAACATACAGTCTGCCCTGCAGAAAAACTATTCTGTTGTAATAACCGAATCACTTGCCAAAAAGCTCTTTGGGAACGAGGAGCCGGTTGGAAAAACAGTGCTGATTGACAATGCAGATAATTTTACAGTTACTGCTGTTTTAAAAGAGCTGCCCAATAATACTACTTTCAATGTTGAGTACCTTATACCCTGGTCGTACATGCGCAGTAAGGGCTGGGATGATGATAATTGGGGAAACAATTCTACCAATACATTCGTGCTGCTTAAAAAGGAAGCCGCCCTTGCTTCCATTGCTCCAAAAATAAAAACGATGAGGAGCCGGTACGACGAAGATTCCCCTAAAATGGAAACCATATTATATCCGCTTAACCGGTTGTATTTATATGGACAATTCGACAATGGTAAAGAAAGCGGAGGAAGAATAGAGATCGTAAGGCTCTTTGCTATCATTGCTGGTTTTATACTTTTAATTGCCTGTATCAATTTTATGAACCTTTCTACCGCCCGCAGCGAAAAAAGGGCGAAAGAAGTAGGAATCCGTAAGGTGGTGGGTGCAGAGAAAAGATCGCTGATCGGGCAGTTTCTTGCAGAATCAATATTGATATCATTTATTGCGGGGTTATTTGCATTACTCATCATTACAGTGGCACTACCATTTTTTGGTGACCTTGTAGAGAAAAAACTGTCTCTCAATGTATTTGATTACCGCTTTTGGCTGGCAGCCTTGGGTGTTATTGTAGTTACCGGGTTGCTTGCAGGCAGTTATCCTGCTTTGTATCTCTCCAGTTTTAAACCTGTGCTGGTGTTGAAAGGTACTTTTAAAAAAGTGAATGCCGTAGTAACACCAAGAAAAATATTAGTTGTATTGCAGTTCACATTTGCCATCATGCTTATTATTGGAACCATTGTGGTAAGGCAGCAATTACAAAATGCACAGCAACGGCAAACTGGTTATTCAAAAGACAACCTGGTGTACACTTTTTTAGAAGGCGATATTGAAAAGAACTATACCATTATTAAAAATGAATTACTCAACAGCGGAACCGCACTTTCTGTAACTAAAACCAGTGCCCCCATAACCGAAGGCTGGAGCAATAGCTGGGGTTTTGAATGGAAAGGAAAAGATCCCAACGATAAAACGGTAATAGACCGTTATTGTGCCGATGATGATATCTGCAAAACCACCGGAATGCAGATCGTACAGGGAAGGGATATTGACCTGGACAAATTCCCTGCCGACTCCACTGCTATGTTGTTGAATGAAGCTGCTGTTAAGCACATGAAACTTGCCAATCCTGTTGGTGAAACCATCAGTGATAATGGCATCGACTGGCATGTGGTGGGCGTAATTAAGGATTTCATTTTAAAATCTCCCTACCGCCCAGTGGAACCCCTGGTGATTGAAGGGGCCAAAGGGTGGTTTAATGTAATGCAGATTAAATTCAATACAGCCAAAACCACTGCACAAAACCTTGCCGCTGCAGAAAAAATATTCAAGATCTATAATCCCAACTATCCTTTTGAATACACTTTTACAGATGAAGCGTATGGTCAAAAATTTGAGAACGAAAAACGGCAGAGCAAATTGGCGGGCTTGTTTGCATCGCTTACCATTTTAATTTCCTGCCTCGGCTTGTTTGGGCTGGCAAGCTATATGGCAGAAACCAGAGTAAAAGAGATTGGTGTAAGAAAAGTGCTGGGAGCCTCTGTATTGGGAATTACAAAATTACTATCTAAAGATTTTTTACAGCTGGTAATCATTTCATTCATTATCGCTGCACCGCTTTCTTACTGGAGTATGTACAACTGGTTACAGGATTATCCATACCGGGTATCGCTGCAATGGTGGGTGTTTGTACTGGCAGCAATAGTGGCCATTGCCATAGCCCTGTTAACTGTTAGTTACCAGGCTATTAAAGCGGCATTGGCAAACCCGGTAAAAAGTTTAAGATCAGAATAAATAAGAATCCGGCATATAGAATTATAGGGACAATTGTACATCAGCGTACAACTGGTGTGCGTTATCGGACAGGTTTCTTGTAAAGGCACTTATAAGATGTTTATAATCATATTCTTAGGTGTTGGCATACCCGTTGATAACATACAGGAACTTCATAACATACAATGATTGTTGTTTTGTAAACCCTGTTAGGAATTTAAGAACAGAATTAAACTGTAAACCATGATAAAAAGTCTCTTCTTCATTGCCATCCGCAATTTTAAAAAAGATAAATGGTACAGCTTGCTGAATGTTCTGGGTCTTACTATTGGAATCACCTTCAGTCTTTTTCTCATTTTTTATATAAAGGATGAATTGAGTTACGATCGGTTTAACCCCAAGGCCGGTAACGTATACAGGATAAATTCATTCATACAGGAGAAAGACAAAAACACGGACTGGGTTTTGACGCAGTTACCATTGGCAGCCACCTTAAAAAAAGATTTTCCTGAAGTGGAAGATGCGGTGCGTTTTTCAGGAAGGGAGAGAACCTTGTTTAAAAATGGTGAGAACAGCTTTTATGAAACAAAGGCTTACTATGCAGACAGTACTGTGTTCAATGTTTTTCCAGCAAAGTTTATAGAAGGTTCACCGGCTAAAGCATTAAGTGAACCGTTCAGCATTGTCCTGAATAAATCGCCGGCCGAAAAATATTTTGGAAAAAATGTTTCTGCGGTTGGGAAATCATTGAAAACGGTGTACGACCTGTACAAGGTAACGGCAGTTATTGAAGACCTGCCA
The DNA here is from genome assembly GCA_029561305.1 of Bacteroidota bacterium. Lineage (GTDB taxonomy): Bacteria > Bacteroidota > Bacteroidia > Chitinophagales > Chitinophagaceae > Ferruginibacter. The sequence goes on along the minus strand of JAKQJG010000326.1, from coordinate 6,710 downwards.
AAGAATACACATATCCGTTATGAAATGCTGATCTCCATGACCACCATGATGAGACAGTTTGGGGGAGGTGGAGAAGGCAGTTGGGGAAACTTTGGCTTTTTTACTTATGTGTTGCTGAAGCCAGGAACCAGTGCAAATGCTGTGAATGCAAAACTGGAGAATGTGTACAAGAAAATGGTGGAGCCTGTTTTTAAACCTTTTAATATCACCATGAAATACGGCATTCAGCCAATAACAGATATACACCTGAATTCAAAGTTGCAATACGAACCGGAAGAATCAGGCAGCATGTCTTATATCTGGATTTTTGCGGCGGTTGCTTTTTTTATGTTGTTGATAGCCTGTATCAATTATATGAATCTCACAACAGCCAGGAGTGCAAGAAGGGCAAAAGAAATTGGCATCCGTAAAGTAACAGGTTCTACAAAAAAGCAATTGATACTGCAGTTCCTCAGTGAAAGCCTGCTTACATCTTTGGCGGCTGTTGTGCTGAGTGTAATATTGGTACTGATTTTATTGCCTGTGTTCAATGGTATATCCGGCAAATCATTTACACTGCACACTTTGTTTGCCCCGGTGAATATTTTATTATTGCTGGGTATCATTCTATTTACAGGATTACTTGGTGGCAGTTACCCGGCTTTTTATTTATCCTCCTTTACGCCTGTTGGAATATTGAAAGGTGCTTTGTCAAAGGCTTCAGGCAATATCAGTCTTCGCCGCACGCTGGTGGTATTGCAGTTTTCCATTTCAATGATCATGCTGATCTGTACATGGGTAGTGTATTCCCAACTGGCTTACCTGCAAAAAAAGGATCTCGGTTTTAGTAAAGACCAGGTGATGACCATAACGGTGAATACAGGTGAAGATGAAAGGGGGAAGATATTTGCAATGAACAACGAACTACGTGCATTACCTGGTATACAGAATGTGGGTACTGCTAATTCCTACCCGGGTGCACCCAATGTTAACCTCAATCTTTTTTCAGTACAAACAAAAGAGGGTTATACAGATAAGGCCGTGGAATGTTATGCAGCTGATGAAACCTATCTTTCAACCCTCGGTATCGGTATTGCAAAAGGAAGGAATTTTTCGGGTGCAGCTGATACATTGCACAGTATCCTTGTAAATGAGTCCATGGTAAAGCATTTTGGATGGGATGAACCTATTGGCAAACGGATCAAATTTCCCGGTGATACGAGCGGCAATTATCTTGAAGTAGTGGGTGTTTTTAAAGACTTTAATCAAAAGTCGCTATACAATCCAATCTCGCCCCTGCTGATGTTTTATGGACCCAATGGGAATGTGATACAGGTAAAAACGATCGCAGCAGATATCAAATCAACCATCGCAAAAGTGGAAGCCATTTGGAAGAAATATTTTCCCCAGTTATTGTTTGAGTTTAGGTTCCTGGATGAAGATTTTAATTCGCAGTATGCAGCCGATCAAAAAAGAGGAAAGATCTTTGCTGCCTTTTCGATACTAACGATCATCATTACCTGTCTTGGATTGCTGGGCTTAACAGCCTTTACTACCCAACAAAAACAGAAGGAGATCAGCATCCGCCGTGTATTAGGCGCCAGCACGGGTCAAATGGTGGCCATGATCACAAAAAATTATTTATGGCTGTCATTGATCTCGGCTGCTATTGCCTTCCCCGTGGCCTGGTATTTTATGAGCAACTGGCTTAAAGTTTTTACCTACAGCACGGGGCTGTCTGTACTGCCCTTTGTTATTTCAGCCCTTGTAATAGTGTTTACAGCTTTTGCCACAGCCACTTTTCATTCAGCCAAAGCAGCATGGGCTAAGCCGGCAAAAATATTACGCAGCGAATAAAAATATTGACATTTAAAAGCATTGCCATGATAAAAAATTATTTCAAAATAGCCTGGAGAAATTTATGGAAAAATAAAACCTTCTCCTTTATCAATATACTTGGGTTGGCATCCGGGCTCGCTTGTTTTTTATTGATCGCTTTGTTTGTTATGGATGAACTGAGTTACGACAGGTTTTATAAAAAGGCCGACAGAATATACCGTGTAAACTCAGACATTGTTTTTGGCGGGGCAGTGCTTCATTTTACAACAACGCCGGATATGATGGGGCAGTTGCTGCAAAAGGATTACCCACAGGTGGAAGATTATGCCCGGCTGTATACCAACGAAGGAAGCCAGATGGTAAAAAAGGGAAATGAATTTATCACGGAGGAAAATGCAGCTTTTGCAGATTCCACTTTTTTTAATGTGTTTGATTTTGCAGTAGTGGAAGGAGAATTAAAAACTGCGCTGCATGAACCGAATACAATTGTTATTAACGAAACTACTGCTAAAAAATATTTTAGCGGGCAGTCAGCCGTGGGAAAAACTTTGGAATTTAAAACGGATGGCGGTACCGCTCCTTATAAAGTTACGGCCGTGATCAGGGATATCCCCCGCAATTCACACATGAATTTAAGCATGCTGATGTCTATGAAGAATGTGGACTACAACTGGGGACAGATCACCAGCCATAATTTTCATACCTATCTTTTATTAAAAGAAGGAACAGATCATAAAGTATTTGAAAAGAACTTCACTGCCTATATCAATAAGTACGTGTTGCCATCTATACAGGCAAATATGAATGTAAGTTCCATGAGTGAACTGGAGAAGCAGGGCAATTCATTGAAATATTCCCTGATGCCTTTAACCAGCATTCATCTCTATAGTGATTACAATCATGAAATAACACCTCCAGGCAGTATCAAATACGTATACATCTTTGCTGCTGTAGCCTTGTTTATTTTATTGATCGCCTGTATGAATTTTATCAACCTCAGCACAGCCAAAAGTGCCCGGCGTGCCAAGGAAGTTGGTATCCGGAAGACATTGGGTACAGAAAGAAAAACATTGATAGCACAGTTTCTTTTTGAATCAGGCTTTACTGCTTTTTTAGCCATGCTGATAGCAATAATTATTGCCTGGCTGGTGATGCCTTTATTCAACTCAGTGTCGGGCAAAGAGATTGTGATGATGGACCTCCTCACCGGCAGGATGCTTGCAATCATTTTATTACTGCCGCTTGTTGCAGGATTGCTGGCAGGCAGTTATCCTGCTATTTATCTTTCATCTTTTAACCCGGTAGCGGTATTGAAAAGCAGCAGCGGTGCCCTGGTGAAAAAGAGCAGTCTGCGCAGTGCACTGGTGGTTTTTCAGTTTGCCTCTTCTATATTACTGATCACGGGTACATTGGTTGTTTACCGTCAACTTAATTATATTCAAAATGCCAAATTAGGTTTTAATAAAGACCAGGTACTCGTGATCAACAGCGTGTATGCATTGGGTAATAATGCCAGCGTGTTTAAAGATGCGGTACTTGGAATGAGTGGTGTGAGCAGTGGCACTTTAAGTTCCTACCTTCCTGTATCCTCTTCCAGCCGGAGCGACAATACTTATTCCAAAGAGGCGGTAATGAATGCCAAGAATGGAATTGATATGCAGACCTGGAATATTGATCATGATTACATCAAAACGATGGGGATGGAAATTATCAGGGGCCGCGGTTTTTCCAAAGCCTTTGCAGACTCTAATGCCATGATCGTTAACGAAACCACGGCTAAGTTTATTGATGAAAAAGATCCCATCGGAAAAAAAATGTATGCAGGTGGCAATCAATACACGGTGATCGGTGTGGTGAAGAATTTTCATTTTGAATCGATGAAGCACCAGGTGGGTCCGCTTTGTATGCTGTTGCGTAACAGTACCGGTTATGCGGCTTTTAAAGTGAATGCAGCCAATGTAACTGGTTTGCTTACGCAGGTAGAAAATAAATGGAAGACCATGTCTGCCGGCGTACCCTTCAGCTACCGTTTTTTGGATGACTCTTTTACAGAAATGTATCATGATGAGCAACGCATTGGTAAACTGGCTTTGTCATTTTCCATATTGGCGATATTGATTGCCTGCCTGGGTTTATTTGGTTTGGCAGCCTTTACAGCAGAACAAAGAACAAAAGAGATCGGCATAAGAAAAGTACTCGGTGCCAGTGCTGCCAGCGTGATCAACATGCTGAACAAAGAATTTATCAAACTGGTATTGATCTCTTCAGTTATCGCCATTCCGTTGGCCTGGTGGGCAATGAATAAATGGCTGGAAGATTTTGCCTACAGGGTGGAGATTGGCTGGTGGGTATTTGTGGTGGCGGGTATTATCGCATTGCTGATTGCTGTATTGACGGTTAGTTCACAAGCGATCAAGGCAGCTTTTGCCAACCCGGTTAAATCATTGCGCAGCGAATAACGTATGACAGTTTGAACTGTATGATGTGATTAAGAAATTTCAAACAGCAGTACTATGATTTTGATGGTCACTGTAATTAACAACAGGTAAACCGATAGCCATGATAAAAAATTATTTTAAAACAAGTGTCCGTAACCTTTTGAAAAACAAAGGATACAGTTTCCTGAATATTTTTGGGCTGGCAATCGGCATTACCTGTGCAGGGTTGATCTTTTTATGGGTGGAGGATGAAGTAAGTTATGACCAGTTCAATGCAAAAAAAGATAATCTCTATTTTATAAGAGAGCATCAAAAGTATGAGACATACACAGCCACTTTTGGTTCCACTCCCGGTCCACTGGCACCAGCTATGCAGGCAGAGATTCCGGGTATAGCCAATACCTGCAGACTGGACGACCAGAACGCCACACTCTTTACCATCGGAGATAAAACAATCTATGCTGGGGGTATTTATACCGAGCCATCTTTGTTCAGCATGTTTACATTACCCTTTGTGGAAGGCGATGCGAAAACTGTTTTTAAACAACGGTATTCACTGGTGATAACAGAAACCACTGCGAAGAAATTTTTCGGGAGTTCTAAAAATGTCGTAGGCAAAACAGTCAGGCTGGATAATTCACAGGACTATGTTGTGAGCGGAGTAATAAAAGATATTCCGCAAAATTCTTCCCTTCAATTTGAATGGGCTGCACCTTTTGAGATCATGTATGATAAAAGTCCCTGGCAGCATCAATGGGGAAATAATTCTTTGAGCACTTATGTAGAATTAAAACCGGGGGTGGATGCGGCAACGGTGAATAAACAATTGTATGGCTTTATACAGCAAAGGATTCCCGACGCAACTGCACGCCCTTTTTTATTTAGTATGAATCATTGGCATTTGTATGATGAATTTGACAACGGTGTGGCTACAGGCGGCGGACAAATAGAATATGTACGCCTGTTCTCCATCATCGCCTGGATCATTTTATTTATTGCCTGTATCAACTTTATGAACCTGGCTACAGCCCGCAGTGAACAAAGAGCAAAAGAAGTTGGTGTAAGAAAAGTATTGGGCGCAGGCAAACAAAAACTGATCGGCCAGTTTATAGGTGAAGCATTTTTTATGGCTGTTCTTGCTGCCGTAGTTGCTGTGATAATGATGTACCTGCTGCTTCCTTTATTTAACACCCTTGTTGAAAAACAAATGTTCCTGGCACTTACTCAGCCTTCTCATATTTTTTCGCTGGTGGCCATTACCGTTATCTGTGGACTGGTGGCCGGCAGTTATCCATCCCTTTATCTATCATCTTTTAACCCAGTATTTGTATTGAAGGGTATTAAGTTAAAAGATGGCAGTGCAGCTATGGTACGAAAAGGCCTGGTGGTAATGCAGTTTAGTATTTCTATTATACTGATCATTTCTACGGTCATAGTATTTCAACAGATACAGCATGTAAAAAGCCGTGATTTAGGATTTAACAGGAACAATTTAATAGAAGCGGATGCACAAGGAAATTTAGCCAACTACTATGAAGGCATGCGCAGGGACCTGTTGAACAGCGGTGTGGTGGAAGATGTTGCATTAAGCAATCATACCATGTTATACGGCGGAAATAACACCGGCGGTTTTGACTGGGAGGGAAAAGCACCCGGGGCAAAAATACTTATATCCATGCGCTATGTAACACCGGAATATTTCAATACTGCAGGTATGAACTTGTTGAATGGAAGGGGTTTTACAGCAATAGATTCGGTAGAATCAACCAATATGAATGTAATCATTACCAGGTCATTTGAAAAACTGATGGGTACTGAAACTGCTGTAGGAAAAATAATACGGGAGGGTGGAGATACCACCGGTACAAAAATTAACGTGGTGGGTGTTACCAATGATTATGTATATGGTAATATGTATGGCACGCCTGACCCGGTAATGTTTATCTGCACATCTCCGGGGCGTACCAATAAAATGTACCTCCGTTTAAAAGAGTCGCATGCTGCAACAGCAGCGCTGGCAAAAATTGAAGCGGTGATAAAGAAAAATAATCCTGCTTATCCTTTTAATTACAGGTTTGTTGACGAACAGTTTAACCGGATGTTTCAGAATGAAGCACTCATCAGTAAACTATCGAGATTGTTTGCTTTATTGGCCATTGTTATTTCCTGCCTGGGCTTGTTTGGTTTGGCAGCCTTTACCGCAGAGCGGAGAACAAAAGAGATCGGGGTAAGAAAAGTATTGGGAGCAACTGTGCCCGGTATAGCTGCATTGATATCAAAAGACTTTTTAAAACTGGTTGCAGTTGCCTGCGTGCTGGCATTCCCGGTAGCCTGGTGGATGATGAACAGCTGGCTGCTGAATTATCAATACAGAATATCTATCAGCTGGTGGATATTTTTCGTTGCCGGGGCTGCGGCGATATTGATTGCCATTTGTACAGTGAGTTACCAGGC
>JAKQJG010000314.1 GCA_029561305.1 Bacteroidota bacterium | reverse complement strand
TGGACAGTTTTTTCATTTGATAATTTTGAAATGTGATACCGGCAGCAACCACCAACAGATAATAAAAAATCATCTTAGATGTTGCTACTCAGCCAACTGAACGGCGATTGCAGAAAAGTTATTTCAAAATGATTTTTGAAGAGGATGCACCATAAAAATGCTTCTGCCTGATTTACAGGCAATAGAGCATTTAATATAGAAAGCTAACTACAGGAGGTTGGTTCAAACGCTATAAGTCTGCAAGGGCGGTTGGAGTGCCGGATGCTGTCATTATATTAATATCAGCCAAATTATTTTAGTGTGTAAAAGTATATGCGTTTACGTTACCTCCCGTCATACTCAAATTTTACTTCGCTTAAATCAGGCACAATCTTTTTCTCTCTCTTTAATTCATGTTCATATATCACTTCTCCTAAATGATTCATAAAGGGCAACGCCACCGCTTTGTAATCATCCACCCTGGTATCAACAACAGCAGATAAAAAGAATTCAATCTTTTTGTCAAAATCCACGATGTAAGCAATATCCACCATGCTGCCGTCTGCTTCTCCTGCTGCATTGAATATCCTTATACCAGGGGAAACCGAATCCTTACCCAAACCAACTAACAGGTATTTACTAAAGGCCGGGTAATATATTTCCGGTTGATCGATATAAGGCGGGTTACTGCTTTCAGTTGGCCACTGGCTCATGTATTTTAAAATATACTTCCTGTCTTCATCGCTTATTAAAAATCTTTGAGCGGAAGTAACTTTATTTGGAAAAATAAGGCTGATCAGGATCGAATGCATCTCTTCCAAACTAAGCCTGCTTTTACTCTTCCAATCATTTGGTTGCACAGTAAAAGGAGCCGTATTGAACCGGGCAGCCTGTTCATGGATCAGCTTATTTCCTGGTGCATAAAACTTTACCGGGTTGGTATGCCTGTTTTCATCTTCAGTTAAATTGGCCCCCGGCCTTTCGGTTATTTGCGAAGCAACATATCCTTTTTCCTTTAGTTGCTGGTTAATGTACAATTGACCCAGCAATTCATATAGCCTGCTGGCCGCTTCCTCATCATTTACCAGCAGCATTCTTTTGAGGTACTGGGCGACGCTGGGTTTGCCGTTGGAAGAAGTCGGATCGTTTAATACCGCAGTTTGGCCACTGTATGCTTTTTCTGTAAGCATTGTGGTGCTTTTATCCACTCCGTTTGACTTTAGCTCTGCCAGTTTTTGCATAGTTAGGATGGCCAGGGGTAACTTCACAGATGTGGCCGGGTTAAAATAACTGGCAGGGTTAACATTAAAATAATAATGCTTTAGTCCCGCTATACCGTTTGCACCCCGGTCTATTTTTGTATAGATCACCTGCACATTGTACTCCTGCTTTTTAGCAAGGATGCTGTCAAAATACAGCGGATGCTGTTTCAGCAATTCTTCTAGGAAAACATCTGTATGGGTGCTGTCTGCAACAGGAACTGGTTGGTTTTGCCCATAGAGTACCAGGGGCAAAACAGCCAAACAACCGAAACAGGAACGAATTATTTTTTGTAATAACATGGCACAAATTTGGGCTGCAAATGCGGAAAATTCTAAAAATTCCCGCCCTTTATTCCCGATGGGTTTTTCCCCTATCTTTGCACACTTCTTAAAAAACAACAAAACAGCTATTTAAAAGCAACGATTATGAAACTGAAAGGTTTAGTGTGGTTCTTTGCCATCGCCCTTATTCTTATCTCTCTTTGGGAGTTATCGTACACCTGGGTAGTACGCAGCTACGAAGGAAAAGTGAAAGTACAGGCTGAAAAATTTGTAAAAAACCAAAGCCCGTCTGTTAACACCCAAAGCGATGAGTATGCATTGCTGGTAAAATCAAGGATGCAGCAAATTCTTGACAGCACAAGGGACAAAAGTATTTACCCTGTATTTGGTACTACCTACCAAAAGTGTAAAGAAAACGAACTGAACCTGGGTCTTGACCTGCAGGGCGGTATGAGTGTTACCATGGATGTAAGCCTTGAAAAGCTGATCACTTCCCTGAGTAATAATCCTAAAGATTCCAATCTTGTAAGAGCAATACAAACTGCTACCGCACAAAGGGTTACTGATAAAACAGATTATATTACCCTTTTTGAAAATGCTTATAAAGCACAGAACAACGGTGTAAAGCTGGCTTCTTTGTTTGGCGGTTCGGGCAAGCAAATAAAAGTAACCGACAGCGACGACAAGGTAATTAGTGAAATCAGAAATGTTGCCAAAGACGCTATCAAGGAAACTTATAAGATCATCTCCAAGCGTATTGATAAGTTTGGCCTTGCACAACCGAATATCAATCTTGATGAAAACAAAGGCATCATACAAGTAGAACTGGCAGGTGTTACCAACAAGGAAAGGGTTAGAAGTATTCTTCAGGCAAGTGCCAACCTCCAGTTTTGGGAAGTGTATAATATAGGTGAGTTAAAAACGCCATTGGAAACAGCCGACCAGGTGTTAACGAATATTTTAAGTAATGGTGATACAGCCAAAGCAACGCAATTCAAAAATCCATTTCTTACTATCATCAATCCTATCAATCCCCAGGCAGATAAGAATGGCCAGCCACAGTTTTCACCACCTATTGGCAGTATTGCTCTAAAAGATACCGGTACTTTTAATAAGTACATGAGAATGGATGCGGTAAAAGGAGTGTTTCCTGGCAATATGAGGTTCTTACTTGGACAGGAAGAAAAGGTTGAAAAAACCGGCGACCGCTATTATCCACTCTATGCCATTAAAATGGTAAACGGTAGTGATAAAGCTAAACTGGAAGGTGATGGTGTGGAAGAAGCAGGACAGGGTTACGATGAAAAGGGCAGGCCTTCTATTAAAATGCAAATGACACCCATTGGCTCTAAGACATGGGCTAAATTAACCGGAGATAATGTTGGAAAGCCGATCGCCATTGTATTGGATGATGTTGTATACTCAGCACCCAATGTAAATGGTCAGATTGATGGCGGGAATTCTGAAATATCCGGCAGTTTTACTGTTGAGCAGGCTGATGACTTAGCTAAGATCTTGAAAAGCGGCAGGATAAATGCTCCTGCCAAAATAGTTGCAGATCAAACAGTAAGTGCTACCATTGGTGAGGCGGCAAGAAACGGCGGTTTAATGGCATTCGGTATTGCATTTATCGTGATTTTCGCCTTGATGCTGCTGTACTATAATACGGGTGGATGGGTTGCCAATATCGCACTTATTTTAAACCTGTTGTTTACAATTGGCGTATTAACAGCCATGGGCTTTACCTTAACTGCTGCCGGTATTGCCGGCCTGGTGTTAACGATCGGCTTAGCGGTGGATACCAACGTAATTATTTTTGAGAGAATAAAAGAAGAATTAACCAAGGGTAAGAGTTACCAGGCCGCTGTGAATGATGGTTATAAACGTTCATTGGCTCCAGTTATTGATGCCCACGTAACCACCTTCCTTACAGCAGCTATATTGTTCTACTTTGGTTTGGGTCCGGTACTGGGCTTTGCAACAACGCAAATGCTGGGTATTACCCTTAGTCTGTTCTGTGGTATCCTGGTATCAAGACTTATTACTGATTTCTGGACAAACAAAAACCGTCACTTTAATTATTTTACCGGCATTTCTAAAAAGGTATTTAAGCATGCCAGCTTCCCTTTTACTAAATACAGGAAAGTTGCCTATGGTATTTCAATAGTGGTAGCATTGCTGGGTATTTCGTCCTTCTTTGTTGGCTTTCACCAGGGTGTGGAATTTAAAGGAGGCCGCAGTTATACCCTTAAGTTTGATAAAGATGTGACTGGAGACCTCGTAAGAGATGACCTTAAAAAGGCACTTGAGGGAGATAACCCTGTTATCAAAAATGTAGAGGATAAAAAACACCTGAATATTACAACGGCCTATCTTAAGGGGGTGGACAATGCAGATGTACAGGTGCAGCAGAAATTGTATGAAGGTTTGAAAAAAGTATTGCCAGCTGGTTCCACCTATGACCAGTTTGCAAGTAACAACATTCAAAGCTCACAAACAGTGCAGCCTACCATTTCCGATGACCTGAAGAAAGGCGCTATTAAAGCAACCATTTTCTCAATCATCATCATCTTCCTGTATATACTGATCCGTTTCCGTGACTGGAGGTATTCATTTGGTACGATCGTGGCATTGCTGCATGACGTATTTATCACACTCGCAGTATTTGCATTCTTAAAAAATGTGGTTCCTTTCCCATTAGAAATTGACCAGCATTTTATTGCGGCGATACTAACGGTGATCGGCTTTAGCATGAACGATACGGTAATTGTATTTGACCGTATCCGTGAGTACAGTAAAGGCACTAAGGCTGAAGACAAAGAAAGCGTGATCAACAGGGCGATCAATGACACATTGAGCCGTACTATCATGACCTCTTTGACTGTATTCTTAACCATTTTGATCCTCTTCATTTTTGGTGGTGAGGTTACAAGAGGTTTTGCATTTGCGATGCTGATTGGTGTTGTAACAGGCACCTACTCTTCTATCTTTGTTGCGGCTCCAATACTGGTTGATTTTGCAAAAGATAAACCATTGGGAGAAGCAGAGATCATGAGCAGTTCTGAAGTGAAACCAACTGCAAAACCAGCATTGGCTAAAAAGGCATAAGCTATATTCAAAAATATTTTCACGAGCGCCGCAGATGCGGCGCTCTTTTTTTTACTATTAAGCAACATTAAAAACAGCAATCCAGGCAGCCTTATCTTTGACCCAATGAAAAAAGCATTAGCCCAGCTTCACATCGCTGTTTTCCTTGCAGGCTTTACCGCTATCCTGGGTAAACTGATCGGGTTAAATGAAGGCATCCTGGTTTGGTACAGGATGCTGCTGACAGTGTTGATTTTGGCCGCTATCCTGTTCTACCGGAAACAATTGATTAAACTATCATTGAAAGATACCGTTGAAGTTTTTGGGGTTGGTTGTATCATCGCCATTCACTGGGTTAGTTTTTATGGAAGCGTAAAATATGGGAATGTTTCTATTGCAGTGGTCTGTATTTCCGGCTCGGGATTCTTTACCTCCTTCTTTGATCCTTTGATCAACCGTACAAAGATCTCCTTTATGGAAGTGCTGCTTGGAGCCATTGCTATTTTGGGTATCTATATCATTTTCGATTTTCATCCTCAATATAAACTGGGTATTATCTTCGGCATTGTTTCTGCCATTGGCAGTTCACTCTTTCCCATTTTTAATAAAAGGCTGTTGCAAAAGCACCACCCAGAAACGCTTACGTTGTACGAAATGGGTGGCGGCTGGCTGGCACTAACGTTCATTATTCCCTTGTACCTGCAGTTTTTCCCTGCCACCTATTACCTGCCCACTGTGTCTGACTGGCTTTGGCTGCTGTTGCTGGCGTCTGTGTGTACGGTACTATGTTTCGATCTGCAGTTAAACGCCCTTAAAAAGCTCTCACCCTTTACCTGCAACCTGGCTTATAACCTGGAACCTGTGTACGGGATTATACTGGCCTTTATCTTTTTCAGGGAGAATAAAGACCTCAGCAGTCATTTTTACCTAGGTGTGGGGCTGATCATTTTGGCTGTGGCACTGCAAACTGTAAGGGTTTGGTACAGCCGCAGCAGGCTTTTTCCAAGGCGGGCAAGGTAATACAAGGATAAATCCTTTTATTTGCCCACAAATGAAAAAAAGTTCCACTTCATACCCATATTTCTAAAATCTTTACTTACCTTCGCCGTCCAAAATTTTAGCAATATGGCCAGAGTATGTCAGGTGACCGGAAAGAAGCCCATTACAGGTAACAAAGTGTCGCACTCAAATATTAAGACAAAGCGCAGGTTTTTACCAAACCTCCAGACCAAGCGTTACTTCTTTGCAGAAGAAGACAAATGGATCACTTTGAAAGTATCATCTGAAGCTATCCGTACGATCAATAAGAACGGTTTGCTGTCGGTTGTAAAAGAATTGAGAGCAGCAGGAGAAAAGATCTAAATAATAATTAGCTAATTAGCTGATTCGATAATGTGCTGATGGAAAATCACACACTCTTGAATTGATGAAATTAGCATATTAGCATATTATCACATTATCAAATTAAATAACAATGGCAAAGAAAGGTAACAGGGTGCAGGTGATCCTGGAATGTACAGAACATAAAACAAGTGGCAAGCCGGGCACCAGCCGCTATATCAGCACTAAAAACAAAAAGAACACACCAGAAAGGCTGGAGTTTAAAAAATTCAACCCTATCCTGAAAAAAGTAACTGTTCATAAAGAAATTAAATAAATTATTCAATTTGAAAATTTGGAAATGTGCTGATTTGAAAACGACAGTATATAATCTCCAAATCTCCAAATTATCACATTTTCAAATTATAAACCATGGCAAAAGCAGCTTCAAAAAACGCTAAGATCAAGGATGCTAAAGCTTCAGCAGAAGCAAAAAACTGGACTAAAGTAATTCGTGCTGTAAGAAGCCCTAAAACAGGCGCTTACACATTCAAAGAGCAGATCGTTCACAAAGACAAAGTGAAAGACTTTTTAGCTCAGTAATTTAAAGCATGAGATTTATAATATATTAAGCTGTCCTGATATTCCAGGGCAGCTTTCTTTATTTTGCCCCTTAACTTTAAACCTGTTCAACTTAAAACTTGTTTTACATGGGATTATTCGACAAACTCTTTGGCAAAAAAGAAAAAAAGGAAAGCCTTGACCAGGGTCTGCAAAAAACCAAGGAAGGCTTCTTTAGTAAAATAACCAAGGCTATTGCTGGTAAAAGTACAGTGGATGAGGAAGTCCTCGACAACCTGGAAGATGCCCTGGTAAGTGCCGATGTTGGTATTGAAACTACGGTTGCCATTATTGAACGCATTGAAAAAAGAGTTGCAAAGGATAAATACCTCAATACGGCAGAACTAAATGGCATCCTGAAAAGTGAGATTGAAAATATACTGGTGAATGCGCCCCAGGAAAACAGTTATGAAAATTATGAATTGCCTGCTGGTCATAAGCCACATGTGATACTGGTAGTGGGTGTGAATGGAGTAGGCAAAACCACCACTATTGGGAAACTGGCGCATAATTTTTCATTGGCGGGTAAGTCTGTTTTGTTAGGTGCGGCGGATACGTTCCGGGCAGCGGCGGTAGACCAGCTGACGATATGGAGCGAAAGAACCAAAGTACCTATCGTAAAGAAAGAAATGGGCAGCGACCCGGCTTCTGTGGCATACGACACCGTTATAAGTGGTGTGTCAAGAAATTCGGATGTCATTATTATAGATACAGCAGGCCGTTTGCATAATAAGGCACACCTGATGGATGAGCTGACAAAAATAAAAAGGGTGATCCAAAAAGTGATCCCGGAAGCACCCCATGAAGTGATGCTTGTATTGGATGGCAGCACCGGGCAAAACGCATTGGAACAGGCCAAACATTTTACCGCTGCCACTGATGTTACAGCGCTCACCATCACAAAATTAGATGGCACAGCAAAAGGCGGTGTGGTATTGGCCATTGCACATCAATTCAACATACCCGTTAAGTTTATTGGTGTAGGCGAAAAAGCTACTGACTTACTGGTGTTTGACAAAAAAGAATTTGTAGATGGGTTGTTTGCTCCCCTCGCTTAAAGAATCGGGCAAGCGAATTAAATCTAAATCTGTCAAATTCCTTATTTGTCATTTCTTATTTTGTATTTTTCATTCCTTATTTCTTATTTCAAATGATAAAAGTTGGCGATTATAATCTTTTAAAAGTGCTTCGTTCGGTTGAGTTCGGAGTATATCTCGATGATGGAGATAAGGGAATTTTATTACCCCGTCGTTTTGTGCCGGAAGGATTAAAAGACGGTGATGATATAAAAGTTTTTATTTATCATGATGGAGAAGAGCGGCTTATTGCCACTACCCAGCATCCTAAAGGAAAAGTTGGAGATATTGTAAAATTGAGGGCTGTAACAGTAACACCCCAGGGTGCTTTTTTAGACAATGGCCTGATGAAAGACCTGTTTGTGCCCAAGAGCAAACAGCTGAGCAATATGAGGACCAATGGAGACTATTTAGTGATGCTGTACCTGGATGAACAGACCGGCAGGATGGCTGCAACGGAGAAATTTGCTTACCTGTTTCAGAATGACAACCTCACAGTGAAAGAGCTGGACGAAGTGGACCTGATCGTATACCGCCGAACAGATATTGGTTATGTATGTATCATCAATAATACCCATACCGGCGTTCTGCATCACAATGAAGTTTACCGGAATATCTCAGTTGGCGATGCTTTTAAAGGTTTTATAAAAAAGATTTATCCCGAAACACCTGAAAAAGCAGACCGCTTCAGAATAGACGTTTCTGCCGGTAAAAAAGGCTATGAAAGAGTGGAAGGTGAAACGGATAAAATACTGCGGCTGCTGCACGAAAACAATGGGTACCTCCCCTACCATGATAAGAGTGACCCTGAAGCCATCTATGATTTTTTTGGGATGAGTAAAAAGACCTTTAAAATGGCAACAGGTAATTTATTCAAACAAAGAAAGATATCTTTTGAAAAGACGGGAATTAAATTGCTGGAAAGATAGCCGTTCCCGTTATTTAGAGAGTCAATTGAGTTTTAGCACTTGCTGGTATGACGCAGGCATTGTTTTTAGTTCCCTGTTTTTACATTATACCCATCTGCCATTATCCATTTATAAAATTCAGCGAACCATTGGCGCCAGTATTTTTCTTTGTGTTCTGCCTCCGGGTCAATCACTGAATAAATAGAAGCGGAAGAGTTTTTACCAACCTTATCGCAAATACGTTTCATATCGTCCACATAGGTACCGCCTTCCTTTCCTCCCATATAGAAAAAATATTTTCCGCTCAGCTGGCGGCCTGAAGTATCCGTTAGAGAATCAATACCGCTGGCAGTCCAGAATGCCGGAGAAAAAATACCTGCTTTGCCAAATACAGCCGGATATTTTACAGCGGCATAATAAGAGATCAACCCACCCATGGAGGATCCGGTGATGATGGTATTTTCTTTTGACGAACTTGTCCTGTACTTTTTGTCAATAAATGGTTTCAAGTTATCAATTATGTCGAGTAAATAGTCATCTGCTTTGGGTTCAAATGCAAAACTGTCTTTTTCTGTTTTCCAGGTAAATTGATAAGGATTGTATTCGCTCATCCTGTCCATCTGCCCGTTTTCAATGGCTACAACAATACACCCGGGTTGGCCGGCTGCAATTAAAGAGTCTAAACATTCATCCACTCCCCATTCTCCAAATGGTGCAAAGTATTCGTCGAAAACATTTTGCCCGTCATGTATATACATCACCGGGTAGTGCTTTTTATTTTTGTCATATCCCGGGGGCAGGTACACCCAGATATGGCGGAACTTTTTAAGCCGGGGCAGTTCAAAAGCGGCTTCAGCTAACTGTACATTTTTTGATGCCGTATGAAGACTGGCTGCAAAGGACGTATCGTCCTTCCATCCTTCTATGGTACATAAGAGAGTGGTATCATTTTTAATATCCAAAACCCTGTTTGGAATATCTCTTCCCCTGGCATCACACTCCACATTTTTCCAGCTGCCTCTTGTAAACTTAAATTCATGCCGGCCGGCCATTACATCCTTTATCTCTGTAACCAGCATATTATTTTCCCGGGAAAATTGCTGCAGAACCGGGTTCCAGCCATTGAAACTGCCCGCTGCAAAAACGGGTTCGTTTATAAATGACGAAGGAACTGTTTGTATTTTGATCGTGAGTTTGTATTGTGCGGAAAGTTGTAATGAGACTATCAAAAAAAAACAAAGCCATACTCTCTTCCTGAGATGCAGGAGGTGTAATGACTTTGTAATGTTTTTATTCAGCATTATTTTTTAAGGTATTCTTTTATCTTCTGATGTATTCCTTCACTCAATGGAACCACTGGCAAACGCAATACATTTTTTATCAGTCCCAATTCGTACAAAAATGCCTTTACTCCTGCCGGATTGTTTTCTGCAAATAATAAATTGTACGCTTCTATCAATGGGTAATTCAGTTGATTGGCAGTAGCAAAATCTTTTGCCAAACCGGCTCTCACCATATCAGAGAAATCTTTTGGAAAACAGTTTGCGGCAACACTGATCACTCCATCAATACCGGCAGCCAGTTCTGGTAATACAAGATCATCATCTCCGCTCACCACTAAAAAATGTGCGGGCCGGTCACGCAATATTTGCATACACTGTGGTATGCTGTTGCCGGCTTCTTTTATACCACCAATATTGGCTACTTCGTTAGCCAGGCGAATAGTGGTGGAAGGCTCCATATTTCTTCCCGTTCTGCCTGGTACATTGTACAGGATGATTGGCTTGGGTGAAGCAGCCGCAATGGCTTTATAATGCTGAAAAATGCCTTCCTGCGAAGGTTTGTTATAATAAGGTGCTGCACTCAATACCGCAGCAGCTTTTTCCAGTGGAAACGACTCCACATCTTTTACAACCGCCCTGGTATTATTTCCACCAATACCCACTACCACGGGTACACGGCCATTAACCTTGTCAAAAGTATAGTGCAGAATATCAAGCTTCTCCTGTTTATCCAGTGTAGGCGTTTCACCGGTAGTACCCAAAGAAACAATATATTCAACTCCATTACTGATGATATAATCTATCAACTTACCAAGCGCATCAAAGTCAACTGATTCATCTTCTTTAAACGGTGTTACAATGGCCACACCCGTACCGCTCAACTGCTGTCTTAAGTTCATTATATTTTTAAATTTTTGTGAAGGTATTATTTGATGCTGATATGGTAAAACAAAACTGCCTCCCCACTTTGTTGGGAGGCAGTTACGCTGATTAAAATATCAATTTATTTAGAGGCCAGCAAAGGCATGGTGTTTTTTACCACTGAAGAACGCTGGAAATAATTCCTGTCTTCCCCAAAAATAAACAGGCAGGTACCATTTTTTATCCTGTCGATGATCTGTTTGTGTTGTTTTTGTGGTACAGCAGGACATCCCTGGCTGCGGCCCAGAAAGCCCTGTGCCTGTATCAGGTTTTCGCTTACATATGGAGCACCATGCATTACGATATCCCTGTTATAAGCGTTGTCATTAATGCCCCTCTCTAATCCTGTCAAATGCATGGAGTAACCATTTTTCCCCTGGTAGGTAGTACTGGTTTGATAAAATCCCAAGCTGCTTTTATTACTTTCAGGAATATTAGAAAAATACTTTGCGTATTCCTGCCCGCTGTTCATACCATGAGCTACATATGTATTGAAAAGCACTCTGTAATTTTTAAGATCAATGACGAACAATCTTTTTTTACAGGATGATTTGCTGAAGTCTGCAATGGTAATAATGTTTGGATTGCCAATTTTCCCTTTTTGTTTTAAGTAATCAAAACCTCTCATTGCATACTCAAACACCTGTTTCGACAAACCAGCAGATGCCAGTTTCAAACTATCATATACACTATTAATGACCGGGGAAGTTACCGGAGCCATCTCTTCCGCAGTAAACATTTCATTGGCAACAGGCATATTTAATAAGAAAGTTTCTGATGCTGTACCAGCAACCTTCGGTTTCATTTTTGCAAAAACAAATGGGAGGTGCAAAAGGCAGATAAATATCGAGGAAAAAAATAATTGCACCCTTTTACGGCTACGATTTTTCATAGTAATAATATTAGATTTCATTCGAGGGATGGCAAAAGTAGTGCCTCAAACTTTAGGATATTGTTAAAATATTTAACAACCAGCAGAGTCAGCTCATTATCAGCTTATATAACCATAAAATATCTTTAATTGCAAAGCCCCGGTAAACCGGGGCTTCAGTATATTTCTGGTAGTTCAATTACTGTTTTGCAGCCTCTTTTGTGTTATCTACTGCCGAATCAGCAGGTTGTACAGCAGAAATTGAGTCAGCGGGTTGTTGTAAGTCAGCAATTGAGTCGGCAAACGATTTTGTGCTGCCAGCAGATGATTCATCCGTAGATTTATTGCCAGCAGCATCGTCAGCATTGTTGCAAGCTGCCATTATACCAGCAAAAGCAAGGATGGAAAGTAATTTTTTCATTTGTGTGTTTTTTTACGGCTGTAAGTTAATATTTTAATCGATCTGATACCTTTAACTAAAGATGCTTACCCATATCATTCAACCATTTCTTTTGCATTCTGCAGTGCGGCAGCACTGGGCTTTTCTCCACCGATCATTCTTGCGATAGCTTCCACCCTTTCTGCATTGGTAAGGCGCCGTACAGCGGTATTGATTTTACCGTCCGACTTGCTTTTATACACAAAATAATGAGCTGTGGCTTTTGCGGCAATTTGAGGCTGGTGCGTGATTGAAATCAACTGGTGACCAGCGCTAAGTTCTTTCATAATAATACCCACCTGCTTAGCAGCTTCTCCGCTAATACCAGTATCTATTTCGTCGAAAATCAATGTTGGCAACTGGAGTTTTTTTGCCACTACTGATTTTATACAAAGCATCAGCCTGCTTAGTTCACCACCACTCGCAACTTTATTCAATGGTTCAAACCGGCCTGTTTTGTTTGCATCAAAAAGGTAGGTAACTGTATCGGCACCGTATTGGGATAAGGAAACCGGTGCCATTTTAATGCTAATCTGAGCATTGGGCATACCTACTTGTTGTAACAGGGAGTTTACTTTGTCAGTAAATGGCTTGGTCGCTTTTTGCCTGTTGGCAGAAATTTTTGCAGCTGCTTTATTACATGCTTCCACCAGCGCAGCAGTGGCTCTTTCTTTTTCGGCAATGGCACCATCAATATTTAAAACTATATCCAGTTTTTGCTGTAACGTTTCTTTTATTTCAATCAGGTGGCTGGTAGCAGTTACATTGTGTTTTTTTAACAACCTGTAGCCTGCAGACATCCTGTCATTGACCACCTGCATACGTTCCGGGTCGTAATAAATTCCGGCATTTAACTGATCTATACCGGCAGCGATATCATCCAGTTCTAATTGCAGGCTATGCAACCGGTTGCTGAGCTCTCCGGCAGTTTCATGATACTGCTTTAAATATCCCAGTTTGCCAGAAAGTACCTTCAATTGTTGTACTACCGGTGTTTCAGATTCCATTAATTCAAGATAAATGCCGCTTAATTCCTTTTTTACTTCTTCAGCATGACTGATCAATTTTAACTCTGCCTCTAAACTTTCCAGTTCATTTTCCACCAATGCAAGTTCATCCAGTTCTTCAAAAAGGAATTTATTGTAATCAAGCGATGCCAGGTGTTCTTTTTGCTGCTGTTTTAACGCTGCCAGTTCCTTTTCGGCCTGCCTGTAATTTTTATATACTATTTGATATTCGTTCAATAATTCCAGGTTGCCCGCCAATCCATCCAGCAATTGCCGTTGCAGTTCATCATCGCCCAGTTCAAGTGTATCAAATTGCTGGTGAAGATCTACCAGCAAAGAAGTGATTGCCTTTAATTGTGCAAGGTTTACGGGGGTATCGTTTATAAACGCCCTTGATTTTCCGTTCACAGCAATTTCCCTGCGTATCAGCAACAACTCTTCATTATCCAGTTCATTGGCCTTTAAGAAAAGCATTACCACCTCATTGCCTCTGGCCTCGAAGCAGGCTTCCACCACGCATTTTTTTTCTTTGTTAAATAATGCGCTGCTTTCGGCCCGCTCGCCCAGGATCAAACTTAATGCGCCCATGATGATACTTTTACCGGCACCTGTTTCCCCTGTTATCACATTCAACCCCTGAGAAAAGTCAACCGACAGTTCTTCTATGATGGCGTAATTAGCTATGTATAGTTTTTGAAGCATAATTTCAGAAAGGCAAATTAATCTATTCTGTTTTTATTTTAAGCGCTGCTAATAAAAAAGCACTCCATTATGAAGTGCTTTTTAAAAATATTGTACGCTTAGTAATTACTTAACTTCCACGCTGTCATTCAGATCAGTATCAACAAGTATCCTTCCGCAGTTCTCACAAACAATTACCTTTTTGCGCAGCTTGATCTCACTTTGTCTTTGCGGAGGAATGGCATGAAAACAACCACCACAGCTATCCCTTTCCACAGGCACCACAGCCAGACCATTACGGTAGCTTTTCCTGATCCTGTCGTAGCTGGTGATCAGGCGCTCATCCACGTGTGACCTTGCATCACCCGCTAATTTTTCGTAGTGCTTTTCTTCCTTCTCGGTTTCGCCAATAATTTTTTCTAATTCCCCTTTTTTTCCGCTAAGGTTACCTTCTTTGGTACTAACCGCTTTTTTGGCGCTTTCCAATTGTCTTGCCTTGTCAGCTATTTCTTCCGTAGCGTCTTTGATGTGCTTCTCACATAGCTTAACTTCCAGGGTTTGCATTTCAATTTCTTTGTTGATTGCTTCAAACTCCCGGTTATTTTTTACATTCTCACTTTGCTTTTCATATTTTTTTATCAACGCTTCTGCTTCCTTTATCGCTTCTTTTTTCTGGTTGATAAACTCCTGCATACCATTTATTTCTTCCTCTACCCTTAACTGGCGTGCATGTAATCCTTCAATTTCATCCTCCAGGTCTTTCACTTCAATTGGCAATTCACCTTTTAATATCTGGATCTCGTCCAGTTTGCCGTCAATCTTTTGAAGACGCAGGAGTGATTTCAATTTTTCTTCTACTGAAAAGTCTTTTACTGAAGCCATAATGTTGTTGTTTGTGCGGCGCTTTTGGTTATTCGCCTGAATTTTGTGGTAGTTATTGTTCTTTTTTTTCAGAGAAAATAATGCACCGGGTTGGTGTTTATTTCCGTTTTCAGGACGGCGAAGGTAGGGTATTTTTCCTTTAAAATATCAAAAAGCAGGCTAATGGTGTATTGTTCACTTTCATAATGACCAATATCCGCTATTACCAGCCTTTTTTCTGCGTCAAAGAACTCGTGGTATTTAACATCGGCAGTAATGTAGAACCGGGCTCCTGCATTGATGGCGGCTTTTATCAAAAAACTGCCTGCGCCACCACAAACCGCTATTTTTTTTACAGGTTGGCCGGTTAGTGGCGTGTGTCTTATCACGGTTACACCAAATACTTTTTTAATATGAGATAAGCAAGCGGATTCATCCATCGTAGTGGAAAGCTCTCCTATGAGGCCTGTTCCAGTGGTGGACAGTTCATTTTCTAAGGTCATTATATCATAAGCCACTTCTTCATAAGGGTGAGCCGCCAACATTGCTTTTATTAGCTTGCTCTCCAGCCAGCTTTGAAATATTACTTCCACTTTAACTTCCTGTTCTGTATGGCGCTCACCCATACTGCCAGCATATGGATTGGCGCCCTTGCCTGCTTTAAAAGTGCCCTCACCCGTTGTATTAAAACTGCATTCGCTGTAATTACCAATATGCCCACCCCCGGCAGTGAATATTGCAGTACGCAGATTTTCTGCTGCTGCTGATGGAACAAATACGATCAACTTTTTAAGCAATCTGCTTTTGGGTAATAAGATCTGCCGGTTCACCAGGCCGAGCATATCCGCCATTTTGCCATTTACACCCGATATCACATTATCGAGGTTGGTATGGATGGCGTAAATAGCAATATCATTTTTTATGGCAGCGATTACTGTACGTTCCACATAATTTCTACCGGTTATTTTCTTTAGTCCGCCAAAAACGATGGGGTGATGAGCCACTACGAGGTTGCATTTTTTCTCTATCGCCTCCTGTATCACCTCTTCTGTGGCATCCAGTGATACCAGTATACCGTTACAATCCCAGTCTGTATTGCCGGTAATTAGCCCTGCATTGTCATAACTCTCCTGTAACTGCAGAGGGGCAATCAGCTCCAAATGTGAAATGATATCTCTAATTTTCATGAACCCGAAATTTTGCTAAAGCTATTGGAAATTTACAGACAGCAGTTTTCAACGGCAAATATAGTTTGATATGCCTGTACAATTTTTTGCCCTGCCAACCGTTCTCAAAGGCAACACCCTTAATAAAATTTCCACAGTTATGACAAGGAACTTTTTAATGCGTAAATTTGGCGAAATACCTGTGATGATCTATAACTACAGAATGTATGTCGCCCTGATACTGGCTGCCGCGTTGTTGCTTGTGAGTTGCAAAAAAAAGGTGGAAGATATTTCCCAGCAAACCCTGCAGGAGTATTTTGAGGAAACCATATTGAATAAAAACTTTATTGTGGAATACGCAAAGGATACCGCAGCGGATATTACCGCCAACTACATTGCGGACACCTTCATCATGAAAAAAGGCGCCACCTACTACGATGGCGTAATGACAGGGAAAAATGGAGCCATCACTTATACAGGCACCTGGAGCAGCAATGAAGATTACAGCAGGCTCGTCATTAGTATTAACAACCCTGCTCCTCCTTCTACCTATACCTTTCTCAACAGGCCCTGGAAGTTTACCAAAAAATCGCTGCCTGTAATGGAACTGGCACCCTGGGGCACTACCGATCCAAAGGTGTTGCACATGAGAAGATTATAAATAATTTTTGCTTTTAACCCGTATTTTATGCCAGGTGTAATTTGACCCTGCCTCACAATTTTTCCCGCTTTTTGGAGTTATATACAAGTTGAGCTGTTACTGTGCTCAAAAGTTTATAAAAACAAAAGCCAATTATCCATGAATGCAGGAAGATTTTTCAGGGCATTTATCCTGTTTGCCTTATTCACAGCAAGCTTAGCCACAAAAGCACAAGTAGCTGCACAATTCAGTGCAACACCCGTAAGCGGATGTTCCCCTCTCATTGTAAGATTTACTGACGAAAGCCAGGGCAGCCCCAACCAATGGCGCTGGGATCTTGGAAACGGAACCATTTCGTTTCTCCAAAACCCGTCTGCCACTTATTTTTCGCCAGGTAAATACACTGTGAAATTAGTGGTAAGGAATGCTTCCAGTGAAGATTCAGTGATAAAAACTGATTACATAGAAGTTTTTGCCAATCCAACGATTGATTTTTCTGCCTCTTCTACCAGTGGCTGTTATCCGCTGCCGGTAAATTTCACCGACATGACGGTACCAAGAAGCGGCACGATCACTTCCTGGTTATGGGATTTTGGAGATGGTAATACTTCAACGCAGCAAAACCCATCACATGTATATACTACAGCAAGGAACTTTAATGTAACCCTCCAGGTAAGAAACTCCAATGGATGTGTTTCAACTTTAACCAAGACATCGCTGATACAAATCAGTACCGGCGTATTGGCGCAGTTTACGAACGACAACCCGGAAACCTGTAAAGCACCCGTTACGATCAATTTTCAAAACCAGTCAACCGGTACGGGTGTGATTAATTATAGCTGGGATTTTGGGGATGGAAGTACATCTGACCTTATCAATCCATTTCACACGTATTCAACTAATGGCACATACACTGTAAAACTGGTATTGACTAACGCCAACGGATGTTCGGATACGCTGATAAAAAACAATGCAGTTACGGTTGGTTCTGTTGAGGCTAAATTCACCACCCCGCAAACAATTTGCCAGGGTGCCAATATGCAGTTTACAAATACCTCTGCCCCGATGCCTGCATCCGTATATTGGGATTTTGGAGACGGCAGCAGCAGTACACAACTCAACGCATCCCACACTTACAATACAGCCGGGAACTACACAGTTAAAATGGTAGCTAATTTTGGCGCCTGTATTGATTCAGCTACAAGGAGCATAACGGTGCAGTCTAAGCCGACAGCCGCATTTTCCGGCTCAGATACTGCTAATTGCAGGGCTCCGCTTACAGTAAATTTTACTAACCAGTCTGTCAACTCAACTGCATGGACCTGGAGCTTTGGCGACGGAGGCACATCCGCTCTGCAAAGTCCTTCCCATACGTATAACAATGCAGGCAATTTCTCAGTAAAGCTTGTTACCACTAATACAAATGGTTGCAGTGATTCAATTACTAAAACAAATTATATTTCTATAGTAAGACCGGTTGCAACCATCGCCAATGTACCGGACAGTGGATGTGCGCCCTTCACAAAAACTTTCAGTGCATCGCTTGATATAGCCGATCCGGTAACCAGTTATACCTGGAATTTTGGGGATGGCACTACATCAACAGATGTATCACCCACGCATACATTTTCAACCGAAGGAGCGTATAACATTTCTGTTATTGTAGTTACAGCAAGTGGCTGTACAGATACTGCCACCGTTTTACGTGGAGTGGTAGCAAGCAGTAAACCAACAGCTAACTTCAGCGCCGATCCTTTGAGTTCTTGTGCTAAAAATCCTATAACATTTACCAATCTTTCCACTGGCGCCAACAGGTGGTTATGGGAATTTGGTGACAGCACCAGGTCAACTTTGCAAAACCCGGTACACCAGTATCGTGATACAGGGTATTTTGATATTAAACTCAGAATCTGGAATGGCGGCTGTATGGATTCGCTGGTCATGCCAAATTATATCCTGATCAATCCACCCATTGCGAGGTTCAGGGCAAACTTTACATGTGGCAACCCATTTGTAAGAACATTCCTGGATCAATCCATCGGCGCAGAAGAATGGCATTGGGATTTTGGTGACGGAAATACTTCCACCGTTAGAAGCCCGGCGCATACTTTCGCCTCTCCTGGTACTTATACAGTAACATTGAGAGTAGTGAATAATACATTTGGATGTGATTATACCAGCACCAGGCAGGTACAAATAATAGACACTGAAGCACAGTTCAGCACGCCTGATACAACTGTATGTAAAGGTGACAATGTAATTTTCACTACCGGTCTGAGTCTCGCCAACATCAATTCGTTAAACTGGAACTTTGGGGACGGTACAGCTTCAGTTAATTCTGGTTTTCAGTCTACCGGGGTTGACCATATCTTTAACCGCACAGGACAATTTAATATCCGGCTTATTACTGTTGACAAGAATGGCTGTTCAGACACGCTAGTAAAAGCAAGTTACATCTCCGTAAGCGGACCTGCGGCAAGTTTTGCACCAGCCAATGGAGGATCTTGCTTAAACGCTACAGTTATCTTCAATGACGCCTCAACTGGTACAAGTCCGGTACAGCAATGGGAATGGCAATATGGAGATGGTACTTCGGAAATACTTACTGCCCCTCCGTTCCAGCATTTATATACAACTGCAGGTTCGTATGCGGTAAAATTAAAAGTAACCGATGCGCAAGGATGTACTGACAGCACTACGTTAGCAACTTCGCTTATTATTTCAAGCCCTAAAGCAAATTTCAGCACGGCGGATACATTCAGCTGTCCGGGCAGGAGAATTCGTTTTATAAATCAAAGCACAGGATCGGGTTTAACTTACCGGTGGAATTTTGGTGATAACAGTACGGCCTCATCACAAAATCCATTGCATCCTTACGCCAATGATGGAGTTTACTCGGTAAAACTTGTAATAGCCGATCCATTTGGTTGTTCCGATTCAATAACAAAGACAAATTATATCACTATCAATAGTCCTGTTGCTCTATTCAGTCTTAGCGATACGGCCAGCAACTGTCCGCCATTGGTTGTACAGTTCACCAATCAATCCACCAATGCACAAAGCATCCGGTGGGATTTTGGAGACAGTACTTATTCTACAGACGCTAATCCCACGCATTTTTATAATTACCCCGGCATTTATCATGCAAAACTGATTGCCACGGGAATAGGAGGTTGCGTTGTAACACATGAAAGAACAATCACCATTAAGGGCCCCGAAGGAAGTTTTACCTATAATCCTTTAGCAGGCTGTAACCCCGTAACGGTAAACTTTTCCGCCACCACCAATGGCCGTTACTCCTTCGTGTGGGATTTTAATGATGGTACCACTGTCACAACAAATGATTCCATATTATCACATACATATACTTATCCTGGCAGGTATGTGCCCAAGATGATCCTTATTGACCAATCTGGTTGCCAGGTGCCTATAAGAGGGCGTGATTCAATTACGGTGAGCAATGTTACCAATCATTTCAGTTTTGACAGGAGGCTGCTTTGCGATTCCGGTATTGTTTCTTTTGCGGACTCTTCTATTATCACTGAAGGTGATAATATCAGTCTGTACCAATGGGATTTTGGTGATGGTATTACATCCATTACCCAGCACCCGGCGCACCAGTACTTACAGCCCGGCATCTACTATCCGCAACTTATAACAGTAAGCAGGATGGGCTGCACGGATACCCTAAGGGCAGCATCACCTGTACGGGTGGTTGCATCACCAAGGGTAAACATACTATCTACCGGCAACGGTTGTACGCCATTAACTGTAACATTCAACAGCCAGCTGGCAGTACCTGATACATCAGTAATAACGTGGCAATGGAATTTTGCTAATGGCAATACTGCTGTAACAGCCAGCCCGGCAGCCCAGCAATATTTAACAGCCGGCTTACATAACATCACACTTATTGGAACCAACAGCAGTGGCTGTACGGATACGGCATCACTGGCAGTGGAATCCTATGCCATCCCGGTTGTAAATGCGGGTGCAGACTTTATACTTTGTAAAGGCAGTGGTAAAACAATTGAAACAACCGGGGCGGATACTTATACATGGTCGCCGGCTGCAGGATTAAGCTGCATCAATTGTGCAAATCCTGTTACCAGTACGCAAAGCAATATCACTTATACAGTAACCGGCACGTCTAACCAGGGCTGCAGTGCGGTAGACAGTATTAATGTGTCAATAAAAGAAAAGTCAAGGATCACTTACAGCAGCAGCGACAGTCTTTGCGCCGGAAGTTCTAAAAAACTGTTTGCAACGGGCACCGACAGCTATTCCTGGTCGCCGGCTAACGGGCTCGATAACCCTAATATCAGTGAACCAACGGCAGCACCTTCGGTAACTACCAATTACATGGTGGTAGGATCGGATGATTTAGGTTGTTTTAAAGATACAGGGTATGTAAATATCAGGGTAAATCCAATGCCAACAGTGGAGGCGGGTGCAGATAAAACCATTAATGTGGGACAGACCATTGACCTCGTGCCGGTAATATCAGCAGATGTAACTACTGTTGTATGGAATCCCACTACCGGCCTGTTCAGGAATGTATACCCGGGCATTAGTGTTAAGCCAATGGAAAATACGGAATACAATGTGGAGGTTAAAAACCGTGGCGGCTGTTTAGCCAGGGACAGGGTAACCGTATATGTTATATGCAATGGCTCAAATATTTTTGTTCCTAATACTTTTTCTCCCAATGGAGATGGCTCCAATGATGTTTTCTTTCCAAGAGGTACGGGCTTGTTTAAGATAAAGAGCCTCAGGATATTCACCCGCTGGGGAGAGATCGTATTTGAGAAAACAAACTTTGATGCCAACAATGCCGCATACGGATGGGATGGTACCAGTAAAGGCCAGAAAGCCAACCCTGATGTATTTGTTTACACGCTGGAAGTGATATGTGATAATGGAAGTGTGCTTACCTATCGTGGCAATATTTCACTTGTAAAATAAAGATGCTTTTGTTTTTATTAAACCTCAAAGAAGCTGGCCGAAGGGCCGGCTTTTTTATTTTTTCAGTTACGCTAAAAAAATAAAACGTCATCCAATGGTCAAAATAATATTTAAAATAACATACGCTCAAATAACTGTATTATTTACAGGTGAAGTGAAGGATATTTTTTATATTGCAACTATATCGGCCCCTTGATAAACTGGAAGAAATATTACCCCGGAACACTTTGCTGCCTGATAATGTTATGCAGTTCCTTTACTGTATATGGACAGGTGGTGGCTGATTTCAGCGCCACGCCCATTTCCGGTTGTGCACCCTTAGTTGTTCAATTTACCGACAACTCTGCCGGCAGCCCCAGTTCATGGAGCTGGGATTTTGGCAACGGCAACTCAGCAACACAAAAAAATCCGGTGGTCACTTATAATAATCCAGGCGTATATAGTGTGCAGCTAAGGGTGAGCAATACATCAGGTTCTAACAGCATAACTAAAAACCAATACATTACCGTTTATGATAACCCAATAGTACAATTTACAGTTAACGACTCTTTAAACTGTATTCCCTTCACCACCCGGTTTACAGACCTCAGTACCTGCACCACAGGAAATATCACCTCCTGGCAATGGGATTTTGATGATGGTGCCACCAGCACGGTTAAAAACCCCCAGCACCTGTACACACAGGCAGGTGCATTTAATATAACCCTGCAGGTAACTACCAGCGGCGGCTGCACAAAAAGCCTGAGTAAACTTGCCTATATAAAGGCCGCTGATTCTATCCGTACACAATTCAATTTTTCATTGCCTGTAAAATGCAAACCCCCGGAAAAGATTTTCTTTTATAATAATTCAACCGGACCAGGCAGTATACTGTATACATGGGATTTTGGAAACGGAAACACAACAAATACCTTTTCCGCTTCTCAAATTTATACAGCAGGAGGGTTATACAGCATCACTCTAACTGCAAGAAATGATTTTGGATGTACTGATACATTGATTTTAAAAGACACTTTGTTAATAAAAGATATACGCTCGGCTATCATAAGCGACGATACAGTTTGCGTTAATTACAGGATGCTGCTCACTAACGGTACAGTTCCAGCGCCTTTAAGTTCCCAATGGTTGTACAGTGATGGCGGTTCTTCCTTTAGCGCCACCACCGCAAAAACCTGGACCAATCCCGGTGATTATACCGTGAAACTGGTAAGTAATTTTAATGCCTGCTCTGACTCGGTTACAAAAAATATCAGTGTACTACCCTCACCCGTCATTGATTTTTCTGCATCGGACCTGGCAGCGTGCAGGGTACCATTTTCCGTAACATTTGCTGATTTGACAGCAGGTGCCACCAGCTGGTTTTGGGATTTTGGAGACGGCACCAGTTCCACCCTTCAAAACCCACTGCACACTTTTACAACGGAAGGAGAATATGACGTTACACTGAGGGTGAACAGTGCAGCAGGATGCCAGGCTTCCCTTACAAAAAAAGGTTTTATAAAAGTACACCGGCCCAGGATAACTATTGACACAAAAGAAGGCGGCGGTTGTTTGCCTTATGTTTTTACACCCTACCCGTTTGTAAATGCTCCTGACGGTGTCAATAGTTTTTTGTGGGATTTTGACAATGGACAAACCTCCAGCAGCCAGTTACCCACGGCGGTATATACAGATCCAGGCAATTATAATATTAAGCTCGTTGTTACTTCAACAGATGGCTGTGTGGATTCATTGATTATCCCGGCGGGTGTAAGAACGGCAGGTATTAAACCTGTCATTGATTTTAACCTGTCCCCTGCTGTTGTATGTCCCGGATCAAATGTGCAGTTTACTCACCTAACTGCCCCTGCAGATAAGTGGATGTGGAAATTTGGCGACGGCACCACTTCTGAAATACCGGATCCTGCTCATGCATATTATGACTCTGGCAGGTATTCGGTAAAGCTGATTGCCTGGAACAATGGTTGTGATGATTCCCTAACCAAAACAGGCATAGTAACTGTATTGCCCGGACGTGCCAGGTTCCGGCCGGTATATAACTGTATCAACAAAAAAGAGGTTTTTTTCAAAGACAATTCGGTATTGCCACAGAGCTGGAATTGGGATTTCGGTGATGGAAGCACATCAACTGAACAGAACCCAGTACACAGCTTTTCTAATTATCAAACTTATACTGTTTCGCTCACCACAACCAATGCGGCCTGCTCAAGCACAACAACTTTACAGGTAAAAACAGTGAATGAAGTGGCAGATTTTATAGCCAGTAAAGCATCCATTTGCAAATCAGATTCAGTACTTTTTTATACTGCAGGCATCAACCGGAACAATATAAAAAAAATGATCTGGGATTTTGGTGATGGTGTTATTGACAGCTTAACGGGCGACAGTGTACAGCATTTGTATAGCCAGCCAGGTAATTTCTCTATACAACTCAGTATTGTTGACACCAATGGCTGTTATACTACAATAAGCAAATCAAATTTGATATTTGTTTCCGACCCAAAGGCATCTTTTACAATAACCACACTCAATGGCTGCCGTAACCAGCCAGTCAGTTTTAATAATACATCCACCAATCAAGCCGGCCGCAACAATATCTCCAGCTGGAAATGGGATTTTGGCGATGGAGAAACACAAAACAATAT
Organism: Bacteroidota bacterium; assembly: GCA_029561305.1. Lineage (GTDB taxonomy): Bacteria > Bacteroidota > Bacteroidia > Chitinophagales > Chitinophagaceae > Ferruginibacter. The sequence goes on along the minus strand of JAKQJG010000314.1, from coordinate 13,188 downwards.
TCAGCCGTTCAGCAATCCGGTTACCCATAATTATAGTATAACGGGTTATTATTATCCTTCACTGAAAATTATTGATTCTGCGGGGTGTGCAGACAGTATTGCCTACGCAGTACCCGTACGGATATACCAGCCGGATGCTAATTTTTTTGCTCCTAATTTCAATACCTGTAAAGAGGATACGCTGATCATTCGAAATCCTTCAACGGGCAGCGGGCTTACTTATTTATGGAGTTTTGGAGATGGAAGTTTTTCGTCTGATTCATTACCTGTAAAACAATACACATCCAACGGAGACTATACCATAAAATTAGTAGTGACAGATATCGCAGGATGCAAGGACTCGTTGAGAAGGGTTAATTATGCAAAAGTGAGAGATGTAAGTGCATCCTTTACCGTTAGTGACAGCACAGGAACCTGCACACCGTTCCAGGTGAAGTTTTACAACACTTCATTAAACGCATTATCGCAACTATGGGATTTTGGAGACGGTGGATTTTCCTCCACGGTTAATCCTGTATATTCCTACGCTGACCGGGGTTCATATACGGTGCGGCTTACTGCAAGAAGGTCAAACCGTTGCTTCAAAACTGATTCTATAAAAATAATAGTGCAGGGCATCGATGCCAGCCTGCAATACCGGCCATTAGCCGGTTGTGCACCATTGGCAGTGTCGCTGAATGTAGTATCCGATGATTCACTTACGTATTCCTGGGACTTTAATGATGGCGTTGTTTTTTCATCCAGTGATTCAGCAACCACGCACACGTATACCTACCCCGGTCAGTTTATGCCTTCGGTTGTGGTGAAAGATACTGCAGGTTGTTTCTTACAACTCACCGGGGCTGATACCATAAAACTGTTCAGCAGCCGGGTAAATTTTTCTGCAATAGACAGTTCAGTCTGTTTTGGCGACAGTGTATATTTCTATGACTCTACTACTACCGGCAGCACCATCACGGGACACCGATGGGAATTTGGAGACGGAAGCTATTCTACAGAAGCCAGCCCGGTACACTTTTATACTATCCCTGGCACCTATACGATAAAACTTTTTGTAAGTACAGCATTTGGCTGTTTAGACAGCCTGGTAAAACCTGGCTTTATCCGGGTATCGGTAACGCCGGACATAAACATTGCAGGCAATGAAGCAAACTATTGCGGACAAAGCATGGTTTCTTTTACAGGCAATACAACAACAACAGATACGGCCGCGACGTACTGGAAATGGAATTTTGGAAACGGGCAGACGTCTTCAATAAAAGATCCTGCTGCTCAGCAATACAAGGATACAGGTTTGTATAACATCCAGCTCATTATGAACTACAGTACAGGCTGCGCCGACACAGCCAGCAGCACTATTCGTATTCTGCCTGTTCCAAATACATTTGCAGGCAATGATACGGCCATCTGCGAAGGTGCATCCATAATGCTTCATGCTTCGGGTGCAGATAATTATACCTGGCGGCCGGATATTCATTTAAGTTGTACTAACTGTAATGACCCCTTATCAAATTCGCCCAACAGCATACTGTATTATGTGAGCGGCGTTAACAGTGCTGGTTGTGAAAAAACAGACAGTGTATTCATTGAGTTAAAAAAACCTTTCGTACTTAACAGCCCTTCCGACTCCGGAGCAATCTGCTCAGGAAAAAGTTTGCAGCTTTTGGTTAATGGGGCAGAAAATTACTATTGGTCACCCGCAAACGGTCTTAGTAATACCAATACAGCCAACCCCGTTGCCAGCCCGGTTACAAATACCATTTATACCGTTGTTGGTTATGACAGTATCAATTGCTTCCGGGATACAGCTTTTATGTATGTGGAGGTATATCCATTGCCATCTGTAAATGCCGGTAATGATTTTATATTGAATGAAGGAAAAGAAGTAACGCTTTCGCCCCAATATTCCAATGATGTCATTCAATGGAACTGGTATCCACCCATTGGCCTGAATTGTACCAACTGTGCATCCCCCGTTGCAACCCCGAGCGATGGTACAACATACAAGATAGAAGTGACTAACGGAAATGGATGTACTTCTTCAGATGAAATTTTTGTACAGTTAAAATGTGACCGCAGTAATATATATATGCCTGCTGCTTTTTCTCCCAATGGCATCAATAAAATTTTCTGCCCGCTTACACTGCCGGGAACTGGCACACTGAAGATCGCAGCCTTTAAAATTTACAATCGCATTGGTGGTCTTGTTTACACCAATGGCAATTTCAACACGAATGACCATAGCAGCGGATGGAACGGAAAGTACCAGGGTGCCGATGCGCCTGCGGGTACTTATGTATACACGGTTGAATTTGTTTGCAGCAGTGGAAAAGTGGTGTCTTTTGCCGGAAATATTTTACTGCTGCGATAATAAAGTTTACCCACCGGCGTTTATATATGGACAACAGTCACTAAGTATCCAAACCTAAGAAAACAAATCCGATTTTATGAAAGCCATCCAACAGAAATTGTTGTGGGTAACACTCATGATAATTTCAGCACAAACAGTCCGGTCGCAGGACATTCATTTTTCACAATTCAATGAGGCTCCACTATTAAGGAATCCAGCGTTAGCCGGTCTTTTTTCGGGTGACCTTCGGTTGCAATCTGTTTACCGCACACAATGGCAGAGCGTAACAACACCGTATCAAACCACTTCGCTTAATGGAGAATATAAAATACATGTAGGTAACAGTGAAGACTATATGACAGTGGGTGCACAGGTAATGCTCGACAGGGCCGGTACCATTGCGATGTCTGCAACACACATTCTTCCAGCTTTAAACTATCATAAATCGTTAAGCGAAGAAAAAAACATGTACTTATCACTCGGGTTTATGGGCGGACTTGTACAACGGAGATTCGACAGAGGCAAGGTAACAACCAATACGCAATTTGACGGTGTTACCTATAACCCTGGTGCAACAGACGGAGAAAATTTTGACAACGCTTCATACAGTTATTTTGATGGAACAGCGGGTCTGAGTTTTAATACACAGTTGAATGACAACCCCGACAATAACTTTTTTGCTGGTGTAGCATTACATCATTTCAACAGGCCATCTAATATTGGCTTCTATACAGCAGGTAAAACAAGGCTTGCTCCAAAGTGGGTGTATTCAGCCGGTGCAAGGTTAGCAACATCTGAATTCTCTTATGTAACCTTTCATGCAGATCACTCACAGCAAGGCGCAAGTTCACAAACAATTGGGGGTGCAATCTATACGTACAAATTAGACAGCGAAGTGGACCCGGTTTACCTGATACATGGTGGTTTGTTTGTAAGAGCAAAAGACGCCATCATACCAGTAGCAAAACTGGAAGTGAGACCCTTATCAATTTCTGTTAGCTATGATGCTAATATTTCAAAACTCAATGCAGCCAGCAACGGCCGCGGAGGATTTGAACTCGGTATTTCTTATCAAACATTTTTAGAGCGCAACAGTACCAGCAGGAACGCAGTACGTTGCCCAAGATTTTAAAATATTAGTTACTCCAGACGTCAAAGCTTAAAGTCGTAGCCTGGCACAAGAGCTTTTGTTTTTATGGATTGTTTGGATAACTAAGAGCCCCCTTTTGGGGGCTTTTTGTTTTGCAGCTACCCCCATTAAAAAGCGTTCGTGTTGGGTAATTGAAGAATGTCATTATCTTGAAGCCCGGGAAGTATACAGGTCAGCAAAATAATAAAGGCCTGTTAGTAATAAAAAGCATTTACAAATTCAGAAAGCAATGAAAGCAGCAGTTTCTATCCTGGTTTTTTTATATTTCACTGCTGCTGGTTTTGCACAGGAACAACATCCTGAAGTTACCATTCATTCAAGAGTGGACACAACGAATCCTGAAATTAAGCTCATCATAAAACTCTGGACAAACTATTTGAATGCAGCCCCGGACAGTTTATACAACAATCCACATTGGAATAATACAGAGAAGGCAGTTTATGCGGACTTCGACTTTTCACGTAAGTTTATTTACCAGGTACCATCGGACCAGCTATTACATTATTTTAAACCTACTGTTTTATCTGTGGAAAAAGAGGGGAAGTACTACAGTATCAGGACCATTTTTTTTGCTGGTGACACTAATTCTGTCAGCAAGCGATCCAATCCATGGTGTATTACCAAATTGTACGCTGTAAAGGAAAACAAAGAATGGAAATTAATAAATGCCCTCCCGGTTATTACCGAAAAATGGGCAAGAAAAAAAATCGGGAAAATTACGTTTATCTATCCACCGGCACACCAGTTCAATTTGCAATCAGCCAGCAAGGCCAATGAATTTTGTGAATACCTTCAAAGCAAATTTAAATTACCAGCAATTGAACCGTTTGCATTTTATATAACAGACAATGCAGATGATATGGGCAAACTGCTGAATTTTGATTTCTATTTTGCAGGTTATACCACTGGAACAGCCATGCGGAATAACAATATACTGTTAAGTGGACTTGGTTCTGAATACTATCCGCACGAACTGGTGCATATGATACTGCCGGAATCCGGCATGCATTCAATGATTGAAGAGGGTTTTGCTTCATGGCAGGGAGGAAGCAATGGAAAAACATTTGAAGAGAATGTGTTGCAATTAGCTGACCTGATGTATAAAAATGGAGAGATCACTTTTAATACAGTATTAAATAAATCCAGCGATTGGCATACAAGCGCCTATTATACGATGGGTGCTGTTTTATGCAAAACTGCTTTTGATACAGGGGGTATTGATTTTGTACAAGCCTTGTTAAACGTTCCAAATGAAGACAGTAAACTCATTGAAACAGTTTGTAATATTTTTAAAATAAAACCGGAAGACATTGACAGATTTTTGAAAAGTAAGATTACAGCGTATTCATCAGTCCGCTAAAACAGTAATAGATGCCGGGCAGAACGATATCAAAAAAAAGAACATTCACATGATGACTAACAAAGAAAAAGCAACTGCGTTCTCAAACGGAGAATTTGAAAAAACGTACCACTTTATTTCCGATAATGCAGCATGGACAGTAGTAGAAGAAAACAGGTTTGCCGGCAAACAGGCAATTATTGATCATTGTGAGCAGGTTGGCAATTACTTTAAATCAGTAGAAACGGATTTTAAAACGCTGCATGTAATTGAAGAAGGAAACAAAGTTGTTGTAAATGGTACTGCAGAGTTTTTGAGAGAAAACAAGCGTGTAGCCTTTGTTTCTGCTTGTGATATTTATGAGTTTAATAATAATAATGAAATTCAGTACATTACTTCTTACTGTATAGAATCAAAATAAAAGATTGGCCGGTAGTGGAATGTATAACACTTGAAATAGATCTCTACTCACAGACCGGGTTGAGAAAAAAGAGAAAAATCATCAGTCACACAAATAACAATTCAACAATAAAGCCAGGGAGCATTCCTTACACATTAAACCTGAAATGCATCACATCCCCGTCTTTCACCACATACTCCTTCCCTTCTATTCTTAATTTGCCATTTTCCCTGCAGGCTGCTTCAGATTTGTATTGAAGAAAATCATCGTAAGCGATCACTTCTGCTTTGATAAACCCTTTTTCAAAGTCTGTATGAATCACACTGGCAGCTTGTGGCGCCTTCCAGCCATGTTGTATCGTCCAGGCCCTTACTTCCTGTACACCTGCAGTAAAGTAGGTAGAGAGGTTCAAAAGCTTGTAAGTAGAATGTATGAGACGATCTAAAGCTGGCTCGGTCATTTTATATTCCTCCATGAACATAGCCTTGTCATCCGGGTTGTCAAATTCAGCTATCTGTGCTTCAATAGCATTGGTCATTACGATCACTTCATTGCCCTCATTCTTCACTGCCTCTATCAACGCTTCGCTATACTTATTACCCGTGTGCATGCTGGCTTCATCCACATTGGCAACATACAATATATGTTTATCTGTAAGCAAAAACAAGTCGGCAATAGCACCTTTTTCTTCCTTGCCCAGGCCCAGCGTGATGATATTCTTACCTTTTTCCAAATGCTCTTTACAGCGAACTAATATTTCGAGTTCGGCTTTTGCTTTGGTATCTGTTTTGGCAAGTTTTTCGGTACGCTGAATTTTTTTATCTACACTTTCAAGGTCTTTTAGCTGCAGTTCCGTTTCAATAATTTCCTTATCGCTTACCGGGTTGATGGCACCTTCTTCCCTTAAAATATTATCATCCTCAAAACAGCGGATTACATGGATGATGGCATCCACTTCACGTATATTGGCTAAAAATTTATTGCCCAGCCCTTCCCCCTTACTGGCTCCACGAACAAGTCCGGCAATATCCACTATTTCTATTTGCGTAGGTACGATCCTGTCAGGCTGCACCAATTCTGCCAGTTTATTCAGTCTTGGATCTGGCACATTTACCAACCCAACATTCGGTTCAATGGTACAAAAACGATAATTGCTTGCCTGCGCTTTGGCACTGTTACTAACTGCATTAAATAAAGTTGATTTTCCTACATTAGGTAATCCCACAATGCCTGCCTGTAAAGCCATAAAAAAAGTTTAAATTTTAATTTCAACCGGTTAGTCAATTAAACACCGGTTTTTTTCAGCGCCGCAAAGGTAAGGGAAGCAGCCGAATGAATGAGAGCGAAATTAATGGTGAGAGGCAGCTCCTGGTGAAAATTTTTCCCAACTCGCCCCAAAAAAAAGGGTGATGGGCTTACAAAAAGATTTGCACAGCATTTGTTTTATATGATCCGTCATTCAAAACAAATGCTGCAACAGGCAAATGCAGCTGTTCATATGACTAGTCAACAGAAGAATAATAAACCGAAAGAACGTTCACAGTGAATTAATACTGTACTGATGAAAAAGCTGTACCTATCTTTTTTGATGATTGCAATTGCAATCACCTGTCCAGTTTTAAAAACCTTTGCACAGCCAGCAGCTGCGTTTTCTGCCAGCCCTTTAACAGGCTGTGCACCGCTGGTGGTAAACTTTACCGACAATTCAGACGGCAGCCCCACTGCATGGAACTGGGATCTGGGCAACGGCACTTTATCAGCCTTAAAAAATCCTTCCACCACCTATATCAATCCCGGCACCTATACCGTAACACTAACGGTGACCAATGCCACAGGAACCGGTACTATCACAAGAACATCTTTCATTACTGTCTATGACAAACCCAGTGTAAACTTTACCGTGGATGATTCAGCCAGTTGTATTCCATTTGTATCAGCCTTTACTGACCTTAGCAGTACAACATATGGCAGCATTACTGCATGGGAATGGGATTTTGATGATGGGAGCAGGAGCAATGAACAAAATCCGGCACACAGCTTTACTGAGACAGGCAATTACAATGTTTCATTAAAAGCAACCAATGATGCAGGCTGCTTTAACATCGTGAACAAACTGGCTTATATTAAAGCCGCTGATCCGCTAACGGTATCATTCGGTTTTTCCCAACCAGCATTGTGCAAACCACCGGAAACCATTACGTTTACCAATAATTCACAAGGGCCAGGCCCTGTAAATTATCTTTGGAACTTTGGTGATGGCAACAGCTCAGCTGCTAATAATCCCTCTCATACCTACAATACCGGTGGAATATTTTCTGTAACACTGACCGCAACCAATAATATCGGTTGTACCGGCAGTTTACAATTAAGGGATACACTTGTAATAAAAAACAACCAGACCATCATTGAATCAATTGACACTGTTTGTATAAATAAAATTATGACACTTACCAATGCCAGCACACCAGCACCATTAGCTGCACGCTGGCTGTTTGATGAGGAAAGCAGTGCGTTTGGAAATACTGTTTCTATAACATGGCCATCTGCTGGTAACCACACCGTAAAGCTGATCAGTAATTACGGCAGTTGCACAGACTCTGTTGTTAAAACAATAACTGTTTTAGAACCGCCTGTAGCAGATTTCACTTCTACAGACAGTTTCTTTTGCCTGGCACCGGCGCTTGTTAATTTCCGGGATGTTTCGTCGGGTGCTTTGTACTGGAACTGGGACTTTGGTGATGGAGATTCTTCCGCATCAAAGGATCCTGCCCATACCTACAGCACTGACGGTGAATATGCGGTAAGACTAACGGTAACGAATGCACCAGGCTGCACAAACACAGCAACAAAATACCGTTACATAAGGATTGCTGCACCAACTATCAGTTTTGATACCAGGGAAGGCGGTGGTTGCATTCCTTACACTTTCAGACCCTATCCTGCCATTAGCTCTCTTGACAGTATAGTCAGCTATTTATGGGACTTCGGAAATGGCAACACATCCGGAGACAAATTCCCCTCACATATCTATTCAGATACGGGTGTGTACACCGTAAAATTATTTATCACTACGGCAAGTGGCTGCCGCGATTCTGTGATAATTGATAGTGCAGTGCAAACCGGCACCCCCCCGGTAGTTGATTTTAACTTCAGCCAAACACAGGTTTGCCCCCGTACGGCAATCAATTTCACCAGCTTTGCGCCCGCTGCAACAAGATGGCTATGGAAATTTGGTGATGGCAATAGTTCCGAAGAACAAAACCCTTCTTACCCATACTTGGATAGTGGCTTGTACAGTGTGCAGCTCATTGCATGGAATAAAGGTTGTGCTGATTCCGTAACCAAAAATAATATCATCAGTGTACTACCCGGACTTGCACGGTTCAGACCAATAGTTAACTGCGGCAATAAAAGAGAAGTATTTTTTAAAGATAGTTCTGTGTCCGCAGAAAACTGGCGTTGGGATTTTGGTGATGGTACAATATCCACTGCACAAAACCCCACACACCTGTTTGGTAATTACCAATCTTACACTGTATCATTAACAACCAGCAGTGCACAGTGCACAAATACAGATTCAATTATTGTAGCTATCAGTAATGACAGTGCTGACTTTACGGTAAATAAAAACACAGGCTGCAGAAATGAAATATTTTCCTTCAACAATACAATTGCTGATAAAACGAATATTGCCAATTATTACTGGGATTTTGGAGATGGTATAACTGACAGCAGCTCCACATCAGACACCGTAAGGCATAGCTATCAAAACGGAGGACTTTATACCATATCATTAACGGTGGAAGATATTAACGGCTGCGTCTCCACGAAAACACAAACAGGTTTATTATTCATTTCAGCACCCAATGCAGCTTTCTCTCTCAGCACAGCGGGTGGCTGCAGCAACCAACCAGTACAGTTTATAGATTCTTCTACGGGCAATATCAGTGATTGGTATTGGGACTTTGGTGATGGAAATACAAGGACATACACGTCGGCACCAACAAACATTACACATACCTACAACAGTACCGGTCAGTATCTCCCAATATTGGTTGTAGTTGACTCTGCAAACTGTTCTGACAGTTCGATGATTAGCTTTCCTGTGACTATTTCCCAGCCTGTAGCCGATTTTACAGCTGCAAATTTTATTACCTGTCCAAATGATGATGTTAAATTTCAAAATATTTCTGTTGGTGAAAACCTGACTTACAGCTGGAGTTTCGGAGACAGTTCTTCGTCAAATGCAGAAACACCTGTGAAACAATATACAGGTGACGGGGATTATACCGCAACATTAATTGTAACTGATGCATTCGGATGTACAGATACGGTGATAAAACAAAATTATATACAGGTTAAAACAGTTACTGCTGCTTTTAGTACAATTGATACCAATGGCCTGTGCATCCCCTACCGCAGCATTTTTGCCAATACCTCTGTAAATGCCAACAGATATGCCTGGGATTTTGGTGATGGCGGATTTTCCACCACTGCCAATCCCAACTATTACTATTCAACTGCAGGAACATTTTTTGCAAAACTTACTGCCTTCCGTTCTGCTACCTGCCTTAGTACTGATTCAGTAAGGATCAGGATAAATGCCCCCTCCGGTGTATTAAGTTATCTTCCACAAAATGGTTGTGCACCATTGCAGGTTTCATTTAATGTTGTTACGAATGATAAGGTTTCCTATATATGGGATTTTAATGACGGCACTTCCTACACATCCAATAACGCAGCTGTTAATTATACCTATGAAATACCTGGCAATTTTGTTCCAAGAGTTGTCCTTAAAGACAGTCTCGGTTGTGCGGTACCGTTATTTAGTGAAGACACCATCAGGTTATATAGCACCATTGTCAATTTTAAAGCTGCAGACCCGGTTGTTTGCAATGGAGAACCAGTACAGTTTATGGATTCATCTTTTTCAGAAAGCCCGGTTTTGTCACGCCGTTGGTATTTCGGAGACGGAAGTTTTTCAACCGATGTGAACCCGGTTCATCAATATGCAACTGCTGGTAATTACACAGTAAAACTGGTTGTAACCACCCGGTACGGTTGCCAGGACAGCATGGTGAGAAACAGTTATATACGGGTGTACCGTAAACCAGCTGTCAGTATCAGTGGAAATGGCGCTGCTTATTGTGGTGCCGCCACCATAAATTTTACAGGCAACCAGCTAAATACAGACAATGGGCCGGTTATATGGAAATGGAATTTTGGCAATGGGAATGTTTCTTCTGAAAAGAATCCACCTGCTCAACAGTTTAATAATCCAGGCTCTTTCGATATTCAATTAACTGCATCTTACAATGAAGGATGCGCAGATACTGCTATATCAACAGTTACAATTAAGCCTTTGCCTGATGTTTTTGCAGGTAACGATACCATGTTATGTACTGGTACGTCTCTGCAGCTTTCAGCCAGCGGAGCTGATTTGTATACCTGGCAGTCTGCAGCGGCACTAAGTTGCACTATTTGCAGTGATCCGGTTATCAATACTATCGACGACGTGTATGCGTATGTAACAGCATCCAACAGTGAAGGGTGTATAAAAACAGATAGCGTATTTATCAGTGTCAAAAAAGCATTAACCTTAAGTGTTCCAGCCAATGTTTCCATTTGTAGTGGCAAATCAATCCAATTGAGTATGGAAGGTGCGGAAATCTATACCTGGTCACCAGCTGAAGGGTTAAGCAATCCGGCAATAAATAACCCGGTTGCATCACCTTCCGCCTCCATTATTTATAAGGTAGTTGCCAGCGACAGCCTGAACTGTTTTACTGACAGTGCCCTCATTACCGTAAGCGTTTACCAGCAACCGTATGTAAACTTGGGTGATGACATTACACTGAACTCAGCTAACCCTGTTACGCTGGCACCTGTTTACTCAGGTGACATCAGTTCTTACAGGTGGACGCCTTCTGCAGACCTGAGTTGCTTCGATTGTCCCAACCCTGTTGCTTCACCCAAAAAGAACAGCTCCTATAAAGTGGAAGTAACGAATGCAGGCGGGTGCACGGCAAGTGATGAGATCAACCTGTTTGTAAAATGCGACAACAGCAGCGTATCATTGCCAACAGCCTTCTCTCCTAACAATGATGGCAGGAATGATAAATTTGGACCACTCGGCAGTGGTATCGTAATGGTAAGTTCTTTCAGGATATTTAACCGGTATGGTCAGTTGATTTTTATCAATGGCAACTTCCGGTTGGATGATAAATCCGGCGGGTGGGATGGAAAGTACAAAGGCCAGTACCAGCCAGCAGGAAACTATGTGTATTCAATAGAATTTGTATGCGGCAACAATGAAGTGAGTGTTGTAAATGGCAGTGTGATGCTGGTGAGGTAGTCATTGAGTTTTCCCCAATTTTTGATTTTATAATATTTTAGGACAACCGCCGCCAGGGTGATAAACCGCTGACGGGGTTTAAACAACGGCTAAAGGGGTTACACATCAAGAAAGCAAGAACTTATTTGCTATTAAAATATTATCTTGACCCTGTTATGCGTAAGACTACCTGCGCAACTCACCAGTAAACTAAAAACCAATATGGCCTTAAGCAGGATATGGAGTGCCTTTATAATAATTGCATTATCTGTTGCAGCTTTCCAGTTTTTTTTTAACGACAGCAGGGACGACATCTTTGGCAGGCTGGTTACCGGCACCAGCAAAGATGAATTCAGGTTTGTTTCTGTAACCGACAGTACTTCCACGGCTGCGCTTACTAAGCAAATGAAAGAGTATGGCTATGTTTTTCAAAAAGAGGCCGACAAGGAAACAAAATACATCATTGCAGACATACTTACCAAAGACTCAGCCAGTAAGATCCAGGCAACATTTCCTGCTATAAGGATTGTTGATGCCGGATATATCCTTGGCAAAAAGCAAAAACCGGTTGATGGCATTATTGCCACCTGCGAAGCTGCTGTGAGGATCTGCATTGGTTTGATCGGCATCATGGCATTGTTCATGGGTTTTATGAGTATTGCTGAAAAAGCTGGTGGTATAAGGTTTCTTTCAAAGATAGTAGGGCCTTTCTTTTCAAAATTATTTCCTGGAGTGCCAAAGGGCCACCCTGCACACGGGCATATGATGATGAACTTTAGTGCCAATATGCTGGGGCTTGATAATGCCGCCACACCTTTTGGCATTAAAGCAATGGAAAGTTTACAGGAGATCAATCCTGATAAAGAAAAAGCAAGCAATGCACAGATCATGTTTTTATGTTTACATGCTGCAGGCTTGTCAATTATACCAACCACTGTTATTGCAGCCAGGGCGATCACAACAGGACCGTTGGGGGAAAAATCAGTAAACCCTACAGATATTTTTCTGCCCTGCCTTATCGCCACTTTTATCGCTACATTGGCGGCATTGCTGATGGTGTCTTTTAAACAAAAGATCAAGATCGTTCAACCGGTTATTTTAGGATGGATACTGGGTATTTCTGCTATTATTGCATCGCTGGTTGCATTCATACTATCACTCAATACAGTTGGCGTAAATCTTTTTTCAGAGCAACTAAGCACTGGTTTGATACTACTCATATTTTTTGTGATCATTATTGGTGCTGTGTATAAAAAAATAAATGTGTTTGATGCATTCATTGAAGGTGCAAAAGGTGGATTTGAAACGGCAGTAAAGATCATACCCTATTTAGTGGGAATGCTGGTTGCTATCAGCCTGCTCCGCAGCAGCGGTACTTTTGACGTGATCATTAGTGGAATGAAAAGTTTATTCGCCCTGTTTGGCACCGATACCAAATTTGTCGACGGATTGCCAACCGCATTGATCAAACCGATGAGTGGCAGTGGTGCAAGGGGGATGATGATCGACACGATGAGAACATTCGGCCCGGATAGTTTTGCTGGCAGGCTCAGCTGCATATTACAAGGCAGCAGCGATACTACTTTTTATGTGGTGGCGGTTTATTTTGGTGCTG